>DNXU01000522.1:2962-8012 GCA_003505715.1 Cyanobacteria bacterium UBA8803 | reverse complement strand
CCCAAACCAGTGCCGCCGTATTTCCGGCTAGTAGTGCCATCGGCCTGTTGAAACGCTTCAAAAATGATCTTCTGCTTCTCTGGGGCAATACCAATACCCGTGTCTATGACTGCAAATGATACCACTAAATCCGCATGATTCAAGATTTCGTGGTCGAGACTCCACCCGGAGGTAGCGGGTTGAACTAACAGGCGGACTTCTCCTTGCTCTGTAAATTTAAAAGCATTGGAGAGCAGGTTCTTCAAAATTTGTTGTAAGCGTTTGGCGTCGGTATGGAGGCTGCGGGGTAAAGAGGGTGAAAATTCCAGAGTGAAATTTAATTTCTTGTCTTGAGCTACTTGATGGAAGGTGCGCTCGATAAAATTTTGTAAGTCGCTAAACTTGACTTGATCGATTTGCACCGCCATCGTGCCGGATTCGATCTTGGCGAGATCCAAAATGTCATTAATTAGGGCCAGCAGGTCGTTACCAGCTGCATAAATCGTTTCCGCGTATTCGACTTGCTTGGTGCTAAGATTCCCCGTCACATTCTGCATCAGCAGTTGGGCGAGAATGAGGAGACTGTTAAGGGGTGTCCGCAATTCGTGGGACATATTAGCTAGGAATTCCGACTTATACTTAGAAGTCAGCGCCAGTTGCTCGGCTTTCTCTTCAATGGCTCGTCTGGCCTGTTCGATTTCCCCATTCTTGCGCTCCACTTCGCTATTTTGATCGGCTAGCAACCGCGCCTTTTCTTCTAGTTCGGCGTTGGTACGCTGCAACTGTTCCTGCTGCTGCTTTAATAGTTCTTCAGAAGCTTGCAGGGATTTGGCTTGTTGTTCTAAACGCTGGTTGGTTTCTCGCAGTTCGTTTTGCTGGCTTTGCAACTCTTGAGCTAAGGATTGAGACTGCTTGAGTAACTCCTCAGTCCGCATCGAAGCCGCAATAGTATTGAGAACGATCGCAATACTTTCGGTAAGTTGATCGAAGAAAGTCAGATGTATCTCGTTAAACTGCCGGAACGAGGCGAGTTCAATAATTCCGGTAATTTGTCCCTCAAACAGGACGGGTAAGACGACGACATTGAGGGGAGCAGCTTCCCCCAGACCGGAACTGATCTTGATATAGTTGTCTGGCACCTGTTCCAGTAGAATTCGTTGCTTCTCCACCGCACATTGTCCCACCAAGCCTTCACCTAAGCGAAACTGATTCGACAGATGCTTACGTTCCCGGTAGGCAAAGGTACTGATCAGCTTCAGGAACTGGTTGCTATTGCGATAGGTTGAGGGTTGAAACTTAGAGGCAGTTTCGCCATCCGGCAACCTCTCCACTTCTTCCATCAGGTAGAACGCGCCGTGAGAGGCTCTGACTAAGGGAGCCAGTTCTGAGAGGATCAGGGTAGATACAGTCTCCAAGTCTCGCTGGCCCTGGAGCATCCGGGTAAATTTGGCCAGGTTGGTTTTCAACCAGTCTTGCTCGGTATTCTTCTGGGTGGTTTCCCGCAGGTTGGCAATCATTTGGTTGATGTTATCTTTAAGAACCGCAACTTCTCCTTGCGCCTCAACCGAAATGGAACGAGTTAGATCTCCCTTGGTAACTGCGATCGCGACTTCAGCAATAGCTCGTACCTGAGTAGTGAGATTTGCAGCCAGTTCGTTGACGTTGTCCGTGAGTGCCCGCCAAGTGCCTGCTGCTCCCGGCACCTTGGCTTGTCCTCCCAACTTGCCTTCAATTCCTACTTCTCGCGCCACTGTCGTTACTTGGTCGGCAAAGGTAGCTAGGGTATCGATCATCTCGTTAATCGTATCAGCCAGGGTCTCAATTTCCCCTTTCGCATCTAGCATCAGTTTCCGCTTTAAGTCGCCATTAGCAACCGCCGTTACGATTTTGGCAATACCTCGCACTTGAGCTGTTAGGTTGCTAGCCATTGAGTTGACGTTATCGGTCAAATCTTTCCAAGTACCTGCCACCCCTGTCACTTGGGCTTGACCCCCCAGCTTGCCTTCTGTCCCCACCTCACGCGCCACCCGCGTTACTTCACTAGCGAAGGAACTGAGCTGGTCTACCATGGTGTTGACGGTATTTTTCAGCTCTAAAATTTCCCCTTTCACATCCACGGTGATCTTCTTAGAAAGGTCACCGTTAGCCACCGCCTTGGTCACTTCGGCGATGTTCCGGACTTGAGCTGTCAGATTGCTGGCCATTAAGTTGACCTTGTCGGTCAAATCCTTCCAGGTGCCAGCCACCCCTCGCACGTAAGCCTGCACGCCTAACTTGCCTTCACTCCCCACCTCACGGGCAACCCGCGTTACTTCACTAGCAAAGGAACTGAGCTGATCCACCATGATATTAATCGTGTTCTTCAGCTCTAAAATTTCCCCTTTCACATCCACGGTAACTTTTTTGGAGAGGTCGCCGTTAGCTACTGCCGTCGTCACTTCGGCAATATTGCGCACTTGCGCAGTCAGGCTGGAGGCCATGGAGTTAACTGAATCCGTCAAATCCTTCCACGTCCCCGCCACACCCTTGACTTCCGCTTGCACGCCCAATTTGCCTTCGGTGCCTACCTCCCGCGCTACCCGCGTTACCTCACTAGCAAAGGAACTGAGCTGATCCACCATAACGTTAACAGTGTTTTTCAGCTCCAAAATTTCCCCTCTCACATCCACGGTAATTTTCTTAGAAAGGTCGCCGTTAGCTACTGCCGTCGTCACAGCGGCAATATTACGCACCTGGGCAGTTAAACTTCCGGCCATGAAATTCACCGAATCCGTGAGGTCTTTCCAAGTGCCTGCCACACCCCGGACATCTGCTTGCACGCCCAGCTTGCCTTCCGATCCTACCTCCCGCGCCACCCGCGTTACTTCACTAGCAAAGGAACTAAGCTGATCCACCATCGTGTTTACCGTGTTTTTCAGCTCCAGAATTTCCCCTTTTACATCTACAGTAATTTTCTTGGAGAGGTCGCCATTCGCAACTGCTGTAGTGACTTCGGCAATGTTGCGGACTTGGGCGGTGAGGTTCCCCGCCATCGAGTTAACCGAATCAGTCAAATCCTTCCAGGTGCCTGCTACCCCTAGAACTTGAGCTTGTACTCCTAACTTGCCTTCCGATCCCACCTCCCGCGCCACCCGCGTTACTTCAGAAGCAAAGGCATTGAGCTGATCCACCATCGTGTTAACGGTGTTTTTCAACTCCAGAATTTCCCCTTTCACATCAACACTAATTTTCTTAGAAAGGTCGCCGTTAGCTACTGCCGTCGTCACGGCAGCAATATTGCGGACTTGGGCGGTTAAACTGCCCGCCATGAAATTCACCGAGTCGGTCAAATCCTTCCAGGTGCCTGCT
Organism: Cyanobacteria bacterium UBA8803; assembly: GCA_003505715.1. Classification (GTDB taxonomy): domain Bacteria; phylum Cyanobacteriota; class Cyanobacteriia; order Cyanobacteriales; family Coleofasciculaceae; genus UBA8803. The sequence continues at coordinate 4,685 of DNXU01000522.1, read as the reverse complement.
ACACCCCGCACGTCTGCTTGGCCGCCCAGTTTGCCTTCACTACCCACCTCTCGTGCCACCCGCGTCACCTCAGAGGCAAAGGAACTGAGTTGATCCACCATGACATTCATGGTACTCTTCAGCTCTAAAATTTCCCCTTTGACTTGGACGGTAATTTTCTTGGAAAGGTCACCGTTAGCGATCGCCGTAGCTACTTCGGCAATGTTGCGCACCTGTGCAGTCAGGTTCCCCGCCATTGAGTTTACCGAATCCGTCAGGTCTTTCCAGGTGCCTGCCACCCCTCGCACTTCCGCTTGCACCCCCAGCTTGCCTTCACTCCCCACCTCCCTAGCTACCCGCGTTACCTCACTAGCAAAGGAACTGAGCTGATCTACCATGATATTCATGGTATTTTTCAACTCCAGAATTTCCCCTTTCACTGGGACGGTGATAGTTTTGGAGAGGTCGCCGTTAGCGATCGCCGTAGCCACTTCAGCAATGTTGCGCACCTGTGCTGTCAGGTTCCCTGCCATCGAGTTTACCGAATCCGTCAGGTCTTTCCAGGTGCCTGCCACCCCCCGCACTTCCGCTTGCACCCCCAACTTACCCTCATTCCCCACCTCTCGCGCTACCCGCGTCACTTCACTAGCAAAAGAACTCAGCTGATCCACCATGATGTTCATGGTATTTTTGAGCGAAAGCATTTCCCCTTTCACATCAACAGTGATTTTTTTGGATAAGTCACCGTTAGCGATCGCAGTAGCCACTTCGGCAATATTGCGCACCTGTCCTGTCAGGTTCCCCGCCATCGAGTTTACTGAATCAGTTAAGTCTTTCCAGGTGCCTGCCACCCCCCGCACTTCCGCTTGCACCCCCAGCTTGCCTTCACTCCCCACCTCTCGCGCTACCCGCGTCACCTCACTGGCGAAGGAGTTCAGCTGATCCACCATCACGTTAACAGTGTTTTTCAGCTCCAAAATCTCGCCTTTCACATCCACCGTCACCGTCTTAGACAAGTCCCCATTCGCCACAGCCTTCGTGACTTCCGCGATATTCCGCACTTGATCGGTGAGGTTGCCTGCCATCAAGTTAACGTTATCGGTCAAATCCCGCCAAGTACCCGCCACGCCCTTCACATCTGCTTGTCCCCCCAACTTGCCCTCAGTTCCCACCTCCCGCGCTACCCGGATCACTTCTGAGGCAAAGGAATTCAGCTGCGCCACCATCGTGTTAACAATTTGCGCCGTTTGGAGAAATTCTCCCTTCAGGGGAGAGCCATCAATCTCTAGGGCAATAGTTTGGGATAAATCCCCATTCGCCACTGCCCGAATGACGCGAGAGGTTTCCGCCATGGGTTGGACTAAATCGGCAATTAGGGTATTAACCGCCTCAATCGATGCCGTCCAGGAACCAGCAGGATTTCCCAAAGATGCCCGCTGGGTAATTTTGCCCTCTTTCCCAACCACCGTACTGATTCGCTGGAACTCCTGCACCGTCCTTTCATTGAGTTCAATAATATCGTTAAGCGTATCGGCCACTTTTCCCGCCAATCCAGTTTTATCTATTGGCATCCGCACCGAAAAGTCACCTTTCTTAACGGCAGTCAGGGTTTTGAGTAATTGCCTCAGATCGAGTTCGTCTGTCGGATCAATTGTTTGGGCGGTCGGCATCGTTTAAAGAAAAATATATTTACAAAAATGGAATGTTCCTACTCTGATCGTTAAGCCCTCATCCCCTAACCCCT
>DNXU01000522.1:0-2682 GCA_003505715.1 Cyanobacteria bacterium UBA8803 | reverse complement strand
CGCTCTGATTTAGGTTTTTTTAATCACCCTAAATATTAAAGGAAAGTTGCTCTTGAATTACCCGCCTTAACTCTTCACCAAGATAGAACTTATTCAGGCAAGCATTAGCTCCCAATTCCTGAGCGCGTATCGCATGATATTCCTTATTCTCACTAGTGAGAAAAATCAAAGGAATATTCTGAGTCACTGGATTTTGACGAAGTGCAGTCAAGACCTGATAACCGTCAACACCTGGCATTCTGATATCGCAAATAATCAGATCTGGCAATTGAGTTTGAGCCAGCTCCAATCCTTGTCGCCCACTTGCAGCGACAATGGCATCAAACTCGTTCACTGACAGCCATTCTATAAGAAGTTCTAAAAATATAGAATCATCGTCTATGGCGAGAATTTTGGGTAACTTCTTAGGTTGAAGTATATAAGCGAACCTCCTTAAATTGTGTAGGGTGTAGGGTGTAGGCAAAATTGACCCACACCCCACTCAAAACTCAAAGCTGTAACCATACCCTACAATCTGTCTCAGTTTTTAACTCCTTCAAGCATTTATAGGTAGGTTTTCTTGAATTTCATGGATTAATTTTTTGCAAATAGAGAACTTATCCAAACAACCATTAGCTCCCAATTCCCTAGCACGTCTCCAATGATTGTCAGTTTCTTCATTGGTGATAAAAATAAAAGGGATATTCTGAGTCGCGGGATTTCTGCGAAGTGCCTTTAAGACCTGATAGCCATCAAATTCTGGCATTCTGACATCGCAAAGAATCAGATCGGGATCTTGAGTTTGAGCCAACTGCAATCCCATCAGCCCATCTTCAGCACCAATGGACTGAAATTCGTTTAATGCTAGCCATTCAAGAAGAAGTTCTAAAAATCTCGAATCGTCATCAATGGCAAGAATTGTGGACATTTTATTAACTCTCCATATAGTGACAAACACCATTCTGTATCGAGTTGAATTCCTAAATTCAGTTGAGAGTCACGAGCAAGAAGATAGATGCGTAAGTGTTAACTGTCTGCTCCCAAGTAGATAAATTCCTTGAAAAATCAATTTTTCTAGGTTGAACCTTTCCTCAGTCGTCAAAATCAACGATTCAGGCTGGATTGAAGAAACATTTTCTTCCGGAATCACCAGAAAGCGATTGGTAGTCCGGTTCAGAACATAAGCAACTAATTCTTGGTATAAGTCCTTATCCGCCACAACTAGTTTATAAATTTGTTCTGGATAAGACTCTAAAAAATCTTCAATTTCTTGACGCACCTTGAGCAAGGTGATATTAACAATAGTGAGAGCCATTTTTCACTCCTGGTAAAGGTTGAGAGTCAGAGGGATAAGGGAGTTTTTAAGATTCAGGTATAGCTTATACAACAAGAAGCATTTTTTGAGCCCAAAATATTAGATAACGGAATAGTTAATCCAGTCATTTCTTGTAGAGGCAAAACTGCATCTGGGTAGAATTCAAAGTGCCCTTCAGTGAACTTAAATAGTAGAATTAAACCCCGATTGTCTAACCGATTAGCTGCGGCTACCAAATGACCTCGATTTACCCAGATGTAATAGGATCGCACTGGTATGCGGGGAATTCCCAACACAATACAAACCTTTAATCTGCCACTTTTGTTCCCTCGCTCCAGAACCTGAAAAATTTCTGGTAAGGAACAATCTGATAGAAAACCTTGAGTAGACATAAGCTCTTATTGCTTGCTGGTTAAATTCGGCTGATCTCACCGTCGGCAGCCTCACACTGAAGTTTGCCTTATTGCAAGAGTGGGTTTAATTGTTGGCTTACCAAGGGTAGTTCAACCGTAAAGGAGGTATGTTGGTCTGCACTCTCAACCTGAAGGTTGCCTCCTAATTGCTCTACTAATCCCTTCACTAACACAAGTCCCAAGCCACTACCTCCCTGGTGCCAAGGATCGCCGTCGGGGACTCGGTAGAACTTTTCAAAAATCCGGGGTAACTCTGGGGCAGGAATTTCAACTCCTGAGTTACAAACTCTCAATTGCAGCGTGCCAGATGCAGCAGCAGCATTTAAGGTAATGGTTTCGCCCGGTGGAGTGTACTTACAGGCGTTATTAAGCAACTCGTTCAGAATACGCCTCAAACTGTTAGAGTCACAGACAAAGCAAGGAAGATCTGCTGAAAGATCAACACTCAGAGACTGTTGGCGTGCAAGCGCTCGTCTTTCAAAGGGTTCTGCAACTTCTGCCAACCAATCATTTAATTTAACAGGTATCAAAGCCTTAGCTTGATGTCCAGTTTCAAGTCGCTGCAAATCCAGTAGGTTATTGAGCAGGTTGATTTGTCGCTCAGACTCTTTGTCTAAAATCTGGATATACTTAGAACTTTTAGTACAATACTGGTTACAATCCGCCTTTTCCTCACAAAACTTTCTCCCCTGAAGCATTAGAGCCTGTAGCGTTTGAATGCTCAAGCGCATACCACACATTGGAGAGCGCAATTCATGAGCCACTAGGCTGATAAAATCATCTTTGCTGCGCTTGAGTTCTTCTAGTTGGGTAATACGCGCTTGGACAAGCTGATAAAGTCGAGCCTGACGAAGAGCGATCGCACACTGATGTGCCACCTCCTGCACCAAGCGCATCTCCCACTCACCCAACACCTTATCTGGTGAGTTAATCAGCCACAAGTAACCTACAGTAGCCCCCCCTGCCCCCCAACTT
>DNXU01000630.1:17600-18044 GCA_003505715.1 Cyanobacteria bacterium UBA8803 | reverse complement strand
AAACAGCATCTAACAACCAACAAACAACAACCAACAACCAACAACCAACAACCAACAACCAACAACCAACAACCAACAACCAACAATTTCATCTTGATTTCATTTCTCTATGGAAAACTGGTTGGAGAGCGTACAGATTCGGCACTGCACTTAAGAAAATTCCTAAATGATGCACCCCTCTAACCGTTCCCAACTTTCCGTGCCGTTCCATAATATTTCTGGAGCAATCCTGAGTCTAGTTTTACTAGCTAGTCCCATAGCTGTTTTAGCTCACGCCGGACATGGGGGGCATGAATTTCAGAGTACCAACGAAGCTGTACAGCCTGCTGATGCTATTCAGGTTGACGCCGCAACTGCTAAACGGTTAGGAATCAAGGTCGAACCAGTTAAACGGCAGCAGGTGGCGATTGGTATTAAAACTACTGGTCAGATTGAAACCTTGCC
>DNXU01000630.1:14617-17559 GCA_003505715.1 Cyanobacteria bacterium UBA8803 | reverse complement strand
TGTTGGTGGAACCTGGTGCTTCTGTGCAAGCGGGCCAACCTGTTGCTGTCTTAGTTGCACCCGACTTAGTAGCACTGCGGGTTGAATCTCAAGAAAAACGGGCAGAGGCGGAAGCAGAATTAAGTAAAGCGCAAGCAGATTTAAAGCTGGCTCAAGCAAACCTAGAGCAACAGCGTCAAATTGCATCTGCTGATATCAAACAAGCTAGCACCGAAGTTGAGGTGGCTCGCGAAAAGTATCACCGAGATCAGGAGTTGGCGAGTGCAGGAGCGTTACCACGACGACAAATGCTTGAGTCCCAAGCTCATCTGAGAGAAGGCGAGGCTCAACTGACTAAAGCCAGCAGTCGCCGGGAAGTTTTGGAAGCCGAAGCTCAACTCAAACGCGCTCAAGCTGCTGTTGAGGTTGCTCAGTCCCGTATCCGCCTTAGTGATGCCACCTATCGAGCTAGGTTGCAACAATTGGGTACAACTGTTAATAATAAAGGACTGGTGACAGTAACGGCTCCTATCTCTGGCACGGTTAGCGATCGCGAAGTTACCCTCGGTCAAACCTTCGAGGATGCAGGCGGTAAGCTGATGACGATTGTGAACGATAGTCGGGTTTTTGCCACTGCGAATATCTATGAAAAAGATTTAGATAAAGTAAAAACGGGACAACGAGCGATCGCCAAAGTGGCTAGTCTACCTAATCGTAGTTTCACCGGACGGATTACCTTTATGGGGTCATTAGTGGAAGGCGAAACGCGGGTGGTGCCAGTCAAAGCCGAACTAGACAACGCTGGTGGAGAACTCAAACCGGGGATGTTTGCCGAACTAGAAGTGCAAACAGCTCGGACAGCCACAGCTATTTTAGCCATTCCCAACTCAGCGGTAGTTGATGCGAATGGGAAAAAACTAGTTTATTTACAAAATGGCAATGCCTTCCAACCTGTTGAAGTTACCTTAGGCCAAACCTCCGGAGACATAGTTGAGGTGAAAACTGGTTTATTCGAGGGGGATTTAGTGGTTACCCAGCGTGCTACTCAACTGTACGCCCAATCTCTACGGGGTAGCAACCAAACCCAAAAAGACAAAAATAAACAAGGACAATCCCCAATCCCAAATCAAAAATCCCAAATCCCAAATTCTTGGCCTTGGTGGCTGGTGGGAACAGGGGGAGGAGTTGCGATCGCAGTTGGTTCTTTTTGGTTAGGGCGTCGTACTAAACCTCAGATGGCATCGGCATCGGGTACAGTTATTTACAATACCAACAATGGTGCTAGCTCTCCTAATGGAGAAGCTGAATTATCGGAATCTTACATGGGTGAATTGCCTGTGCTAGCAGAACAGACTCCTAATGCTGTGAAGGCAGTCCCGATGAAAAAATTTCATTCTTAATGAATGTAAACAATACATATCTCCTGTAGGGGCGACCCGCTGTTTAGGGTTAGGTGGACAGGCGAATGTAATTTATTGGGTCGCCCTGCCTGAGGCTTGCTGCGATAGTCTGGCGGTAGGGTTGATTAAATGGATCTGGAAAAATTGGCCATTATCTTCCGGCGGAGATAGGCATCAAAAACCGCAGCAATATTGCGGATTAATAATTTCCCGGCAGGAGTTACTTGAATGCGATTAGGGAAGATATGGATTAGCCCGTCTGCTTCGAGTTTTTTAAGCTCCCCTCGTTCGCTGGCAAAGTACTCATCAAAATCTCCATCGAAACTGAGATGGTATTTTGCTTCCAAATCATCTTTTGAGAGTTGGAACTGACACATCAATTCCATGATGACGGTTCGGCGAATGATGTCATCTTGGGTTAGGCTGACTCCCCGTTCAATGGGTAACGCTCTGTTCTCAACGGCATGATAAAAATCTTTCAACCGTTTGTGATTTTGAACGTATACATCATGCAGCATACTAATTGAGGTAATGCCAAACCCAATTAAATCAGATTCTGGTTTGGTCGTATACCCCTGAAAGTTGCGATGGAGTTGCCCTTCCCGTTGCGCGATCGCTAATTCATCGTTTGGCTTAGCGAAATGATCCATGCCAATAAATTGATAGCCGTTTTCAGTCAGTTCCTCGATCGCCATTTGCAGAATATCGAGTTTTTCTGAAGCTGGGGGCAGCGCTTCTTGGGGAATCCGCCGCTGTACGGGCTTCAACCAGGGGACATAGGCAAAATTGAATACAGCGATGCGATCGGGATTAAGCTTGATAGTCTTGTAAATCGTGTCGCGGAACGTGTGCAGGGTTTGAAAGGGTAACCCATAAATCAGGTCAACATTAACGCTCTCAAACCCCGCTTCTCTGATCCAATCCATGGCCTTAAAGAGCATGGCTATTGGTTGAATGCGATTCACCGCTTCCTGAACTTGGGGGTTAAAATCTTGAATGCCAAAACTGATACGATTAAATCCCAATTCTTTTAAAAAGAAAATATAGTCACGGTTCAGAGAACGGGGATTGACCTCAATGGAAACTTCTGCATTTGGCTCGAAGTTAAAATGCTCGTTGATGTTAGTCCATAACCTTTCGACTTGGCCCAGAGAGAGATAGTTAGGCGTCCCTCCTCCCCAATGCATCTGATTGACTGGGCGATTGTAATCAATCAAATCAGCCATTTGGCGAATATGGCTGATTGTATAGTCTAGATAAGGTTCAGCGATTTCTTTGCGCTGGGTGATCACAGTATTGCAGCCACAGAAATAACAGACTGTTTCGCAAAAGGGGATATGACAGTAGAGAGACAGGGGCGTTTTTTTATAGTTACCAACTGCGATCGCCGCCCTGAAATCGACCTCGTCAAACTCCGGCGTCAACTGCGTTGCAGGCGGATAACTAGTGTAGCGCGGTAAAGGTTGGTCGTACTTGCGGAGCAATATTGAGTCAAATTGAACAGCAGGCAGCGAAAAGTTCATGGGTAAATTTTCTCTCGATTGGTAATAGGTGATGGGTGAT
>DNXU01000630.1:10432-14405 GCA_003505715.1 Cyanobacteria bacterium UBA8803 | reverse complement strand
ATTACCAATTACCAATCACCAATCACCAATCACCAATCACCAATTACCAATCACAATTAAATTACCTGACTAATACTAAATACTGTATTGAAGTACTACAGCTTCACTTGAAGAACTGTGCGGAACTCGCTCGGTGCTACCGGGTTTATCCTGGCGGATGAGCAGATCGAAGACATGGTCACCAATCAAGGCTTTAACATCATCTTCTAATTCATCAACCACATCTCGATTGAGAGTAAATGCATAATTAGCTTCAGCAATGATTCTCTCAATTGTGGCTTCATCTACTGGTAACGAGTTGAGGGCATCACGGTATTTTTCCTTAAATGCTCGCTTTGCCTCGACGGTGGGGATTTGCTCAAATTCGTGCAACGCCGTTCCCCGATCGGGTGGCAACTTCATGGCGGAACGGACAATATTTTTCAACGCCTGACCCCCAGAAAGGTCCCCCATATAGCGGGTATAGGCATGAGCGATCAGAAGTACTGGATCGCTATCGGCAATTGTTTTAATGCGATCGACGTAAACTTGGCCTGCTGGCAAAGGCGCAATCTCTTCCCGCCAGTTGCTGCCATAGTAGAATTCCAGGTCTTTTTCCAGATTCGATGTACGGTTTAGCTGTGGGAAATACATTAATCCGACTGCTGGATGCTCCTGGTGACGCCTCAGCGCTTCTTCCAGCGTACTGTAGACAAAATAAAGATTGGCCAACAACTTGCGGAATGGCTCCCGTTCCACAATCCCTTTGAGGAAGCACTTCATATAGGCGGTGTTTTCTGCGGCGGTGTGGGAGTGTTTGGTGCCTTCTCGCAAGCGGTTGGCTAGATCGTGGCTCATGGTCAAATTACCTCATTTCTTAGAAATGGTTCTCTCGGCAACCTGTTAGGGTAATGTCCAGCTGGGAAAGGAGTTCAGAAATTTCTGAACTTCTGAACTCCTAGACTCCTGGACTCCTCTGTTCTTCGTTCAGCAGTTACGCTTCGTTCATCCAGAAGACTCGCAAACCACTATATAGCTGTTAAGCGATTAAATGAGCATGAGTTTTCATAACTTAACAAAATTTCTTGAGAGTATATATCTATTAAGCTTTACGAACAAGGGTCTTTTCAATCAGCGACAAGTAGTATAACTTAAAGGCTATTGAGTTATAAGCGACGATAGAACACTATGGTTATCTCTCCACCAAAGCCCGCTCTGGAGATCTCGGCAACCAAGACCAAGGCAATCAAGGAAAACATCCTCACCCCCCGGTTTTATACAACGGACTTTGAAACGGCGGCAAAAATGGATTTGTCTGCTCAGGATACTGAGATACAGGCAATGTTGGCGGAAATGCGGGCAGACTATAACCGTCACCACTTTGTCCGGGATGAGGCGTTCAATCAATCCTGGGACAACATTACCGGAGAAGCGCGACAGGCATTTATTGATTACTTGGAGCGATCCTGCGTGTCCGAGTTTTCCGGTTTTTTGCTGTTTAAGGAACTCTCTCGCAAATTAAAGGATCGCAGTCCCGTGCTGGCTGAAATGTTTCAGCTTATGGCACGGGATGAAGCTCGTCATGCTGGATTCCTCAATAAAGCTATGGGAGATTTTGGCTGTACGATGGATTTAGCCTACCTAACTAAGCATCGCGTCTATACGTTCTTCCCGATTGAGTGGGTACTTTATACGGTCTATTTGTCAGAGAAGATTGGTTACTGGCGTTATATCATTATTTATCGTCATCTCGAAAAACATCCCGAAAATCAGTTCTATCCATTGTTCCGCTACTTTGAAAGCTGGTGCCAGGATGAGAACCGCCATGGAGATATTTTTAAGGCACTGCTGCGATCGCAACCAAAACTCTGGAAAACCTGGCAATCTCGGTGGTGGAGTCGGTTTTTCTTGCTGTCAGTATTTGCTACCCATACCCTGACAGTCCACGAACGCAGTGATTTTTATCGCGTACTGGGAATAGATCCCACCGAATTTGATACCGAAGTGATTCGCAAAACCAACGAAACAGCAGCTAGAGCTTTTCCGTCCACCCTCGATACCGAAAATCCAGAATTTTTCTCCCGCTTGCGTCGCTGTTCCGATCTCAACTTGCAAATGTCGGAAATAGATCGCACTTCTCAACCCAAGTGGGTGAAGGTATTGCGTAAGTTACCATTCCAACTCTCAATCGTCGGTAATCTGTTGCAGATTTATCTGATGAAACCCATTGACGCCGAAGCAATGCGGGGAACAGTCCTTTAGCTGATGGTAGCGTGTCACCTTTGTCGGTTGGGTCTTTGGTAACGAGACCCAACTCTCACTCAGATTTAACCAATACCTTGCCAATTACCTTACACTGGAACAGACAAACTAACCAGCCGATTCATTATCCGCACAACTTCGTATAATTCGTTACTCTGAGGATTGTCAAGGGTAAATTTTTTTGAGAGTGCGTACTGGCCTAGCTGCTGATCTAGCTTGATAAAAATATAGTCTTCGCCATTCATTATCATCCCGAAAATCAGATTTTGAGAGTTCTGATTTGCCATCATATAGGCTAAGGTTTGGGGTAAAGCTTGCCTCACGCTAAAGCCATTTCGCTTAGATTCAATTAAGACCACCCAGACTTGCTCTCGCACCACTAAAGCATCAATGTATCCTTCTAGTACAGGCTCTTCTTCCCCTCCCCTTCCCCCTGCCAAAATTTCAAACTTAACAAACTTTTCTCCCTGAATCTCAAAAGGTGGGTCGCACAACCCCATCAATTCTAACAGCGGAGACAACATAATAATTTTTATTGTCCCTTCCGCTATTTTTCCTTTATCTACATAAGAAAAATAGCGATTTTTTAATCTATCGAGTGATTGCTTTTCTGAGTCGCTGAGCGATTCCTGAGCTTCAAGCCATTCTGTGAAAAAGACAGGGTCGTTACTTTGGCTCAGATTAAACTTTTCCCGCACCTCTTCCAGATTAGTAATCGCTTTCGTAATCCCTACTGTTTGTACCATAAAGCCATCCTGCTTTTAGCGGTTCATCTCAAACTAGTATTAAATACAGTATTTATTCTAACAATAAACCTACAAAAAGCACCTTAAATTAAGTGCTGATGGCAATAGTAGCAATCGCGGGTTAATTTCTACTTAGGCACTTATCCCTACCTGCTTAAAATAGCTGTCAGTAAAAAATTGACCCAACTGCCATAATAGAGAGTTGCAATTTTAGCGATTTCATCTTCAGGATAATGGCATCCATGAAAACTAATAATATTGCCATAGATGGCATTAGGATAGAAAATCGCATCCGGTTCTAAAGTTGAGGATTGCAAATCAAATATACGTTCTTTGGTGCCAGCTGCCAAATCGATCCCGATACTAAAACCATACCCACATGCCTTTAAAACTGCTAGACATTCAATTGTTCCTTTCATGAACTGGGCCGACCAGCCTCCTTTCCCTTTTTGCCTGCTCACCCCACCACCGTATTCAAACATTACTATCTTGGGCATTAAGGTGCTGGGCAATTCTGGAAATTGGCGAATCACAGCTGATTCCCATCCTTCAATATCAAGCTTGAGACAAGTAACTGTTCTGGCTTGCACCATTGAGAGTAAATTCAACAATCTCATCGATTGTACTTGTCTGACTTCCTGCAAAGAACCAAACCAATCTGGCGATAAAGAACTAAAATTCCGATTCCCGAATCCTGCAAAAGTCCCCAGATGTAAGTTTTGATTGCCATTAATATCTGATAAGCAGCCTTCAATCAAGGTAATATTGTCCCGTTGGCATATCTGCCGTAATTTTTTCACAGGCAGAGGTTCCACTGCCACAGTCTTAAATCCTAAGCGGGCAAATAGTTCACAATAGAAGGCAAATGTCCCTACCCCCACATCAATACAAGTCCCCTCTTTCTTCTCATCTACTGCTGGCAAGATGCGAGCTAATAAAGATTGGCAGCAGGGTTCAACGCGCATAGTTGTTTGTTGTTGGTTGTT
>DNXU01000630.1:5399-10255 GCA_003505715.1 Cyanobacteria bacterium UBA8803 | reverse complement strand
GTTTTATTAGGGTTAATCAACTGAACATGATATTTTCGTTGCCCTATCCCCTATGCCCTGTTCTCTTTACTTCAGGAAAATAGCATTTAAATACCTTACATGTCCATCTTTAGCACATATTTGATCTAAGTTTCCAGCATAGCGATATCCCAGGCTATCCATGAGAATGAAAATATCTCTAAATTCGGCTTGGTTTTCGTAAAGGCGATCGAGAGCAATTTCTACGATACAGGCTGTGGCTTTTTTAAAGGTTTCCCTACCACCCCGGATCACTCTATCCTCATAGCCTTGCACATCCAGCTTAATCAGAATATCTGGGTGAAGGGGGTGAGGAAGATGAGAAAGCTCTCTATCTAAAGTTGATTGTTGTATGGTCAGAGTTTCTTGCTTGCTCAACATTGGGTAAATGCGTTCGCAGAGTTGAGTTGTAGCTAGGATAGAAGAAGCAGGGTGAAAATATAAATGATTGTGGATTTGAATTTCTTGGACTGCATCCCCCAAAGCTACATTAAACACGGTTACTCTACCATTGTGCCGCACTGCCCAGTTCTCTAGCTTTTTGAAAGGTTCGGTTAAAGGCTCAAAGGCATAAATGCTAGCTTGCGGAAAAATTTTAGAAATTTTTTTAGCAAACTGACCATCATTAGCTCCGACATCAATAATGGTAGCGATTGGTAGTTTCGATAGACCTAATAGCCTAGCATCCCACTCTTTAGTGAGGAGATTACCAATGAAATTGAATAACCTATTACTAATTTCATAACTCAGTCGAGTTAAATACTTGGAATTCACAATAACCCAACCCTCACATTCCACCTTATATTATGTCCGGTTAAACACCAANNCCCCAATATTTGTAGGGGCGGGTTTAGCGACAAATATTGGAGAGTTACAGATATGCCTTAAGCCAAAACCCGCCCTTCGATAGGTGTTATTAGGGTTAATCAACCAGACGCCCTAATTAGGCATTCATGAGCGATCGCACCAAAAAAGCCCACTTATCAGCGATTTCCTCAATAATTTTAGTCGTAGGCTTCCCAGCACCGTGGCCTGCCTTCGTCTCAATGCGGATTAATACTGGTTTTTCACCAACATGTGCTGCTTGTAACGCTGCTGCAAATTTGAAACTATGGGCGGGTACAACCCTGTCATCATGATCGGCAGTAGTAATCATCGTTGCTGGGTAAGCTGTCCCAGGTTTCAGGTTATGGAGGGGGGAATAGGCATAAAGCACTTGAAATTCCTCCGGATTTTCTGGGGAGCCGTAATCAGAACACCACGCCCAACCAATCGTAAACTTATGGAAGCGTAACATATCCATCACGCCCACTGCTGGTAAGGCAGCACCAAATAAATCTGGACGCTGGGTCATGCAAGCACCTACTAATAATCCGCCATTACTGCCACCACCAATGGCTAGTTTTTCAGGGCAAGTGTATTGATTCGCAATCAACCACTCAGCAGCAGCAATGAAATCGTCGAAGACATTCTGCTTATTTAACTTGGTGCCTGCTTGATGCCATTCTTCCCCATACTCACCACCACCCCGCAGGTTAGGAACAGCATAAACTCCCCCCATTTCCATCCACACCAGATTGCTAATCGAAAAAGTGGGAGTTAGGGAAACATTAAATCCGCCGTAACCGTAAAGGTAAGTTGGATTGTTGCCATCTAGGGGCAATCCCTTTTTATGAGTGATGAACATTGGTACTTGCGTACCATCTTGACTGCGGTAAAAGATTTGCTTAGTCTCGTAGTCGTCTGGGTTAAAGTCAACATTGGGCTGGCGGAAAATCGTGCTTTGCCCGCTGACCATATCGTAGCGATAGATGGTTGAGGGGGTAGTAAAGCTAGTAAAGAGGTAGAAGGTTTCCGTATCGTGACGCTTGCCGCCAAACCCACCCGCTGAACCAATTCCCGGTAATGCCACTTCTCGGACGAAGGAACCCTCTAAGTTAAAAATTTTGATAACGGCACGAGCATCTTTAAGGTAATCAACAACCAATTGATTGTTGAGTAAGCCAACACTGGTTAAAGTTTCTGCGGTTTGGGGAATTACTTCTTGCCAATGTTCTCTGGCTGGATTGTTGATATCAATAGCAATGACGCGACCGCGAGGCGCATCTAGGTCGGTGCGGAACCAGAAAATTGAGCCATCATTATCAATAAAACTGTAATCAGCCTCAAAGTTAGAAATTAGCTCTACTACAGGGGAATCTGCCACTTGTAAGTCTTTGTAGAAGATGAGATTCTTGCGATCAGTACTTTGACTAATAGAGATAATCAGATAGCGACCGTCTTCGGTAACATATCCGCCAAACATCCATTCTTTCTGGTCGGGGCGGTGATAAATTAAGATATCCTCAGCTTGGGGCGTACCGAGTTGGTGATAGTAAAGTTTTTGGTAATAGTTAATATCTTCTAGTTTCGTCGTCTCATTGGGTTCGTCGTAACGGCTGTAGAAGAAGCCTTGACCGTCATAAGTCCAAGAGGCACCCGAAAACTTCACCCACTTAATATAATCAGAGCGGTCTTCACCCGTTGCGACATCCCGCACTTTCCATTCCTTCCAGTCCGATCCAGAGGTGGATAAGCCGTAAGCCATGAGATTGCCATCGTTACTAATGGCCAAACCGGATAGGGCAATAGTGCCATCTGCGGAGAGGGTGTTGGGGTCAATCAGTACCCGTGGTTCGGCGTCAAGGGAAGTTAGGGTGTAGAGAACGCTTTGGTTTTGCAAACCGTCGTTTTTGAAATAGAAGTAGCGGTTTCCTTCTTTAAAGGGAATGCCGTATTTTTCGTAATTCCAAAGTTGAGTAACGCGCTGTTTAATCTCCTCCCGTTGCGGGATGTCAGCGAGATAACCAAAGGTCACTTGATTTTGTGCTTCTATCCAAGCTTGCGTTTCCTCGGAGTCAGGGTCTTCCAACCAGCGGTAGGGGTCAGCTACTTTCGTACCATGGTAGTCTTCAATTTGGTCAGCTTGGTAGCTAGGTGGGTAGTTGAAAGGTGTGGTGGGAGATGGCATAGTTTAGGATTTTAGGCAGCGTTTCCTAGTTTAGCGCTGTTACATGATGATGGGTGATGGGTAATGGGTGATGGGTAATGGGTGATTGGTGATGGGTAATGGGTGATTGGTGATGGGTAATGGGTGATTGGTGATGGGTAATAGGTAATGAGCTTTAAATTGCTGACCAATCACCAATCACCAATCACCAATCACCAATCACCAATCACCAATCACCAATTACCTATCACCCATCACCAATCATTAAATTTTGTAATTTACAGATAGCTTTGAGAACCTGCAACAACTGCATGGCGCTTTCTGAGTCCATCAGGTTGAGTAACGGCATCTGTTGATAGGTTGGAGGATTTCCCTGCCGGATTAAGACAAATCGGTAATCCGTGCCATTAGTCGTTAGTCCCCACACGAGATCTTGAAGTTCTAAGCTTTCATAAGCATAGGTGAGCAGCTGCGGTAAACCTGCAAAAGAGTTGACCCCACTATTTTTTGATTCAATAACTAAAAGCCAAAAGGCCACATCCGTTGCGGTTGGTTGTTCCTTATTAATGGCTAAGATATCAAACCGACCTGTGATTTTCCTGTCTTCATCTTCGATAACGATATCGTCTATATCTTGTTCCAGGTGGATTTTAATTGGGGAACGGTAGAAACCAGCTAATTTTAGTAACAGGCCAATGACCAATAACTTAATCTGCCCTTCTAGAACTTTGCCATCTATAAGGTAATTTTCAAAGTCATCCCGAATTTGGGCTAGTTCCTGCTGTTCAAACTCTGTGAGGGGTTCTAGGGCTAGTAAGGGGGAGAATGAGCCGTTGGGTAGTTTATTTAATTTGAGAAGCTGATGAACCTGGTTCAGAGTTAGTTTTTTGGCAATGAGAGTTGTCATAGATTTGCTCTTGATTATAACCATCAGAGGGTGTCATGCCCTCGCCTTCCTGAATCATCGCTTTGAATTAACTTAAAATTGGGTGCCAGTGGATCTTTCTTTTATAAGTTTAATTAGTTATAATTTAGAGCTTTATTTTAGGATTAACCGACAAGCAAGAGCGATCGCACGCCCAACAGAGTGCCCCACTACAGGCGATCGCGTCCCACTCTCCTGGAAGCGCTCGTGGCAAGATCGGCAGATTTAAGTCAATAATTGGTGGAATGGGCAAGCTATGCTAAAATTCCTCCAGCATGGTGACTCATACCCCGTACAGGCGCGAGGAATCGCGTTTCAAAACTTATCCTCACCGTTAAGGGTGTCAATGCTAAACCCATCTGATAATCCGCCCGACAAGCCATATCCCCTACAGCGTCTACAGCAGCTGGTTAAGAATTATCCCTTTGCCTTTTGGGGGACAGTTTGGGCAGGGGTGCTTTTAGTTGGTAGTGCCGCAACAGTTGGTATGTTCTATGCCGGACCGATAGAAAATTCAGAGTCCGAACCTCAGCCAACTCTATCAACAATTCAGGAACCTGTCCCCAAAAACGCACTCCTACCCAAATCCCCCAGCCAACCTAAACCCCCCATTGCATCCAAACCAGCTATCACTCCCAAACCCACCCCCATTGCCATGCAGGAATCTATACCCAGTGAGGGTTTTCCGCTGTCGATATTTGGGGGTTTGGCTCTAGGCTGTGCCGCTGGGTCTTTTGTAGTAGCTCAACTCTTAAGAAAATCAAACCAAGGCCGCCACTCTATCAAAAGAGTGAAATCTCCAGCCAGCGTCCGCAAAAAGCGCCGCCGCATTTCCCAAAAAGAGGGCCCAGTTTCCAGGCAACCACAACCAGTAAGTTCCGAACCCAGGGAGCAGACGCCAAAACCCTTCGGCAAGGCTCAGGG
>DNXU01000630.1:0-5159 GCA_003505715.1 Cyanobacteria bacterium UBA8803 | reverse complement strand
AGGGATGAGGGATTTTCATCCCTTTATTGCGATCTGGTAGGGGCGATGTGGTAGGGGCGGGTTTAGCCGATAAGATTGCCCTATAACCAATAATGCTGGTATCAAAACCCGCCCATAACATTTTCCTGTAATGAAGACGAGGAAAACGCCATGTCTACCCCAACGCTAAAAAAACCAGAATTTCGTCGCGAACATCGCCTAGGACTGGTGGTTTATGGTGGCGTCTCTCTCGCCATTTACATGAATGGGATTTGCCGCGAATTTTATAATGCTGTACGCGGTCGGGGCATCTATAAACTAATTAAGGCTCTCACTGATGCCGATATTATCGTCGATATTATCTCCGGCACCTCCGCAGGCGGGATTAATGGCGTACTCCTGAGCTACGCCTTAGCGAATAGTACCGCAACACAAGTAGTTGATTTTAAAGAATTCGGCCAAATTTGGCGCGAAAGTGGCAGTATTCGCGAACTAATGCATCACCCCTCACCCAAGGAATCTACCATTGAGTCGTTATTAGATGGGGCAGGATATTATCAACAGGAGCTAGCTAATGCCTTTAGAAAGGCCGATAATCCTAAGAACGCACCAGAGGGGGAGTGGCTATCTCAATCGAATGAATTAGATTTATTTGTAACTGGCACCGATATTTTAGGACGTATTTATAAAGTTTTCGACGATACCGGATGCGTCATTGAGGTGAAAAACCACCGCGCTATTTTTAGTATCAAGCACCGTCAAGGCCGTAAGGAACCCTTTAATCCCAACGACGATCCTGCCGATCCCACTCGCACTCCCGAACAGACTTATCAATCCTTGGCCAAGCTGTGCCGGATTACCTCTTGCTTTCCCCTTGCCTTTCCGGTTGTCACTATTGGCCTCAAAGATGATGCTAATGAGTTGGATAAACGCCTCATCCAGTGGGGATCTCTCGAAACTCGCGAGTTACCAGAAAAACCGCCTAAAGAGGGGTATCGCTTGCATTTTGTAGATGGTGGGGTGTTAGATAACCGACCTTTCAGCTATACCATTAAAGAGATTTATTTCCGCACCGCCAACCGTCCGGTTAATCGCCAGTTATTTTATATCGATCCTAGTCCCGATCGCTTTGCTGGCAGCGTCAAGTTTAATACGATGCCGAAACCCAATGTCTTGGAAGTCCTGCAAGACTCTTTAATCGGTCTACCAATTTATGAAAGTATTAGCAACGATCTGGAGTCTATTAAAGAGCGAAATGAAAAAGTCCGCCGCTACAAGTCTCTCCTGAGTGATGTAGAGGCTGTCAAACCCTCAGCCAGTGGTGTTTCCAATGAGATTAAGATTGACGAAGACATTTACCTGCGCAGTCGCCTGATTGGCTTGCGCGATCGCATCCTGCCTCTCATTTTACGGATGGATCTCGGCGATGGCACCGACTCCGAGCAAAACAAGCAAGAAATTTTAGAAAAAACCGCGCAATTGCTGATCGACCGCATCACAGGTGAGGGTGACAGGCAGCAACAGGAAGCAATTCTACACAAGGCTAGCAAACAGCTGCACAATCTTGACGTAGACTATGCCTTACGACAGCATTTTTATATCGTTGAAAAGCTGTTTGGGTTACTGGAGAAGGAACCAGATAGCATAGAGTATAAAAAGCTCCGCTTATTAGTCAACCAACTAAATCGCCAAATTAAGCTACTAGAGGTCATCCGCGCCGCCTTAGATACTCTCCTGAGCCATCCTCAAGTTAGCCAATCATTCTACAGCTTGCTAGAATACGCTCCCTCTCCTACCCATCCCGAACTCTTAAATCAGTTACGCCATCAAATCTACGATCGCCTCCTCCGAGTGCACCGCTTCTTCTTTGATGCTGATGGGTTAGCAGAATTCTCCCCTCAAGGGTTGGCACAAAATCAGCTGGAATACTTACCCGCCGACATTTTTAAACAATTACCCTTACAAGTCAAACCTCTAGAGTTAGATGGCGAACACCTTAAATCAATAGAAAGTGCATGGTTACCTCAAAAGCAAATTTCTAGTATTTTTGAACAGCTTAAGCAGAAAATTGGCCAGATTGAGTACGATCCAGCATACCTAGAATCTATCTGGTCTTCAAAGCAATTCCAGGATATTGACAAAGAAAACGACGGCCCAGAATTCGCATCGATCTTATATTACGTCGAGCAAGCCTCAGAAAAATTGATTCAGGCCAGTGGGCTGAAGCAGACTGAAGATATCTTAACTCGATTTCAAAGCTTCCCCAACTTGGATCGCGTGCTTTACCCCTTTGAATACTTAACCTCTCTTTCGGAAAAAGACCAGATTCATACCATCCGGATCAGTCCCGATGATGCTCAGATGGGGCTGGGAAAGG
Source organism: Cyanobacteria bacterium UBA8803 (assembly GCA_003505715.1). Taxonomy (GTDB): domain Bacteria; phylum Cyanobacteriota; class Cyanobacteriia; order Cyanobacteriales; family Coleofasciculaceae; genus UBA8803. Next base: position 2,803 of record DNXU01000630.1, on the reverse strand, counting down.
GGAAAACAATCGCTGAGAAATTAGCAGGAGATACCTTATGGGCTTTTGGCGGATTTTTTAAGAAGTCCTGGCGTTCTAATGATATGCTGTGGGGTCGATTAGACGGACTAAACCGGATTTTTGAAGCCTTAGTCACTCGCACTTCCCTGAAAAATTTCCCCCGTTTCTTGGAACGGCAAGCTCGGGAAAACAGATGTACGCAAGAAGAATACTTAGAATTACTGATTCAAGAGTGCTTCCCTGATGCCCAACCGAGCGATCGCCAAAAAATCTACTCCCACTTACGGATGTTAGCCGATCCTCATTTGCAAATTTCTGAGGCAGCCTTAGAAATTATTTTGAACGATTTAGTCCTAGAAGGACATCGCTCAATTTTAACCTCAGATATCCAGAACGTCATTGAAGATGAGATTGCCGAACAACTAGCATGGAACCGACAGCGCATTGAGCCAACTGACCCCGCTGACGTAGAACGCCTGCTGGCCAAACTTGGAGATGAACCCCCCACCTACAAGCCAGTTCCCGGCTACTTTGAAAAAAGCGTCAGCACTCTAGCTGCCGCCGCCTTAGCCAAAAACGCTGTTGGTACATTATCGCCTCAAGAAAAAGAGGAGTTCTTTCGCGATCGCTACCGAGTAGGGAAAGAGACGGTGCTAAAAGATATTCCCAGCATCGTGCTAACCAATCTCGCCACCCGCTTTACCCTGGTAATGCGAGATATTGTGAACTCCACCCTCGGCGAACCCCGCGCCTCAAAACTTCGCAATCTTTTACCCTACCAGTTTTTCAATAAGTCGGTACAACTCTTCTACTGGTGGCTGCAAGCAAGAGGCCCCGTTGCTTTTCAAAGTCCCAATTTTCCTGGCCGACGACCCCTAGTTTTACTCCTTCAGGTGCTGTTATTACTCACAGCCAGCATCGCCGTTGTTATTACCGTCTCCGAGTCCCCCATAGCAGTAGCGATCGCTCTGATTGCTACAATTCTCTTTTGGTTATTAGGGTATACCTGGAAAAAATACTAAAATGTAAGCGACCGTATGCTGAATGTCAAAAGATGGACTCCTCAAAATCCAAACGCGCCAATCCCGCCAGCGATCGCGTGGTCTACAGCGAATTTGGCTCTAATAGCAATCCCTCTGCTGTAGAAAGACCGATTCAGGAGGTGCCTCCAGAAAGGCAAAATTTGAGAGTTCAAGCGTCTCGAAAGGGACGGAAGGGCAAAACAGTAACGGTGATTAGTGGCTTTCAATGCCAACCTGAAACCTTAACCCAGTTGCTCAAACAGCTCAAAACCCAATGCGGCAGCGGCGGTACTGTTAAGGACGATACCTTGGAAATTCAAGGGGATCACGCCCAGAAGTTGGTGCAGATTTTAACTCAGCTGGGTTATAAGGCGAAAATTAGCGGCGGCTAAGGGAGTTCCAAATCACAAAGCATCCAATGTAGGGGCGAGTCGCTGTTTCAATATAGTACTATTAGCCGACAAAGTAACTTGACTCGCCCTGATTGACTTTTTTCCAAAACCCGCCCCTACTGATATTGACTTTACCCTACCTGACTTGCTATAGTCAGAAATTAAGGATATTTGTTTAACTATTCCCACCTGTACCCCAGCTATGTTCGCCAGTAACTACTACTTTTACTTTTGGTTTAGGAAGGTTCACCGGAGGTGAATTCAGTTCCCCATGGAACCTCCCGGTGGACCGCAGAGCAAACGCTGCGGTCTTTTGTTTTATTTACAGCAAGAATTTTCAGGAGCAAATCGTGACTACCTATCTGAGCAACTGGTTTTTTGGCTTTTACTTTTTTTGGCCCACAGACAGTTCTGGGTAGGTAAAGTCGTGCCAAAGTGTTGCTACAACCTCAACCCGGAACCCTAAAGGAACCGGGTTTTTTTTATTGTCCCCTCTCTCGTTAACAGGAATCATTAGCCATGTTGAATGCCAAACTTGCCCTAGCTACTCAACCCGATTGCCAAACAACGGTCAAACTCTCAGAACGGGTTGCCTTCGGAGGTTCAGACTTAGTAATTATTGCCGGTCCTTGTGCTGTGGAGAGTCGTTCGCAAATGGAAACCGTCGCCACTCAACTGCAACGCGCACCCGTACAGGCATTGCGAGGCGGTGTTTACAAACCTCGCAGCTCTCCCTATGCCTTCCAAGGATTGGGACTGGCAGGACTCCAGATTTTAGCCGAAATGCGATCGCGCTACAATATCCCGGTCGTTACTGAAGTCATGGCCATCGGGCAAATTGAAACCATTGCTGCCCATGCAGATATGCTACAGGTTGGCAGTCGGAACATGCAAAACTTCGACCTCCTCAAAGCCCTAGGTCAAGCCAACAAGCCAATCCTACTGAAGCGGGGACTAGCGGCAACTATCGAAGAATTCATCATGGCCGCCGAATACATTCTCAGCCACGGTAACTCTCAAGTGGTACTTTGCGAACGCGGCATTCGCAGTTTCGATAACTACACGCGCAATGTATTGGACTTAGGAGCGGTTGCTGCCCTCAAGCAACTGACTCACTTGCCCGTGATTGTAGACCCCTCCCACGCTGTCGGCAAGTGGGAATTAGTAGCACCCTTAGCAAAAGCTGCCGTAGCCTCTGGAGCCGATGGACTAATTATAGAATGCCACCCAGAACCGGAAAAATCCGTTTCCGATGCGCGTCAGGCACTGTCCTTAGACGCCATGGTGGATTTAGTTCGCACTTTACAGCCAGTAGCAGCAGCAGTAGGAAGGCGAATTCATTCAATTCAGAGTCTTGCGATCGCCTCCTAATATCACGTCCGGTATTAC
>DNXU01000524.1 GCA_003505715.1 Cyanobacteria bacterium UBA8803 | reverse complement strand
ACCAATTACCAATTACCAACAACAAACAACAAACAACAAACAACAAACAACCATCACCTCGTAAAATCTTCGGCGGCAATACAAGTTTCTAATGCTCTGGCAGGGGAAAAATCTATTTCGCGGCTCAGGCCGATCGCGCACTCAGCAAAACGTAGGGGGAGAAGGCTGCGGCGGCAATGGTCTAGAACCGAGAGAGCTTCGGGATCTGGAGTGTACTTGTTGATATTCACTACACAGCTGGCTAATTCCCTAGGCCGTCGAACTCGCCTGCAAGCATTTAAGGCTTCATTGGCAGCTATGGGTGTTAAGTCTCTGATTTTGAGGACGCACAGGGATAAATCCTTGGGATAGAGTGCTTCACCACAGACTCTTGATGCTACTTCTCTAGAGACATCTGCACGTAGTAGTTCAGCGGCACAAATTTGAAACTGATCGACACCTGCGGTAGCAGGGTGACTCGGTATTGCCAGAGCAATCAACCCAGCGGTTGTCAGCTGACTTACACAGAATTTCCAGACAGATGGGAAATGGGACTTTCTATGGCTGGGATTGCATTCAGGACTACTTTGTTTACTCATCGTAGGTTTTTATGTAGAGATTTCCTCAGATAGACTACTCGGTTGAGGACGATTTATCCAGCCTTGAGGGATTGGTGATGCTGCTGGGTGTCTCTAGAGTTGACCGAGTTCAGCTATTATTGCCAAATGGCGATTCATCTGGCAGGATTTGAACCTGTAGCAGGTTAACTATTTTCCCTCTCTGTCTGGCCCCTCTCCCCATTCTCAGATTAGGATTGATCTTTGTAAATCAACTTATGCGGATTTTCGCTCAATTGCCTTGAAACAAAAACCTAGTAACTGCCGTAATAGGTTATTGATCCCAAAAACGAGAAGATTTGTCGCGTGAGGTATTTATTAACAATGGCATCTAGAGGTTTCCCCATTTCTCTAGTCTCTGGACTCAAGCCGATGATTTGGCTGTTAGGGCGTCATTGGTGGCTCTCTTTGCTGTTTTGGATGCTCTGGGTTGGTCCAGCACAAGCCGCGATGGAACTACGAGTCGCCATTCAAGAGGGGGTTAGCCGAGTAAAAGTAGGGAGTTCAACCAAAGCCATTGTCCGCAATAATGATGGCCAGCAAGTTGGCGAACTCACCGCTATGAACGCCTTCAATGCCCAATCTGGCAGTGGTAGAGTCACTTTGGGTCAGTGGAGATCGGGAGCGCTTTGGATTGAACCAACTGACAACGGTTTCGTTTGGATTGGCGATCGCTGGTATCGGGGACGTATCCGAGTTGTCGCCACCAGTAAAGGACTGATTGCCGTCAATTACGTTGATTTAGACCAATATCTCTATAGCGTGCTAGGAGCTGAAATGAGCCCCACTTGGCCCCAAGAAGCTCTAAAGGCACAAGCCGTCGCTGCCCGAACCTATGCACTCTACAAGAGAGCTGATTCAGGCAATAACATCTATGATGTCGGTGACACAACCAAGTGGCAAGTTTACAAAGGTCTGGAAACCGAAGCTCAAAGCACCCAGATGGCAGCCAATGCTACTACTGGACAGGTGATGAACTATGGCGGCAAAGTGATTCTGGCAGTCTTTCACTCTTCCTCTGGTGGACACACGGAAAATGTGGAAGATGTTTGGAGCCAACCCCTACCCTATCTGCGGGGTGTACCAGACTATGATATGGGAGCTCCCGTCTACCAGTGGACTAAAAGCTTTTCCAGTCGAGAACTCAGCCGCCGCATTGGCGGTGTCGGCACGGTGACATCAATGACACCAGAGCGCACAACTCCTAATGGCCGCATTATCACAATGAAGGTTCAAGGCACTGGCGGCACCAAGCGTGTCAGCGGCAACGATTTGCGCCAAGCCTTAGATCTAAGAAGTACCCTATTCACCGTTTCCGATACTGGCAACGGTTTCCAAATCAACGGTCGGGGTTTTGGTCACGGACTGGGTTTGAGCCAGTGGGGCGCTCACAATTTAGCCAAACAGGGCGTTAATTACCAACAGATTCTCACTCACTATTACAAAAATGCGACCGTAGCCCAGATGCAATGAGGTGAGGGGGTGAGGAGGTGAGGGGGTGAGAGGGTAAGGGAGGCGAGCGTCCCTCGCCTCCCTCTCTTAATAAGGATAATCATTCTTAATTAAAACTGCTCAACTGTGGCTTAACTAAGTGCCATTCATCCAAAGTCCAATTACTCAGCTCCTTACCCCCTAACTCCCTCACCCCTAACTCCCTAACTCCCTCACCCCCTCACCTCTTAATTTCTCCCCTCCAGGTAATTTCCTGTTGGGCGGAGTTTCCGGCAAAGGAGCGAGTGATGAATAACTCAATTTCGACGGGGAGTCCGGCTCTGAGAAACTGGGAGTCGATTGGTAGCTTGCCGATATTTAGCGTGAAGCGGTTGTTGTCGCGACTGACTAAGTCAGCGGGAATGATGCCCTCGTAGCGGGTTGCGTAATCAGGGAAGCGATCAAAGCGATCGCCTGTTCTGGCAGTGCGGTATTTGATCTGGAATTGAGTTGAAATGACATCCGACTTGCCTGCCAAATCCACTAAACTAAAATTCAGATTCAGCCCGCTGCCAGAGAAATCTGCTCGTGTTAGGCGAGTGACTTCGCTTTTAAGGATGACATTGGAGACAACCAACTGGGTTTTACTTCCCTGTTGGGTGGTCGTAGCATCCAACCACACCTCTTCAGGTGAGGAAAATCCTATCCGCTGGTCTTCTTTGAGACTGAGGCTGACCCGTTGGTCATAAAAATCCGCGATCGAGCGATCGGCATTCCAAACTAACTCAAACGAACCTTCGATGCGCCTCACAAACTCACTATAGCGATCGCTAATGAGGGAGTTTGGTGCTAAAAGACTAGCAGCACCGCTCCTCATCTGCCATTGATTCAGAGAAAGAGCCACAACTTGGTCTTTCAGTTGAGCCAGAGTAAGGGTTGCTGTCGGACGATCTGGTGGGAGGGGTTCGCTACGGTTAATCAAGGTTAGGGTGCCGAGGCTACCGTCTTTGCCATCTCGGCCATCTCGACCATTTCTACCTTCATCCCCGTCTTCACAAGTGAACTCCTCAGTTTGGCAACGACGGTCGGGACTTCCCGGATTTCCCGTACAGGTTTCAATTTCCCAGCGGCGATCGTCACACCTACACCCATCACCACCATAGGCTCCGCGACCGGGACGCCCTCCTCGGCCACCTGGAGCTCGCACGTAGATTTTTTTCAGGTCTGCCAGATTGGTGTAATAAACGGTAACAGGGCCGCCATTACCACCATCGCCACCTTCACCCCCATCACCGCCATCCCCACCATCAGGCGCACGGAGATCGTAGTTAACATCTCGCGGCTGTCTGTCACAATCAGCATCCTCACCATCTCTCCCATCTCTCCCATCACCACCATCTTCCCCAGACAATTCCAGGTTCAGTGGAGTACCTTCAGCAAAAATGGTGCGGCTCTCTCCATCCCGACCCCGCCTACCCGTTTCGCCCTTTTCTCCATCTCGACCATCATCCCCGAAATCTCGCTCTGAGGTACTCCAAGCAGCTAAGGAGCAAACGATCGCTCTTGAGGCTGGAGGTAAAAAATTAGGGACAGCAAGAACGAACAGAACTACTAATAGCTTGCCTAAATAACGCATTTCCAGAAAATTCTTTTCTCTGTATGACTTCATGGCCAGATTCTTAGTTCCATTTTTTTTGTGACAATACACCTATTTGATAAAATTATCAATTAATACCTCACTATTATTACCTCCTTTACTGTCGGGTTAAGAGAAAATAACAGTGAGGCTTATTAAGCAGTGGGAGTATCTTGTGTACATTTTTCCAGAACCGCCATATTTTTTATTAGTTGTGGGTTTGTTAGCTGGGATTACTTCGGGCGCAGCCTTTGAAGCCACCCTGAAGCAAAACGTACAGGAATGGTCTAAAAACCGTTCCTCTCGCAATCTGGCTCAAATGCAAGGATTCCAGTTACTGATACCGTTTCTGGGAATTGCTGCGGGCATTTGCCTGTTCCTCGCCGCCGGATTAGAGATTTTTGGCTTTCCCCCATCAATGTCTTACTCGATCTCGCTACCCCTGACCGTATTTATTGGTTGGCTAGTTTGGTCACAATTGGGTAAAGTTTTAAGTCAGTTACAACGGGGTGGCTCAAAAGCCTTAGATTTAGATGCATTAGATTGAAGAGAATAGGGAATAGGGAATAGGGAATAGGGAATGGGGGCAAGAAAGACACTTGAACCATTGTCCCAATTATCAATTATCAATTCCCTATTCCCCATTCCCCATCCCCCATTCCCCATTTCCTTGATGCCGAATTCTGAAAACCGTTTAGCCATTTACGATCGCCCCGTTACTACCACACCAAATACCCTGGTGAAGGAGGCGATCGCACTGATGGGTAGGATGCGCAGCAGTTGCCTGATCGTAGTGCCTAATGGCGAATCTAACAGTCCTCCAGTAGGCTTGTTTACAGAGCGAGATGCCGTGCGTCTTGTCGCCACTCGTGTAGACTTGGGCAGTGTCTGCCTCGCTGAAGTAATGACGACAAAGCTAGTTACCATTACAGAAGCCGAAGCTCAAAATATCTTCGCCGTGGTGAGCCGATTTCGCCAGCATCGGATTCGTCATCTACCTGTGCTAGGAGAAGCTGAGAACTTAGTGGGCGTCATGACACCCCAAAGTATTCGGAATGCGATCAAGCCAGTTGATTTACTCAGGCTTAAACAAGTATCAGAGGCCATGTCTTCCAGGGTTATCCATACCCTTGGGACGGCTTCTATCCTGGAACTGGCGCAACTGATGGCTAAAGAACGTGTTAGCTGTGTAGTAATTGTAGAGGAGAAGGAGCGAGAGAGAGGCACACAGACAGCGACGGAAATTCATCCCCCTACCCCCGCGCACATCCCCATTGGTATTGTTACGGAACGGGATATTATTCAGTTTTGTAACTTAGGGTTGGATTTCGCTCAAATCCAGGCTTCAACAGTAATGAGTGCCCCACTGTTGCCCATTCGGCTGATAGACTCGATGTGGACTGCCCATCAAATCATGCAAAAGCATCGGATACGGCGACTGGTGGTGTCAAATGATGGGGGGGAACTGGTGGGCATCATCACCCAAACAGGCGTGCTGGAGGCACTTAGCCCACTAGAAATCTATCAAACCGTGGGCACCTTGCAGCATCTGGTTGATGAGCAAACCTCTGAATTAAGACATTTAAACCAGCAACTCCAAGAGGAGATTGACAAACGCGAGTTACTTGAGGAGCAACTGCGCACTTCTGAAGGGAAGATGCGTGCCACCTTTGAGGCGATGACCGATATTGTACTCGTTCTCAACACGAAAGGAAGCCAAATCGGCAATGTAGAAGTTTTACCGACTAATGCAGGGCGGTTGCCCGAACCCAGTAATGACTTAGTTAGTCGAACCGTAGAAGAATTTTTTCAGGATCGGACGGCTAAGAGTTGGTTAGAGAAAATTCAGCAGGCTTTAGACACGCGGCAGACGGTTAATTTTGATTACAGTTTATCTTTAGAGGGGCATGAGGTTTGGTTTAGTGCCAGCATTTCCCCAGTGTCAGAAAACACGACAATTTGGGTGGCGCGGGATATTAGCGATCGCAAAAGAGCCGAAGAAGCCCTACGTCAGAAAAATGACGAACTAAGCGCAACCTTACAAGAACTCAAAACTACCCAACAAGAACTCATCCAATCCGAAAAAATGGCGGCTTTGGGACAACTTGTGGCTGGTGTGGCTCATGAAATCAATACTCCGTTGGGAGCAATAAGGGCTTCTGCTGACAATACGGCTAAAGCGATCGCTGAATCCCTAACTCAACTACCTCAACTTCTCCAAAGACTGGATCTCCAACAGCAAGCTAACTTTTTTGCCTTAGTTAACAAGTCACTCAAGAGCAACCCTCAAGTCAGCACTAAAGAAAAACGTCAATTCAAGCGAACATTAACCCATCAGTTAGAAGAACAAGAGATTGAGAATGCCAGACGCCTTGCCGATACCTTAACGGATATAGGAATTTACGATAGTATTGAAGGCTTCTTGCCTCTGTTGAAACTCCCAGATGCAGACTGGATTTTGCACGTCGCCTATAACCTAGCTCGACTGCAAAGCAACAGCAACAACATTACTACGGCTGTAGAACGGGCGGCCAAAGTTGTCTTTGCACTGAAAAGCTATGCTCGCTACGACTCTAGTGGAGTAAAGCACCTAGCCCAAATTACGGATGGCATAGAAACCGTTCTGGAGTTGTATCGCAATCAACTTAAAAAGGGTATCGAGGTGATCAGAGACTATGAGAGTTTGCCCTCTATATTGTGTTATCCAGATGAACTGATCCAGGTGTGGACAAATCTCATAGATAATGCCATCCATGCCATGAACGGTAAAGGCCAGTTAAAAATCGGGGTTTCCCAGCAGGATAATTATGTGGTGGTGCAAGTGACCGATTCTGGTTCTGGTATTCCTCAAGAAGTTCAACAGAAAATATTTGAGGCATTTTTCACCACTAAGCCACCGGGAGAAGGCAGTGGTTTGGGGTTGGATATCGTCCGCAAGATTATTGAGAAACATGAAGGGCACATTGAGGTCGAGAGTCAGCCAGGGCAGACGACCTTTACCGTCTGGCTTTTGAGGACGAGAGAATAGGGAATTACCATGAAAGATAAACAATGAGCCTGGGAGCGTATTCCATGCAACCAAGAACTACTATACCAATCGAGCTAACAGCTGACAGGTCAATTTGGTTTTGCTAAACTTTATAAAATTATTAATAGTTTCCGATCTTCACAAAAAATTAATCATGTTAAACACGGCAATTTTATGCGTTGATGATGAAAAAGTGATTTTAGAAAGCCTGAAAGAGCAACTCAAAAGGCGATTTGGCAACCAATATCTTTATGAGGTAGCTGAAAGTGCCGAGGAAGCTTGGGAAATTATTGAAGAATTGTACGAAGAGGACATCAAAATTATGCTCATTGTTTCGGATTGGTTGATGCCAGATATGAAAGGGGATGAGTTTCTGATTCAAGTTCATCATAAATATCCCGAAATTATTACGGTAATGCTGACGGGACAAGCTGATGAAGCTGCCATCAATCGGGCTAAAGAAAATGCTAATCTTTACTGCTGCTTGCGCAAACCCTGGTCTGAAGATGAGTTAGCTAAAATAATCAATTGCTCAGTAGGCTGAGTTCGAGTAGAACCTTGTTGGTTTTTCTGCATCTTGAGGATTGCCGTATAGGCAGCATACAGCAACAAGGCCAATTAAAAATGCCTGTTCCTCCTCCTACACTTAAAATAAGTGATTTACAAAAACAGTTTTTATGAAGAATCTAGCTATTGTATGCGTTGACGATGAAACAGTTATTCTAGAAAGTTTCACCGAGCAACTTAAGCGAAATCTAGGCAGTGCTTATGAAATTGAAGCAGCGGAGAGTGGGGAAGAAGCTTTAGAAATTTTTGCAGAGCTGCAAGAGGAAGGAATTGAAATTGCTTTGATTGTTTCCGACCACATCATGCCAGGAATGAAGGGAGATGAACTGCTGAGCAAAATTCACGCTCGGTATCCCCAAACCTTGAAGATTATGCTGACCGGACAAGCCGATGCCCAAGCCGTAGGCAATGCCGTTAACAAGGCTAAGTTGTATCGCTATATTGGCAAACCTTGGGATGAAACTGACCTAATTTTGACAGTAAAAGAAGCTTTGCGGTCTTACCAGCAGGAGCAGCAATTGGCCAAGCAAAATGAGATGTTAAAAAAATTAAATAGTGAGCTGGAACAATTAAATGCTGAGTTGGAACAGAAAGTTGCCGAACGGACTGTAGAACTGCAACAGGCCAAAGAAGTGGCTGAAGTTGCCAACAAAGCCAAAAGTGAATTTTTAGCCAACATGAGTCATGAGTTGCGATCGCCCCTCAACACCATTCTTGGTTTTGCCCAGCTTATGAAACGTAGCTCCAACCTCGACCCAGACCAGAAAGAGAATATCACTATTATCAACCGTAGTGGAGAATACCTACTCAGTTTAATTAACAATGTATTGGATCTCTCCAAAATTGAAGCTGGACACATGATTCTTAATGAAACCAACTTTGACCTAATTCATATGTTGGAGGACCTAGAAAGTATGTTTCGATTAAAAGCTAACCATCAGGGTTTGCAGTTGCTCTTCGAGCGACCACCAGATCTGCCTCAGTATATCCGAACCGATGAAGTCAAGTTACGCCAAGCCTTGATTAATCTGATTGCTAATGCGATTAAGTTTACGGAAAAAGGTAGCGTCTCGATAAAAATAAAAAGCCAAAACTCAAAAGAACAACCAACAACAAACAACAAACAACCAATAACAATTCACTTTGAAATTGCCGACACTGGAGCTGGCATTGCTCCTGAAGAATTAGATATTATTTTTGAAGCATTTACCCAAACCCAGATCGGTAAAGAGTCACGGGAAGGTACAGGCTTGGGGTTAGCCATCACTCGCTCTTTCGTGCAACTTATGGGTGGCCAAATTACGGTTAGCTCTCAAGTGGGGCGTGGCAGCGTCTTTAGGTTTGATGTTGGTGTCAGTCTAGTTGATTCCACTGAGGTTGAAACTAAACAACCGATGCGGCAAGCGATCGCCCTAGAACCGAACCAACCTTGCTATCGCATCTTGATTGTGGACGATAAATGGGATAATCGCCAGCTTTTGCTTAAACTCCTTTCCCCAATTGGCTTTGAGCTAAAAGAAGCCAGTAATGGTAAAGAGGCAGTTGAAATCTGGGAACAGTGGCACCCCCACCTGATCTGGTTAGATATGCGGATGCCAGTCATGGATGGCTGTGAAGCAACTAAAGAGATTAGAACTAGGGAAATGGCAAATGGAGAAGCAGAAAAAGCTGTAGAGAATTATCCCAATTCCCGTACTGTAATTATTGCCATCACAGCTAGTACCACTGAGCGGGAACGAGCCTTTGTTTTAGCAGCAGGTTGTGATGACTTCGTGCGGAAGCCTTTTCGAGAGCAGATTGTCTTTGAAAAAATGGCTCAATTCCTAGGAGTGCGTTACATCTACGAACAAGAGCAGCCCCAGCCTGCGCTCACCCAGCCAGCTGAGGTTGTTTCTGAGGTCTCTCTAAGGGAGGCTCTAGCAGCAATGCCAATAGAATGGATTAAAAAACTTTACCAGGCCGCTGAAAGTATTGATAACGAACAGATTTTCAAGCTAATTGCCCAAATTCCCCCAAGTTATGCCTTTTTAGCTCGAATTTTAGTGGATTGGGCAAATCAATTTCGCTGCGATCGCATTATTGATTTAATTGAAGCTGAGGGAAAGTTGTTACTCTAGGAGTATTCATGGTTCATTGTTGATTGTTGATTGTTGATTTATAGTAGCTAATTTGCTATGGAACTTAATCAGAGTAGATTAAAACAAGGCAATATTTTAATTATAGATGATCGACCTGAAGATCTACAGCTTTTAGCGCAAAACTTGTCCGAAAAAGGCTATACAGTTCGTGGCGCTGTTAAAGGTCATATGGGAATTAAAGCGGCACTTTCTATACCACCAGATTTAATTTTATTAGATATTAAAATGCCAGAATTAGATGGCTATGAAGTTTGTAAAAGGTTAAAGTCAGACCCTCAAACTCAAAACATTCCTGTAATTTTCTTAAGCGCTCTTGATGATGTTTGGGATAAAGTTAAAGCTTTCCATATTGGTGGAGTAGACTATATCACTAAACCGTTTCAAATTGAAGAGGTTTTGGCACGAGTCGAAAATCAACTGCTTATTCGCCAGCTTAACAAGCAGCTTCGCGAACAATCCCAGCAACTCCAAGTGCAAAATCAGCAACTCCAACAGGAAATTATCGAACGCCGCAAAGCCGAAGCTGCTGCGGAAGCTGCCTCAAAAGCTAAAAGTGAATTTGTGGCGAATATGAGTCATGAATTGAGAACACCACTTAACGCTATCCTCGGTTTTACTCAAATCCTCAACCGCGACCCATTTATCAGCGCCGAACAACGAGACTATTTAGAGATTATCAATCGGAGCGGTGAACATTTACTTGAATTAATTGATAACGTTTTAGAACTGTCAAAAATCGAGGCTGGCAAACTTACGCTTAATGAAACTAGCTTTGATTTTTATCGCTTTCTCGATGCTCTTGAAGAAATGTTTCATATTAAAGCTGAGCCTAAGGGGATCTATCTAATGTTCAAGGTTGATCCTGATGTGCCTCAATATATCAAAACTGACCAGCAGAAACTGCGGGGCTGTTTGATTAACCTGATTGGTAACGCTATCAAATTTACTGAATCTGGGAGCGTCAACCTACGAGTGAGTAGGAGAATGGGGAATGGGGCAGGGGGGCAAGGGGGACAAGGGGAACAATTGCATTTTGAAGTTGAAGATACAGGCCCAGGGATTTCAGCTGAGGAAATTAACACCATATTTGAAGCATTTGCCCAAGCTGAAATAGGGCGGAAGTCTGCGGAAGGTTCAGGGCTAGGTTTAGCAATTAGCCAAAGGTTCTTAAAAATAATGGGCGGGGAAATTACAGTTAGCAGCACAGTAGGTATCGGAACAACGTTTCAGTTTGATATTAAACTTGCCCCAGCAGCTCAGCCAGAAATCATCACCAAACCGCGACAGCGAGTAATTGGTTTAGATCCACACCAAGAAGCGTATAGAATTCTCGTAGTGGATGACACCAGAGAAAACCGCCTCTTGCTCGTTAAGTTACTTGAACCTATTGGCTTTGAAGTGCGTGAAGCGGAAAACGGGCAAGAGGCTGTAACCCAGTGGTTGGTGTTTCAACCCCATCTTATTTGGATGGATACCCGGTTACCAGTGATGGACGGACTTGAGGCAGCTAGAGAGATTAGAGCTAGGGAATGGGGGGAAGGGGGACAACAGGAGAATGACCAATTACCAATTCCCCATTCCCATACTGTAATTATTGCTCTCACCGCCAGTGTTTTCGAGGAGAAACGCCCGGAAATCTTAGCGGCAGGTTGCGACGACTTTGTTCGCAAGCCCTTTGCCGAAGAGGCGATTTTTGAAAAAATGGCTCAATACTTGGGAGTACACTATATCTATGAAGATTTGCCCGAACCCACAACAGCTCCCTGGAGATTTAATGCGCTCGGTGAGAAATCAGACTCTTTCTTCAAAGAAAAGATGGCACTAATGCCCACTAACTGGTTAATAGCGCTACAACGAGCTACCAAAAACCTTGATGAAGAGTTAGTTCTCCAGTTAATTGAGCAAATACCAGAAAATAATATAGCGCTTGCTGACGCTTTAAAAGATTTGCTCGATAATTTCCGTCTTGATGTCATTCTTCGTTTAAGCCAATTATTTTTAAATTCCTAATTCTGAAACTTTTGAAAAAACCAAAACATATCCATGGCAATCAATCCCCAAGATATCAAAATATTAATTGTTGACGATCACCCCAGCAATCTGCGTTTTTTGTCAGATTTACTGACAGAACAGGGTTATAGAATTCAACGAGCAATTTCTGGAGAAATGGTAGTTAATGCAGAATTTGAAACTCTTCCAGATTTGATTCTGATGGATATTGTTATGCCCAATATGAATGGCTATGAAGTATGCAGGAGGTTGAAAGCCAAGGAGAAAACTCGCGATATTCCCGTAATTTTTTTGAGCGTCCTGAAGGGAGCATCGGACAAGGTAACAGCTTTTGAAGTGGGTGGAGTTGACTACATTACTAAGCCGTTTCAAGTAGAAGAGGTTTTAGCGCGGATAAAGAATCAACTTACTATCCAGCAACTTTCAAAGAAATTAAAAGAGCAAAATGCTCAACTGCAACGGGAAATAGAGGTGCGCCAGCAGACGGAGTTATCCCTGCGAGAGAGCGAGAAAAAGTACCGAGATCTAGTTGAGGCATCTCAAGACCTGATTTGGTCAGTAGATGCTGAAGGGCGTTTGACCTTCGTTAACCAAGCGGCCAAACATATTTATGGCTACGACCCTGAAGAAATGCTAGGTCGTCCGTTCACCGATTTTATACCACCAAAACAAAGAGCTAAAGATATCAAAGTTTTCCAACATCTGCGTAAGGACGAGTCGGTGTTTCAGTACGAGACGACTCATCTGGCTAAAGACGAGCGAACCGTTAATCTGCTGTTTAACGCGATCGCCCTTTTGGACAAGCAAGACAATATTATTGGCACAACTGGTACGGCGAGTGACATTACTGAACTAAAACAGCGGGAAGAGGCGTTGCGATTGATTGTAGCCGGATGTGCCTCGACTACGGGTGACACCTTCATGCGTTCCTGCGTCCGTTATTTAGCTGAGCTTTTGCAAGTGCGTTACGCCTTGATCGCTCAGGTGATGGATCGGGTGCCTGCTAGAGTTCGTACCTTAGCATTTTGGACGGGTGAAACATGGGGGAACAACTTCGAGTATGACTTAGCAGGTACACCCTGCGAACATCTCCGGCCTGGAAAAACCATCTATTACCCTCAAGAGGTGCAAACCTTATTTCCTAGCGATCGCCATTTAGCTCAATTTAAAGCTCAAAGCTACTTCGGCATTCCACTAGTTGGCTCTAACGGGAAGATTATCGGCTATTTGGCTGTGCTGGATACCAAGTCGATGTGTCGAGATCCAGGTTCGGAGTTGATTTTGAAAATTTTTGCCGCCCGTGCAGCTGCCGAACTAGAGCGCCAACAAACTGAGTTGGCACTGAGACTAGCAACCGAACGCCTGCAATATCTACTCCGCTATAGCCCCGCAGTCATCTTTAGCTGCAAGGCTGGACCAGATTATGGATATACATTTATTAGCGAGAACGTCATGGCAATTTTGGGTTGCCAAGCACGGGAATTTATAGAAAATGCAGATTTCTGGGTCAGCAAAATTCACCCGGAAGATATAGAAGGCGTCTTTGCCGAATTGCCTAATCTAGTTGAAAAGAAATATCACTCCCACGAATACCGATTCCTGCATCAGGATGGGAAGTATCGCTGGCTATACGAGCAATTACGGTTAGTTGAGGACGGTGCTGGTAACCCCATTGAATGCGTTGGTTATTGGGTGGATATTAGCGATCGCAAACAGGCGGAAGAGAAGCTGCGTTTAAGCGAGAAGCGTTACCGGGAACTGTTTGAGGGCAGTGTCGATGGCATAGCCTTCGTAGATCTACAGGACAGATTTGTTGATTGCAATGCCAGTTATCAAAAGATGCTGGGGTATTCCTTAGACGAATTGCAGCAAAAGCAGTATTCGGAGATAACCCCCGTCAAGTGGCAAGCCAGGGAAGTAGAAATTATTCACAAACAAGTTTTAGTGAGGGGATACTCAGATACCTACGAAAAGGAGTATATCCGGAAAGATGGTACGGTATTCCCAGTGGAAATCAGAAGCTATTGTCTGAAAAACGAGGCAGGGTTAACCGAAATGATGTGGGCGATCGTCCGAGATATTAGCGATCGCAAGCAGACAGAGGCAGCACTGCGACAGGCACTAGAAGACGCCGAAGTTGCCAACCATGCCAAAAGCCAATTCCTCGCCAATATGAGCCACGAACTGCGTACTCCCCTCAATGCCATCCTCGGCTTTACTCAAGTGATGCACCGCGATACCCAGATATCCAAAACTCAGCAGGACTATTTAAACATTATCTTGCGTTCTGGCGAGCATTTGCTAGATTTAATCAACGATATTTTGGAAATGTCCAAAATTGAGGCAGGCCAAATGACGTTTAATGAGACGAGTTTCGACCTGTATCGCCTGCTCGAGAGCCTCGAAGAAATGCTGCAAATCAAAGCCCGCTCCAAAGGCTTACACCTAATCTTTGACCGTACTCAAGATGTTCCCCAATACGTGCAAACTGATGAG
>DNXU01000432.1:8826-10230 GCA_003505715.1 Cyanobacteria bacterium UBA8803 | reverse complement strand
CAAGCCTGAGTAGTTTATTACTTTATTATTAAATTGCCCCTTATTTCTGAGAGCGTCTAGAAAGGCGAATACTGCTGGAGTTTGCAGAGTATTCCTGAGGATTGCTGCTCCGATGATTCGTTCCAAAGGGACTGGCAAACTGTAAAAGAATACGTTCTTGGGTAGGGGTTCGGCTGCCAGACGGGGCAAAATTGCTGCTCCTAAACCTTGCTCTACCATGCTCACAATGGTTGAGTCTTCGTTGACCTCGTAAGCAGCCTTTATGGGGAATCCCAATGTTCTTAAGTGATGGTGAATTCGGAGATGACAGGCATTACTCATTGGGGGCAGAATTAACGGGTAAGTCCTTAACTGCTCCCAGGTCAACTGGGCATTCCTCAATTCTGAATTAGGCGGTAGTAAGACGATATACTCATCTCGCAGGATTTCCCAGGTTTGAAATTCCTCCCCAGCTGGCAGATAGGTAAAGCCAATGTCGGCACGGCCTTCCCTCAACGCTTGTTCCACACCCAAATAATCTGCATGTTCGGTAATGGTGACGGCAATTTCCGGCAGGTTGCTGAGAAACCGAGCCATGACTCCAGGCAGTACATGGGTTGCCACACTCCGAAAGGTGGCAATTCGTACCTGTCCTCCATGTAAACCTTTTTCTCGATCGGCTTCCTTTACGATCGCCTCTAGCAGTTGTAAGACTTGACGAGCCTGAGCGACGATCCTTTCTCCCACTGGCGTCAGGTGCGCCCCATGACGCCCTCGTAAGAGCAATATCACGCCTAACTCCTCTTCTAGAGAAGCGATCGCATGGCTAATAGCCGACTGAGATACATCCAGTTTTAGGGCAGCTTCACTGAAATTACCGCAATCTGCCACCGCTATTAAGGCTCGTAGCTGGGAGATTTTCAATTTATAGGCATTAATTTCAATCATTTGGGTGATGTCAAGAGCAATTCTTATCAATTCGTAAAACTATTTTGACTTTTATGTATCGATTTTATTCATATAACCTATCTAAGTCATGTTTAGATTGTCAAGGCAGAAATCGCTACAGTGAATTTGTGAGGGGAAAGTAACTAATTGAGCATCATCCGGGGCGCGATTTTCTATGACGCACTATAGCAACTGTTCGGGTAGAGAACGGCTAGAAACTCTTAGTTCTGAAACTGAATCCAGCCGAATTAATAAAACGCAATTATTCTCAACATTCAAAAGCATTTGGCAGCAAATCTTAAAACAGCTAACGAAAGCAAACGAACCCCAAGTATGGCAGAGTTCGGATCGGATGGGTAAAACCTATTGGCATGGTTACGATCCAGTCACAGGTAGCTCTGTCAGTCGAGCTTCTGAAGCCGAAATGCGGATTTGGGTTGAGGAGCGTTACTACCAATGAGGGATGAGGGATGAGGG
>DNXU01000432.1:8383-8691 GCA_003505715.1 Cyanobacteria bacterium UBA8803 | reverse complement strand
AGGGATGAGGGATGAATAGAAAACTCATTCTGGCTACTACTAATGGGTAGAAACTAGACAAATTGTACAAGAGGTTAAATCTATGAAACTATTAACATCTAGCTCCATTGATGGAGATACCTCTCTGGAGTTAGACAAATCCGCTCGTTATGACTATTTTTTAGGAAAGAGCTATAACTTTCTCATCCATAGTTTGAAGAGTTTCTGGCGGTTTAGTTGCTATTACGGGTATTTTATTACTCATGCAGGAGGGATGAGAAAGAGGGATGAAGGAGAGAAAAACTTATAGGACTTACGCACAGCCTCTA
>DNXU01000432.1:4535-8342 GCA_003505715.1 Cyanobacteria bacterium UBA8803 | reverse complement strand
AGCTAACGCACCATTGCCACTATTTTTTCAATCTCCCTTGATTAGTAGGGTGCTTTATGCGAAAGCTAACGCACCATTGCCACTAGCGTTTAAGTGCTAGCGTCAGTCCATCAGCAATGGGGACAAGAGTGAGGGTCACTCGTTCATCCTGGTATAATCTCTGGTTAAACGCCCGAATTGCTTCCGTATTATTATCTTGTACCTGAGCATCGGCGACTCGTCCAGACCAGAGTACATTATCAATGGCAATGAGACCACCAGGACGAACCAACTGGAGCGATCGCTCGTAATAGTTTTGATAATTCCCCTTATCCGCATCAATGAAGGCAAAATCAAAGGTTTCTGCCTGTCCTGTTGCTAACAACTCGTCTAAGGTTACCAAAGCAGGAGCGACTCGTAAATCTACCTTGTCCGCTACTCCCGCTGCTTCCCAGTAGCGACGTGCCACAGCTGTGTATTCTTCACTGACATCACAAGCGACAATTTTGCCATCAACAGGCATTGCTAAAGCGACACACAAAGAGCTGTAGCCTGTAAAAACTCCGACTTCTAGGGTTTTCTTAGCACCTAGTAGCTGAACGAGTAGCGCCATGAACTGACCTTGTTCTGGCGCAATTTGCATAACAGCACTGGGATGATGAGCTGTTTCCTCCCGCAGTTGTCGGAGAATGTCAGGTTCCCGCACAGAGACTGACAAGAGGTAATCATAAAGCTGTCGATCGAGTCCAATAGTCTGTTTCATAAGTTATTTTGTACAGGATAGGGATGCCTGAAGTTAGATGTAAGAATGCTGAGAGCTACTACCATCCGACTTCAGGCATCCTTGTTGTGCAGTGATTGGTTATTGGGCAAACTCAAGATACATGAGTAAACAGAAAGTAATGCAAAATTTTTTTCCTTTCTCCCCCTGTGCCTTCTCTCTATCCCCCCTCCCTAGCTTTATTTTGACAGCCATCCTCATCGGACTGCTCGCCGCTTGCGGGACGAGTACTCCAAGTCTTGGGCTGGCACCGGGCAAACCGCTAGTAGAAAAAGCGATCGCTCTCCAAGTCAGTCAAACCCAACAGCAGCTTACGCAACAATTGCAATCCTCTGCCCCACAATTTGAAATTACTCAGGTGGTACTCAAGCAATTAGAACCCCTATTTCTTGGAGGTTTGCCTACCTACCGCGTCCAGGGTACTTACAGCTTGAACCTGAAGCTATCCCAACAACAGGTTACTCAACAGAAAAATGCCTTTGATGTTTACTTACAGCGCCAACAAGAAGGGAAAACTTGGCGTCTGGCAATACCGCAGGAGATTAGTGATAGCGTGCTAAAAAGCTGGCGTACCTACTTAATTCCCTAAGGGATAGGGGGTTTGGCAATGGATTTGGCAGGAGGATGTAACGGATGGTTAATCGTAATTGATAAATGAGTTATGTTTGCTAAACCGATTCTTAACGGCATTGTGGAAGAAGCATGGCAAAGACTCAACAGAGAGTTGGAGTTGACAGTTGAACAACGCACGGCGCAACTGAAGCAGGTGAACAAACAATTACTCAATGAGGTACTTCAACATCGGCAAGTAGAAATAGCCCTAAGACTAACTCAAGAGCGACTGCAATATTTACTGGCGTCTACCCCAGCAGTGATTTATACTGCCAAAGTGTCTGGGAATTACGGCGCGACTTTCATGAGTGATAATATCACTGCCTTGAGCGGATATGAAGCGCGGGAATTTTTGGAAGACCCCGGTTTCTGGGCAAGCCACATCCATCCAGAGGATGCCCCGCAGCTCTTTGCCGAGCTACCAGAGCTATTTGATAAAGGATATCACACTCACGAGTACCGCTTCCTACACAAAGATGGCACTTATCGGTGGGTATACGATCAGATGAAGCTCGTGCGGGACAAGGCTGGCAACCCACGAGAAATCGTAGGGTACTGGGCAGATATCACTGAACGCAAGCTTTCAGAACAGGCACTGCGGCAAAGTAAAGAACGGCTCAAGGCGATCGTTAATACGATATCTGATGGACTATTAATTTTAAACAAACAAGGAAGAGTTATTTTCGCCAACCCAGCCGCTCAAACCCTCTTTGGCAGACCGTTACAAGAGCTGTTGGGCACCGACTTAGGTGTGCCTGTCTTAGTTAACGATACAACCGAACTGGTGATTGTTCGCCCTAGCGAGGGCATCGTTGTGGTGGAAATGCGGGGGGCGCAAACGATCTGGGAAGATGAGTTAGTATGGGTTCTTTCGTTGCGAGATATCAGCGATCGCCGACAGGCCGAAGAAAAACTGTGCCAAAGCGAAGCTAATCTGGCTGAAGCTCAAAAAATTGCTCACGTTGGTACTTGGGAATATGACTTAAAAACACAAAAAATTACTTGGTCGGCAGAAACTTTCCGCATCTTTAGCCTCGATCCAGATCGAGCAGCACCGACTTATGAAGTATTGGTACAAAAACTGATTCATCCTGATGATAGAAGTGAGTTTGAAGCCAGGGTTGCCATGGGAATTGAGTACGAGCAACCTTTTGAACTTGACTATCGGATCGTCCACTCTGATGGCTCAATTCGCCACCTTTTTGACCGAGGGAAACCAATTCTCAACGTTGTTGGCCAAGTTATTGGGGTATTTAGCACGGTGCTGGACATTACAGAACGCAAACGAGCGGAGGAAGCATTGCGTGAAAGCGAGCGGCAGTTTCGGCAGATCTTCCACCATGCTCCCATTGGCATGTCTCTGATCGACTTTTATACCCATCAATACATTCAGGTCAACCCAGCCTATTATGAGATGCTGGGATACTCCGCTTCAGAAATCGCCTCCTTGACGTTTGATGATATTACTCATCCTGACGATCTTTGGAAAGATTGGTACTACATCCAACAGATTGAGCAGGGTCACATCGATGACTTCTGCATGGAGAAACGCTATTTGAAGAAGAACGGCGAGGTAGTATGGGCCAATCTCACTGTCACGGTGCTACGGGATCGAGAAGGTAAGCCGGGATTTTGCTTGGCGATGACTGAGGATATCACCGAACGCCAGCAACAAGCAGAGAAAATTACAACCTCTCTCCTGGAAAAAGAAACTCTGCTCAAAGAAATTCACCACCGCGTCAAAAACAATTTGCAGATTATTTCCAGCCTGCTGCGGTTGCAGGCTAGGCAAATTAGAGATCAAAATATTCTCGAACTATTCCAAGAGAGCCAAAATCGGGTGCAGGCCATGGCACTGATTCATGAAAAGCTTTATCAATCAGATAACTTAGCTCAGATTGACTTTCAAGGATATATCCAAACCTTAGCGAGCAATTTGTACCGCTCCTATGGTACTAACCGAGATGATGTCAATCTTAAGATCGATGTAGCACCAGTATCCTTAGCCATTGATACTGCTATTCCCTGCGGTTTGATTATCAACGAACTAGTCTCTAACGCTCTCAAATACGCCTTTCCAGATCGTCGGAGTGGCGAGATTGGGATAATGCTCTATCAAAAAGGAGAGAGCGCTCGACACCAGGAGAGAGTGCCGCCAATTCTCTATCCCTCCATACCCCCAGTCCACATTAACCAAGAGCAGTTCATCTTGGCTATTGGCGATAATGGTGTTGGCTTGCCAATAGATTTGGATTTTCCCAATACCAACTCCCTGGGATTGCAACTCGTTTGTAGATTAACCAAGCAACTAAGAGGTAGCATCGAACTCCATCGCAACCAGGGAACTGAATTTCAAATTACCTTTACCTCTAATAGAAAGCATGAGGAGGTGAGGGAGTGAGGGGGTGAGGAGGTGAGGGAGTGAGGGGATGAGG
>DNXU01000432.1:0-4420 GCA_003505715.1 Cyanobacteria bacterium UBA8803 | reverse complement strand
GCACTCCCTCCAAAAAAACTATGTCCTCTGCCAAGCTATTGGTCGTTGAAGACGAAGAAATCGTCGCGTTAGATATTGAAACTACTCTCAAACATTTGGGCTATAAAGTGGTAGCAGTTGTGGCCTCGGCAGAAGAAGCGATCGTTACTAGTGCGACAACTCAGCCAAATTTAGTATTGATGGACATCATGCTTAAAGGTGATGTAGATGGTATCCAAGCTGCTGAGGTAATTCGCCAGCGTTTCCATATCCCTGTTATTTATCTGACGGCCTATGCCGATCTAAATACATTGGAGCGAGCCAAGATCAGTGAGCCTTTTGGGTATCTACTCAAGCCCTTTGAGGAGAAAGAATTACACACCACTATTGAAATTGCGCTTTCCCGCCATCAGGCTGAAGAGCAAATGCGTCAGGNNATAGAAAAAGAAAAGGAACTGAGCGAGCTAAAATCTAGTTTTATTGCGATCGCATCTCACGAATTCCGCACGCCTCTCACGACGATTAGTTCCTCAATTGGGCTGCTGGAACGTTATTGCCGGGATGCTATGGATTCTAAAAAAAATAAGCATTTTCAGCAAATTAAAACATCAGTGGAGCAGATGAAAAAGTTGCTGGATGATGTGTTACTTGTTGGTAAAGCAGATGCTGGCAAACTAGAGTTTAAGCCTCTGCCCTTGGATTTAGTCGAATTCTGCCAGAACCTGGTCGAAGAGATCAAGTTAAATGCAGGCAATCAATATTCTATGGTTTTAGTTAATAAGGTGCAATGCACTCATACTTGTATGGATGCCAACTTGCTACGGCATATTCTGAGCAATTTGCTTTCTAATGCGATTAAATACTCTCCAGCCGGCGGAACTATAAATTTGGAGATCTGCTGTCTAGATGAGACAGTAACATTAAAAATTAAAGATTGGGGTATCGGCATCCCCTTAGAAGACCAACAGCGCTTGTTTGAGTCGTTCCATCGTGCTAGTAATGTGGGCACCATTAAGGGTACGGGGTTGGGTCTCTCCATTGTTAAAAAATGCGTAGATTTGCATGGCGGTCACATTGCTGTAGAGAGTGAATTAGGTGTAGGCACAACATTTACGGTAACGTTACCTGCTTCTTTAAAACCTATGTAAACCTTGCCAAACCTGATGCCACCGTTTCCTTACACTCCCCCACTCCCTCACCTCCCCAGGCGTCCCAATTATGTGATAAATTTTTTAACATACATTTTAAGATTTGCTTCCTTACCGCGAGCAATGAGCGATCAACCCAAAGAGCAAACCCTGGCTGAACAAGCACCGGCGAGTTACGAATGCCGTGCTTGCGGCTATGTTTACGAGCCGAACAAGGGAGATAACAATCGTAATATTCCCTCTGGGACGCTTTTTGAAGAGTTGCCCATCGACTGGCGTTGTCCCGTTTGCGGTGCCAAAAAATCTGTGTTTCAGAATATTGGTGCAAGTGGTGCCCCTTCGGGATTTCAGGAAAACCTCAACTATGGCCTTGGCGTTAACCGTTTAACACCCGGTCAGAAGAATATGGTCATTTTTGGTGCCTTAGCGTTGGCCTTTTTATTTTTTCTGAGTCTCTACGGGTTGGGCTGAAGTGAGCGGGTTATCGGTCACGCTCTTGGAAAACCCGAGGACAGGAAACTTGCTATGAGAGAGTTAATGAAAGCGCTGAAACAAATCGTAATACTGCTGGCGATCGCCTGTTTGTGTATCAGTTGTAGTTATGCTCCATCGGTGAGCTATAACCCCTGGCATTTGGTGCCCTTGCCTACGGAAGCTACCCTCCGGGATATTGGTTTTACGGGTGACCTAAATCATGGCTGGGCAGTCGGTAGTAATGACACGCTCTTAGAAACAAAGGATGGGGGCGATACCTGGCAGCAGAAAGTACTGGATCTGGGAGAAGAGAATAATCGCCTCACGTCTGTTAGCTTTGTTGCTGATGAAGGATGGATTGTAGGCGAGCCTTCTATCTTACTACACACTGCTGATGGCGGTGCCTCTTGGTCTCGCATCCCGTTAAGTGCCAAATTACCTGGTGCCCCTAATCATATCTTGGCTCTCGGCCCCCAGTCTGCGGAGATGAGTACCACGGTGGGAGCGATTTATCAGACTCAAGATGGTGGTAAGACCTGGAAAGCAATGGTTCAAGAGGCTGTTGGGGTAGTTCGCAATATTTCCCGATCTGACGATGGTAAATACGTGGCGGTTTCCGCTAGAGGGAACTTTTACTCAACGTGGGAACCTAACCAGACAGCTTGGCAACAGCACAACCGTAACAGTTCCAAACGTCTTCAAAATATGGGATTTAGCCAAGATGGGCGTCTTTGGATACTAGCACGGGGGGGTCAACTCCAATTTAGTAGCACTGAAGATCCAGAAACCTGGGAAGATGCTATATATCCGGAGTTTTCTACCAGCTGGGGATTCCTCGACTTGGCCTATCGCACGCCGGATGAGATTTGGGTATCGGGTGGTAGCGGCAATTTACTTTGTAGTTTTGATGGTGGCAAGACCTGGCAAAAAGACCGCGAGGTTGAGAATGTCCCGTCTAACTTCTACAAAATTGTCTTTATAACGCCCGAAAAGGGATTTATCTTGGGTCAGAATGGTATTTTGCTCAAGTACGAGCAGCCTACAGAAGCGGCTTGAGTTCGGTTAAATCCTTGGTACTCATGCAAGGAGTTTTTCCCTGGTTTATGTTGATTGCTACTGCAAGAAAATAGGCTCAAATACGGTACAATCTCGTATAGGCAAGTGCCCGTTTGAATCTATCATAGTTAAGTCAATTTTCAACTGTTATCGGAAGGAGGAATGAGCAATGTCAGGTAGCACAGGTGAACGTCCGTTTGGAGACATTATTACCAGCATCCGTTACTGGGTTATTCACAGTATCACTATCCCGGCGCTGTTTATTGCAGGCTGGCTGTTTGTCAGTACTGGTCTAGCTTACGATGTATTTGGTACACCCCGTCCCAATGAGTATTTCACTCAAGAGCGGCAGGAATTGCCAATTATCAACGATCGCTTCAGTGCCAAACAGCAAATTGAAGAATTTATCAAGTAAGTCTTTGAAAAACAGGTAAAAAATTATGGCCACTAATACGCCCAATCAACCCGTTTCCTATCCGATTTTTACCGTTAGATGGCTAGCGGTTCATACCCTTGCTGTCCCCACGGTCTTTTTCTTAGGCGCGATCGCCGCCATGCAATTTATTCAACGCTAGGAGAAACGATTATGCCAGAAAGAGCGCCCAATCCAAATAACCAACCGGTTGAATTGAACCGGACTTCTCTTTACTTAGGTCTACTTCTCGTTTTTGTTCTCGGTATTTTGTTTTCCAGTTATTTCTTCAATTAACTGGCTCGAAGGGTTTTTAGATTAAATTAGGAGGTATAAGCTGTGTCTGGAAGTGGAAGAATTCCATTGTGGATCGTCGCTACCGTCGCTGGGACGGGTGTCCTTGTAATTCTCGGTCTTTTCTTCTATGGTGCCTACGCAGGACTAGGTTCTTCTCTGTAGGACTTATTGGAAGCTGACCTGAACTAACAATTTATCTGAAGCTGATCTGAAAAGCTTGTACCGCCAGTTTTATTAAAACTGGCGGTATTTTATCATGATGAAGAGTTTCTTAAAGAAAAATTAACTATTGTGTTGTTTGTGGCAATTTGTGATATAAGCAACAGGCTCTGTTACTCACAACCAAGAATCAAAATTTCTCCCCCTACCCTTGACTCCCTTGTTTTTTTGTTGTCATTTCTTAACAATTGACATTTTTAGATCAAAACTGTAAAAATAAATACAGAAATATTTTTGAATAATCTATCTAACAGATGGCCTATATCTTAAGTTAGATGTTTTCCAGCCATTGCTCAGCTAGGGCGGTGTTGCTTGCACAAGCAAATAGGAAACACGTTATTAGGCCAAAGGCGTACTCAATCAAAAACACTTTCAAAATTCTTACTGGAGGCAAAGCATATGAAACTTTCTTACCGAAGTGTCAAATACGAAGCTAGACCATCCGTCTTGGAGGTGACGGAAGGCGAAATTGGCGGCACGTACCGGGGTCAACAATGGCGGTTTCACTATCCCAGACATATTCCTGAACCTCTACCTGTCCACGATCTCAAATGGCGTGGCGTTGCCTACCGCACGGGTCAAGCAACATTGACAGAACCCATCCAAGTCGCTCAAGCAGTGGCGATCGCAGCAACTAAGCTAACGTTTACAGGCGGCTCCCATACAAAAGTAGTTGACGAAACGGCCAACATTCACCTAAAAAACATTCAGCGCTCCCTAGAACATCGGCTACAGGTAGCCAAAGCCAAAGGGGATGAGAATTTGGTACGCCTTCTGGAAAAAGAGTCAGAGCAAATGGCACTTCACTTTTAGATTGGTTGTTTGTTGTTGGTTG
>DNXU01000167.1:6173-7175 GCA_003505715.1 Cyanobacteria bacterium UBA8803 | reverse complement strand
CCCAGACAGTTCGACTTTGCTCATTTTACAACATTCGGTCGTAATGAATAGGCCACAATTCCTCTAAATCCCTTGCGGCTATATTCAAACGCCTCATTTTGAATGACAAATCCTTTCCCAGACAAACCTCGCGTTCTCCAGGTCAAGCCCTTAAAAATTCCATTATAAAAGCCGATCTCCGGTGGAAAAAATGCAAACTCTTGTTCTGTATAGCGTACATTCTCAAACAAAAGCCTGACTCTTAACCCCGCTCTAATATACTCCTCGCCTTTGTTCTTGAGGGATGAGCAATTAAATTTGAGACAACCCTTATAGCTATTGCCAGCTAACGGACCATCCAGATTGAAAACCTTAAAATCATAAATCAAGGTTGTAGGTCGTGCCAAATCAGCTGACATAGCCGCCATGCTAAATCGAAGATCTGGATTTTTTACTGGTATTGTTTGATCGGTCGTGGTTAGCATTATCTGTCCAAGTTAGTGTTGTATGGGGTACTAAAAATCCATGAAGCTACAATAGCGGCTAGCTCAATTACCCTATAAATTCGGTTTCTTAATAGCAGTTAAATTCTGATGACAAAGTATTCAGACGAAGGCTAGGGCTTGAGCGAGCGGTTATTGCTTAAATTGGAAATCCCCTACAAATACTTTTTGATTGACGCACCGCTGTTATAGCCGAACTATGAGCGCGATGTCCTTTACTACACGCTATCTCTACTGCAATACTAACGTTTGGTATTCAATTATTAATCCCATAAAGCTCATATAAAACCTCATAGGAACCTCATAACTTATGCCTACCCAGCTGCACTAGCTTAAAAATAGGGAGGGTCTCCCAGATACATAGCAAAATGTATTTTATAATACAACTTTGTTATCTATGAAATGATATTGGCTCATCTCAAAGCTGCCCCAATTGTGAACACCAAGATTAAAAAAACTTGATGAAAGATGCCATCAGTGTATTGAGTGTGTATTGGCTAGGACTTACGCAAACGCCCCC
>DNXU01000167.1:0-6146 GCA_003505715.1 Cyanobacteria bacterium UBA8803 | reverse complement strand
GGGGGAACAAGAAATTTCTCCCCTCAGGATTGGGGGGTCAGCAAATCGCAATGCTCACCAAATGAGAAAGCTTATTGAAGAGCAACATCGCTTGATGGAGAAAATATAGACAATGGATGTAAAGAAATTTAAAGTTGCTTTAGATAGAGTGAATGAACTCCACAAACAACGAGAATATGACTCAGCCATAAAATTGGTTCAGGAACTTATTGCTTGTTCACCATACTCGGTTGACTTACTTGTAAAATATGCAAAACTCATTCAACTTTTGGATAAAGACAGTTCGGAATTTTCGCCTCTAGAAGCCGCTCCAAGAATACTGAAACTTGCTCATTTAATATCCCCCGATTCTATCAAACCTTGTATCGAGTTGGGCTATTTTGAATACGCGGTAAATGATTCTCCATTCCAGGCTATGCAATATTTTCAGATGGCTCAAGAAAAGGCTGAATCCAGTTTAAAAGAAGTCCTGATCGGTCAAATAAAATGTTACATCGATATAAACAACATTTCTCAAGCTAGTGAGGTTTTAGAAAGAGCCAAATTGTTTTTTCCAGATGATATTGATATTAAAATGATTGAGGCTGAATTAGAGTAATCTCAGCTGATTAATCCATAGACCATAACTTACTCAGCTGGTCAACGTCTCGACTACGCGGTAGTTGAGCGTTCGACTGCCGCGAAGCCGAAGGGTCAACAGTTTATTCCATCATGACTTTCAACCGTATAATTTGCTCGCCTGTATCATCTAGCGGCACTTCGATCACTTCACCACCAAGACGGTCTAGACAGTTGAGGAGCGATCGCAGATGGGGGGTACTTGCCCCCGTATCTACATATAATCGGTCAGCCAGACTGCCGAGGCGCTTCCATGTGGTGTAAAGTTTGCCAACGGTCTGTTCTAGCACTGATGCCTGTTTGACCAAATCGGACGCAGTGTTCAAACAGTCCAGTCGCAGTGCTTCTTCTAATGCCAGTTCCATATCCAGGGATGAATGCTGAAGCGCTTGCACTTGGGCAGCGGCGTCGAGATACTTAGCTAAGGAACGGGCATCTGAGGTGACCTGTTTCACGGTATCAACATCAGGATTGGCCTCAACTGCTTGTTGTAAAGGTTTCAGGTGGGACTCTGGCAACTTCTCCATTTCTTTGACCAACGGTGCCAGGTAACGCGCAGGCATGATACCCGCTGTAGCTTTTTCCTTGACCTCATC
Source organism: Cyanobacteria bacterium UBA8803 (assembly GCA_003505715.1). GTDB lineage: Bacteria > Cyanobacteriota > Cyanobacteriia > Cyanobacteriales > Coleofasciculaceae > UBA8803. The sequence goes on along the minus strand of DNXU01000167.1, from coordinate 4,932 downwards.
CGGAAGCAACTCGGAGGACATCGCCGTCCATTCATCTGCTAGTTGCTTGACTTCACGGCGGGTAATGCGATCGCCTTTTTGGGCAGCGTCGCTTACGAGTTGTTGTACTTCTGGCGGTGACTTAGCTGTTTCCACAAACGCCCGCTTACTGAAATTTTTGATGGCATCGGGGTTGAGTTTCCCCTCGGCTAAGAGGGTATCGGCACTGTTGGCTAGCTCAATTAAGGAGTATGCCTGACTTTTGCTAATTTCTCGGCTTTTCAGCCAATTTAAAAACCCTGCTCCCCGGCTATCGCCCCCTTTTTTCTCTCGGTCTCGCACAACCCGCAAAATCCTTCCCCGCCAGATTTCCGTTTGCAAGTCGAAGCGATCGCACACCCGCCAAGCGTTATCAACTTGCTGCTGAAAGTCATACTCCAGAATCTCCTCATCCTCTGGGTCAGGTAACTGGAAATCTAGATCGACTGGTTCCTCGAGGACAGCAGCAAGTTCGGCGGTAGATTTGGGGACAACAGCCATGAGCAGAGATTTTTAAGTAACAGAGGGATTATTATTGCACGCTTTGCCAACAATTAAAGGTAAGGGAACAGGGAACCGGACAATTAGAGTTACCGTTCCCTTCTAGGACTGACGCACAGCCTTTATTAGCTAACGCACCATTACCACTATATATGGCGTTTACCCTGAGCATAGCCGAAGGGTAGTTGCGCCAGTCCTGCCTTTAAACCACATTCCGCCCCCTCTACTGTCACAATCGGTATTTACGGGATTTGTCAGGGCTGATTAGTAACAATGAATACATTTAATACTGAAATAGGCAGCTCTTGAATTTCCTATTCCTTAGAAAATGTTAATAAAGAGGTATAAGATGTAGGAATAAGATAATATCCTGTTCCTAGCCACCAAAAATAAACTAAAGCGCTCTTAATTATCAGGAACAAAATAGCAGCGTTCCACATCTTGATCGAGAAAGAGCTAGAGCTTAGTGAAAGGACAGACAAACAGATAGGCATTGCGCTAAGAGTGTCAATTCGACGATTAAGGTTGACAAAATCTTGCATTTGTGTAACGCTTGCTTGAGCAAATGCTAGAGAGCGGGTTCATTTGGGAAGAGCATTAGCAAAGCTCTCTTGGTAATTGAACATTAGTTCGGAGAATGAGGAGCTTGCCCTAGCGCTTTTCCCTATTTTACCTACTCTGGGAACTTCTCTAGCCTATTTTTAAAAGAGATCCCTATTATCCAATTGGCGTAAGGTAGGCACCATATTACAGCAATTAGTCATGGGGAAAAGCAACTATCAACTTGCATCTAGCTTACAAGAAGATCCACCGATTGGTACTCTCGATAAAACTATTTTAGAAGTAACGAAATGGGTAGAGCATATACCCTTAGAACAACGGATTGATATTTTATACTTGTGTTATCTTATCTGTGTAAATCCTCCCGATCAACAAAGTGAACTTACTGAGTTATTAGAGGATTATGCCGTAGACAGTTTAGTAGCAAAGATGCTTCAAGAACGAATTATTAAAGTCTTGGATTACTACCTTAAATACTTTTCTATTAAGCAGGAGCTAAATCAGAAATTATTAAAAAACTATATAAAACGGTTTTATATCCATTCTGTTCACGATCTTTATACACCTGATTGCCTTTACTTAGAAATACTTATTCATTTACTCCAACATTCGGAAGAAAGAATCAAACTTTTTAGCTATATTTTGGGATTTGAAATTATTAAAATAATTTTCCAGATGAGTTGGTTACAACACGAACGTTTATATCAATTACAAAAAAATCAAGAAGATTTCATAAATAATTATATAAAACCGATTCAATATGCTCACCGCCTTAACGGCATCATTATTCCTAAAGATGAAAACTTATTTTTTGCCAAGCGAGCTTATTTTATTAAAGTTCCTATTATAAAAGAGAAAAAGCTTATTGAGTTAATAATGTGTACTTTCTCTAGAAATAAAATCACGAGCCTTGGCTTTTCAATCATTCATAACCTTAAATTATTGAGCTTTGATTATGACTATATTTTTAACTCAGAACCTGATGGCATTTTTTTTGCCTAATTTCAGAGTATTACAAAAGTTAAAAAAATAAGGATTAGCTATTAGTGGCTGACTCAATAATTCGGAAGCTCAGCTTCTTGCTCTTCTTGCCCAGGCTGAACCTCGTCGAGGTGAGGCTTTGTTTTTGCACGCGCTTCAAATCCCAGAAAATTCTGAACTTTTGAAGTTCTGAACTTCTGAGGTCTTTGTTCAGTTTTAGCGTCTTGGATTGCTTCTCCTACTGTGAAGTTAAGCTGATCTCCCATTAAAAGTACTAAAGATGTCATATAGAGCCAAAGCTGTAAGACAATCACAGCACCTAAAGCCCCGTAGATTTTATTGTAATTGCCGAAATTAGCGGTTAGGTAGTGCCGAAATAACCCTGATCCGATCGCCCAGGAAACCGCTGCCAAAACCGCTCCTGGTATTATCGGTGTTCCCGGACGCCAGCGGCTTGGGCCAAAGCGATAGATAACCGCGAAAACTATGGCAACAAGACCCAAGGCAATAGGCCAACTCAAAAGCCGCAAGATGGTTACCAAGACCAATACTATACTCTGATCGTCAACCATTTTGACGACTAAGTTACTGATAAAGAGCAGGAACGAGGCAATGAACAGGAGTAAAATACTACCAATGGTCAGACCCAAAGAAATTAATTTGGCTTTCCAAAAGGGTCGAGTTTCCTCAATAGGAATTTGATGAATTTGGTCTAAAGCATTCATCACAGCGCTTAAGGCTCCCGAAGACACCCAAATTGCCATGACAAAGCTCAGAGAAAATAAACCGCGATTGCCTGTTAGGTTAATACCATCAGCAAAATCCTGCATGAGTTGCATAGCTTCCTTGGGTGCCACCTCCCCCAGCTGAACTGCTGGGTTAGTCCAGGGGAAAAATTGTTTGAACAATTCAATGGTTGTGAGAATCACCAAAATGGCTGGAAACAGGGCTAACATGGCATTGTAGGCCATCTGAGATGACAGAGCCATCAACTGACGTTTCAGGGCGCGAGTGACAGTTTTTCTCAGGAGGATCGGGTTAAGATAACGAAAAAAATGAAAAAAACGGTAAACACGAGCATGTAGCATAGATTTTGATTTTGATAGCAGGGTATTTAACCACTACTGTGCCAGATATACAGGCAATTGACCTATCACAAGTGTCAGTAACCCAATCTACACAACACCATTTTTGTCAAGAAACCAACCATAGGAGCAGTGGTCGATGAGTAACGATGTCAGGCAGTGGTTAGCTGAAATTAAGGAACTAAAACAGCAACTAGCAGATAGCATTCGCGATCGCGAGGCTGCGAATGAAAGTGCTGAAAACTGGCGTCAACTCTACAATACCGAAGCGCAGCAACGCCGCACGGAAGCTAAGCTGGCTCAACAAGAGATTGCCAACCTGAAACTTCAAATCCGTCAACTCCAACAGGAGAGTTCTAAACTTAAATCCCAAGATCCCGGAGCTGCCTCAGCCATTGAACAGGAAGTAGCGAATCTGCAAACGGTTGAGGAGTTAAAGACGAAGCTAACTGAAGTGATGATGGAACGCGATCGCCTGCTAGACGCCTTAAAAATCGAGCAAGCTAACCACGCTCAAACCCGCAAAAGCTTAACCGCTGTTATTGGCGATACTATTGACCAATTGGCAAAGGAACGCGGTTCTCGTCCGTCGAGTTCCGAGTCTCAAGAAACTTAGCTTTTTGGTGATGGGTGATGGGTGATGGGTGATAGGTGATGGGTGATGGGTGATGGGTAATTGGGGATTGGTTTTTATTATCATTACATCTACGGGAGAGCTGGAAAATCTTTTTCCTTCTTCCCCTCTCCCTCATCCGTCTCCCAGAGTCAATTTTTCAACCCCATCACCTCAGCCACTGCTGCCAAGGTTGGCTCAATTCCCGGTTTGAACTGATTATTACAGTGCTTGATGGCTGTATCCGGGTCTTTCAAACCATTACCCGTCAGCACGCACACTACTGTTGCTCCTACAGGTACTTGGTCTTTAACTTTTAGCAACCCTGCCACCGATGCAGCAGAAGCAGGTTCGCAGAAAATTCCTTCTTGGGACGCCAACAACCGATAGGCTTCGAGAATTTCTGCGTCGGTAACGCTGGTAAATTGCCCTTTACTAGCTTGTTGTGCGGCGATCGCTTTCTCCCAACTCGCTGGATTTCCAATTCGGATCGCCGTTGCCACTGTTTCGGGATGAGGCACGATTTCTCCAGTGACGAGAGGAGACGCTCCCGCTGCCTGAAATCCCATCAAGCGAGGGGTGCGATCGCATTTTCCCTCTTGTTGATATTGACAAAAACCCATCCAGTATGCTGTGATATTCCCGGCATTGCCCACCGGAATACAAAGCCAATCGGGAGCATCGCCGAGGGTATCTACCACCTCAAAGGCTGCTGTCTTCTGGCCTTCTAAACGATAGGGATTAACGGAGTTCACTAGGGTGACGGGATAGCTGTCCGCCAACTCCCGGACAATGTCTAATGCCCGGTCAAAATTTCCCTGAATTGCCAACACTTCTGCTCCATAGAGCAAAGCTTGGGCTAACTTACCCAGAGCCACATAACCATCAGGAATGAGTACAAACGCCCGCATTCCACCGCGACGGGCATAGGCTGCTGCCGAGGCCGAAGTATTTCCGGTACTGGCACAAATTACTGCCTTCGCGCCTGCTTCCTTAGCCTTAGAAATCGCCATGGTCATACCCCTGTCTTTAAAGCTACCAGTAGGGTTAAGACCGTCGTATTTCACCCAAACCTGCACCCCTTTACCGATCGCTTTAGCAATAGTCGGTACGGGTATCAGCGGAGTGTTCCCCTCCAGCAGCGTGACCACTGGAGTCGAGTCAGTAACTGGT
>DNXU01000037.1:6433-7494 GCA_003505715.1 Cyanobacteria bacterium UBA8803 | reverse complement strand
AACAACTGTTATATCAGATCCCAAATTATTCGGTTATTGGGCCTATCAGGCCATTGAAAAACATTTTCACAAAACCATTAAGCACGAAAGCGACGTTCTCAAAGACAAAGATCCTGAAGCATTACACCAAATGCGCGTTGGGATGCGACGTTTGCGCACAGCAGTTACAGGCTTTGAAAAAGCCCTAGTCCTGCCCAAGGCGGCACGAGAGAAAAAAATCGCCAAAGTTGCTCGCAAGCTTGGAAAACTAAGAGATTTAGATGTTTTACAAGATGCCCTAAAAAATCATTACCTACCACCACTCCCAATAGACGAACAAAAAGCCCTCAAGAAAGTTTTGGCAACACTCAAAAAGCAGCGTCAACATTCCTTAGAGGTAGTTCGGACTACCCTTGAAGAGGAAGGGTATCAGGAACTGAAGCAGGGTTTAAAAGACTGGCTAGAAAAGCCAACCTATGGAGCCTTTGCTGAATTAGCAATTCAAGACATCCTACCAGACTTACTCCTCCCGCTAGTGAGTCAACTTTGTCTGCACCCAGCTTGGTTAGTAGGAGCTAAGCTCCAAACGGGAGAGATTGATGTCAACGGCGATCTCAGTGGTGAAAGTTTAGTAAAATTATTAAGCCATCGCGCAGAAGAATTGCACGACCTGCGCAAGCAAGCCAAGCGAGTCCGCTATCAAATGGAGCTATTTACTGAGTTCTATGACTCTAATTACCATGATTTTATAACTCAGATAAAATCCCTCCAGCGCATATTAGGGAATATTCAAGATAGTTTCGTACTATCAGAATTTTTGGCCGACAGCCTCAACGTTGAAATTGCGGTTGAACTGCCAACTCTAACCGAGCATTTGCAGGCAGATCGTTACCAATCATGGCAAGAATGGCGGCAGTTACAGCAGCAATATCTCAATCCCCAAACCAAAAAAGACTTCCATTATGCAGTCCTACAGCCGATAAATACCAATTAAAAATGGCCAATCCCAAATAACCCTTCTCCACCAACAACCACAACCACAACCACCAACCACCAACCACAACCACCAACCAACAACCAAC
>DNXU01000037.1:0-6317 GCA_003505715.1 Cyanobacteria bacterium UBA8803 | reverse complement strand
CCAACAACCAACAACCAACAACACTTAATCAAATAATTACCAAGCCTTTACCTTAGTCCCTTACAGTTGGAGCTGACTCCATAGGCCAGTTTTTGATAAGCTGGAAAGCGTTGCAACTCATGGTCCAAGCTTCCAGAGCAGTTCTACCGATCGATCAGCACGAACCCAAAGAAGGACGCCGCTTGCATTTTTATGCCAAAGGGGAACAGATTCCACTGGTTTCCCAGGGAGTCTGGCAAGTGTGCCAGGGTTTAGTCCAGATGACTACACTTTGCCATAATGGCGAAGAGGTATGGTTGGGTTGGGCAGAGCCGGAGACGTTTTTTGGTAATTGGTTCTCTCTGCTAACTACCTATCAAGCAACAGCCCTATCGGATGTTCACCTCATCTGGTTTTCTCTAAGGGAAATAAATGCATCCCCAAATCTACCTCAGCTGATTTTACCCCAGATGGTGCGCCGAATGCGACAGACGGAGGCACTTTTAGCGATCGCGGGTCAGCGTCGAGTTGAAGACCGCTTGCAAAACCTATTACTTTTGATGAAACGGGAAATCGGTCAACCTGTAGGAGGAGACACTCGCCTAGGGATGCGCCTTACCCATCAGAACTTAGCTAATGCTATTGGCACGACGCGGGTAACAGTCACTAGACTCCTCAGCAAGCTGAAGCATGAGGGAGCCATCACCTTTGACCGCGATCGCCACATTATCATTAAAAATGAAAGCTTCCCCAATGTTGCTGATTGGTGATACAGCAGCTATAATTATATATTCGATTTACCTATCTTGTACAAGAAGGCTACCCTTATAGTAGTTAGCCTGTGCAACTGAATAAGCTGCCGTGTATTTAACTGACAAGTTTATATTGCTCCCATGGCTAATAATTAGCCATGGGATGTTTGTCATTCAATCATGACAAAAGATGGGAGGGATTGCGTGCATAATTGAAATAGATACCAAGTTATAGATAATCTATCCACAAAAATATAGTCTAAATTGTATTTTCCAGGAGTAAGCCCCTGTCTCTCGACGCTATTTCAATTCCACCAGAAACAAATCAGCGACCAGCTGGGTTGGTCGTAATGTTGCATGGCTGGGGAGCCAATGCTCAAGATTTAGTTTCTCTCGTGCAGGAATTGGTTCTACCCAATTACCAATTCTTGCTACCCAATGGACCTTTTCCTCACGCACAAATACCCGATGGCAAGATGTGGTACGACCTCGAACGAGAGGATTATCAAGGACTAGCACAAAGCCAAATGCTGCTAGTAGACTGGCTCCAGTCCCTAGAAAGCATTACTGGCATCCCCTTATCATCCACAATTGTGAGTGGTTTTTCTCAGGGTGGAGCAATGACTCTTGATGTAGGGTTAAGCTTACCCGTCGCTGGTTTAATATCAATGAGCGGCTATTTGCACAGAACACCCCAAGAGGTTGAACCTCCTTTACCGCCCGTTTTAATTGTGCATGGCAAACAAGATGTTGTCGTCCCCATAAGCGCAGCTCAGCGGTTACGGGATTATTTGCTCGGTTTAGGAGCGCCAATGCAGTACAAAGAAGTTGATATGGGTCATGAAATTATCCCAGAAGTCATCGAAGTAGTCCGGGATTTTATTTTAGTCAATACCTAAATAACAGTTGACCGCATCTGTGATATTTGTTACATCCGTTACCAAATCCCTTGCCAAAAAACTAACAATCCCTTAACCATAGTTAAGTTAGGGAGTAGCGATAATATTAAAAGCGGCTGTTAGACGGGTACAGTGCTTTATTAGAGATCCTATCAAGGGAGGCAGGAGCAATGGCAACTTCAACCATTTCCAAGCGGGATATTTCAGCTCTCACACCAGAAGACGTAGCTGAACTAGCTGCACGTCTAGAGCGGGATGATTACAGCAATGCCTTTGCAGGACTAGATGATTGGCATTTGCTGCGAGCGGTGGCGTTTCAACGCCCGGAGTTGGTAGAACCTTACCTCTACTTGCTAGATCTGGAAGGTTACGATGAAGCTTGAACTCGTGGTAAGAAGAAGTTAAATGCCGAAATCCTACCTAACTCTTGAGTTTTGCTTTCTATGCAGACACTTCGCGATCGCCGAGTTCTCATTGGTATAGGCGGCGGTATTGCCGCCTATAAAGTTTGTGAACTTATTTCCAGCCTCTTTAAGATGGGGGTGGAAGTTAGGGCAATTCTCACCCAGGCAGCTAGGGAATTTATCACTCCTTTAACCGTCACCACCCTCTCGCGCCACCCCGCTTATACCGATCGCGTCTTCTGGCAACCCATTCACCATCGCCCAGTCCATATTGAGTTGGGGGAATGGGCAGAAGTCTTTGTGCTTGCTCCCCTGACGGCTAATACTTTAGCCAAGTTAGCCTATGGCTTAGCAGATAACTTATTAACAAATACTGTACTAGCTTCCTCCTGTCCCATACTCTTAGCGCCAGCAATGAATACAGAAATGTGGGAAGCCCAATCGGTGCAACGCAACTGGCAACAACTGTTAACCGATCCCAGATATCATGCGGTGGGGCCAAGTGCGGGACTATTGGCTTGCGATCGCATCGGTGCCGGACGCATGGCAGAACCTGCGGAAATTCTAACCTCGATCCAATCTCTGCTGCACACTGGTGGTAAGCGCGATTTAGCAGGAAAGCGAATATTAATTAGTACTGGCGGCACGCGAGAACATCTCGACCCGGTACGCTTTCTAGGCAATCCTTCCACAGGTAAGATGGGATTGGCTTTGGCACGAGCAGCCATGCATCGGGGAGCAGCAGTGACGCTGGTTCATGCACCGATAACAGGGGAAATTCCCACAGGAATGCGGGCAATTCCCGTGGTGAGTGCCGCTCAAATGCGGGAAGCGATGCTCACCTATTTCCCAGAGGCAGATCTGATTGTAATGGCAGCGGCAGTAGCTGATGTGAAGCCAGCTGAATACGCCGAACAAAAGTTACCTAAGAAATTACTCCCCCCAACTTTACCCCTAGAACCAGTGCCGGATATCTTAGCGGAGTTGGGCCATCTCAAACAGCCCCATCAACAGTTAGTCGGGTTTGCTGCACAAACTGGTGATATTGTCACGCCAGCTTTACAGAAGTTGAATAACAAAAAACTAGATGCAATTGTTGCCAATCCTGTTGACCAAGCTAATGCCGGTTTTGGCAGCGATAATAATCAAGCCATCTTTCTAGACGCCCGAGGAAACCAACAAACTATTGAACCTTGCAGTAAGTTACAAATGGCTCATTATCTCTTTGATTTTGTGAGTTCAAAGGGGCAGAGCTAAGTTGATTAGATTAAGTACTGAGCAATTAAATGAGGCATGATGATTGAGCCTAGACCAAATAGAATTTATTCTCGCGTAGCAGTTGTTGTAGGCATATTTGCCGGGATTTTATTGACAATGTTTGTCACGATTGCCTTAACTGTTCCACCCACACTTAAATCTTCCCAAAATTTAACAACCGAGGGAGAGGTTGAGTCTTACAAACAGCTAGAGGTGGTAGATTTCAACAGAGTGGTGGAGAAAGCTGCTCAAAATAATGAAGCATGGACTAAAGACGTTATGCAAGTGGCATTAAAATTTGTCCCGGAGATGTCTATCGAAGAAGAAGGCCGTAGATCCCGCATCATTGAAGTAGCCAAAGCCGATATTGATAATCAACCAGGAGTAATAGTTGTAATAATTACAGACGATGGATTCGCTGATGATTCGGTACGAGGTCAGAAGCATCGCGTAGAGCTAAAGAAGGGGGCGGATGGAGCTTGGAAGCTGATTAACGCTTGGAAGGCATGGACTTGCCAGCCTAATAGAGGACATCAAAATTATTCAACACAGCTATGCTCATGAGCGCGTCTCAATCAAGTTTTGGTATGGTGCGTTATACCAAATCCGCTGTCATTACCCCCCTTTTAAATAAACCACGAAGACGCCAAGGACACGAAGAAGAGGAAGAAGATAAGAGGGGTTGTCGAGCCGGATTTGGTATTACGCGGTAGCTAACGCACCATTCTCAATATATATTTGTACTTGCGTAAGTCCTGTTTAGTTACTTCCTCTCCCTCAGCCTACTAATAACGCTGCTGGAGCTTATACATATGGTTAAATAGCTGCCAGCAATAAGACTCTGGTAGCCCACAAGTAATTGCGCCTCGGAGTACCACATTAAAATACCAATCGTTGGGAGCTAGTTCCTCTGCCAGCTTATCCACTACCACATAGGTACGGACATTCTGATACAGACGCCCGTTATGGTGAACAGCGATCGCTTCTCGTCGGTAACCGCCCTGAGGGACTTCTTCTCGCTTATCCAATGCCTCACTCAACCGCCAAGGCAAGCGATACAACACCCCTTCAACGGTTGATGTGGGATCTGGCACCATATCCAGTACCCCACAGTTACGAAGCTGAGATTTGCGGTAAAAACCTAACCGATAGTCTTTAAGGCTTGCCGGACCAATAACGAAAGCGTGAGTATTTTCGCCGAGCGATCGCTTTAAATCCACTGGGCACATACAAGAGCCATAAGCGAAGTAATAAAAACTTGGCTCAATTTGCGGCAGCTGTTTTACATTCGCCCTTTGTTGGGAATACCGGAAAAACTGTGTCGGTGCCTCTTGAAGCTCGCTAGACGTGGCTCTCATCGGTTGCTAAAGACTCTAATTTCTTTATTGGTAAGCATCCTACCAAAAATACTTTCATAATGCAACATATCCCTAGCGACAAACCGTAGTTTTAATGAAGTAATAGAACGTCAAGCATAATGAAGGGATGATGAGAGTGCGATCGCCCTATGTCTAACTTCTGCCTTCGACTCCCTGGTGTTGCTACCGTTGCGCTGCTAACCTTTGCTGCGGGCAGTTCCTCTATCTCACCATCGGACACCTCAGAAAACCGAACCTCATCCGCTACGACAAATTCAGCCTCCCTCACAGTGGTGTCCGATCAAATACCGTCAAACTGTCCGCAAATCGACTCCTTTACCAAAGCTATTACGAAAGCAGCAAGCGCTGCCAATCTCGCCCAGTCCGCTCAATCTCCCCAAGACTGGGATTTAGTGGTTGTGGGATGGTTGCAAGCCATTGAGGCAATGCAATCAATTCCGCCAGATAGTCCCAAACGAGCTTATGCTCAAAAAAAAGTAGGGGAATATTTCAGAAACCTGGATATTGCCCAACAAAAAGCCAAAACCACCAGCCCACCTCTACCCTTCCCCACCTTTAACAACCCGATCTTTGAAGAGCAGCTGGTACTTTACCTATCTTATACTGCTGCCCTTGGCCCTCCAGATATCCTGATCGTCGGCAGTTCCAGGGCATTGGTAGGTGTCGATCCCCAGCAACTGCAACAAGCTTTGGCAAGACAGGGTAAAGGCGGTATGAGAATTTTCAACTTTGCCGTCAATGGTGCTACTGCTCAATTCATTGACTTTCAACTCCGGCAACTCTTAAGCGCCCAACAACTCCCGCGCTTAATTATCTGGGCAGATGGAGTGCGAGCGTTCAACAGTGGGCGAGTAGACAGAACTTTCAGAAGCCTTACCGCCTCTGCGGGATACCAGCGCTTACTAGCAGGCGATCGCCCCCGACTTCCTCAACCTTTGCCCAATACTACCGATGGTTGCCCAACCATTCCCCTTTCCGGAATTTCCAGCACCTCTAAAGCCAAGTCAACAGATTCAGAATTAATTCCAACCACAGAAATCTCCGGACGCTGGCGGTTAACACGGGTATCTTTTGAAACCACTAGCAACCCAATTCCTGCCCCTAGTGAGCGATTACTCTTAACTCAGCTAACAGGGATAACCGCACCCCAACGGCTGAGCTTAGCAAACAACCCTACTGGTTACAGTACAGTTGCCATTGATGCCAATGGCTTCCTACCGATGGAGACCAAATTCGATCCCAAAACCTACTATCAGCGGAACCCCCGAGTAGTCGGTCGCTACGATGGGGATTACCAGCCTTTTAGCTTTTCCGGCCAGCAAACAGTTGCCCTGAATTCAATTAAAACATTCGTTCAGCAGCAACAAGTTCCCTTAGTGTTCGTCAACTTACCCGTTACCAGGGACTATCTAGACGCAGTACGCCTAACTCGCGAACGCCAATTTCGGCAATTGATGCAGCGCCAAGCGGCTAGTGGTGGATTTGTATTTATCGACCTAGGGGAGCAGTGGGTGAATCAAAATCAGTATTTTGCCGATCCTAGCCATCTCAACCGTTATGGTGCTGCGGCAGTATCAAGTCTGCTGGCAACTAAACCTGAAATTCCTTGGCCTCAACCTCGTCCTTAAGGGATGAGGAGGTGAGGAG
>DNXU01000325.1 GCA_003505715.1 Cyanobacteria bacterium UBA8803 | reverse complement strand
TAGCACAGCATAACGCACCCTACGCAATCTTTTATTTCCAGCCTTCCCAGGACTCATTAAAAATGGAAGTATCTGGAAAGGCGGTGGGATTACCTTGTCGTTCCAAGCGCTGCCTAAGAACTTGTAACTGTCGCGGGTAGGGAGGCAAGCCACTGACTAGTTGGTAAGGAGCTATCCCCGTTTCTAAGGCAAATGCTGCTGTCGTGCCAGCTGCTGCACCTGATGACCATTCAAAGGAATGTACGCGATAAGCTGCTGCTGCAATATGACTAGTAGCAATACTTTTGCCAGCCACTAACATGTTGTCAATTTTTTGAGGAATTATCGCTCGCAGGGGAATTTGGAAGGGATAGGCTTGACCCGCTCCCTGGCGTTCGCCCTCACGCTCTTTGTTACCAGGAACTTCGGGGGGACTGAGGGTCATACAGGGGTGAAAGTCAATGGCATAATGTCCAATCCCGACTGAATCTGGATAAATTGTAGAGCGAGTGCGCCGCTTGACTTGTTCTAGGGCTATCTTACCTTGAATTGCAGAGATGGTTTCTCGTCCAGCTAGGGCAACTAATAAGGAGCGATACATCTCAGCTGGGAGTGTTTTTTGGTAATACTCATCTCGATAGTTGCGACGGGACATGTCTATTTCCCAAATCGTAAAGCCTTCGGGATAGCCATAGGAGGGGCGTCCGATGATTCGTCGGCCTTCCCGCATGTAAGGATACTTGGAGAGTCCGTGTACCGTGCCCATGGGGGAGTCGAGACCGGAAAGATAACGGTTATTGGGATGGGTTTTTTTGACACCTGCTCCCAATTGCGAGTCGGTAGTGCCAGCTACTAACCAGTAGAAATAGCCTACTGCCTTTTCTTCTGCCTTGTACAGGCTTTCCGTTCGCAAACCTCCCATCCAACCGCCAGGAGATAACTGACCTGTAGCTTGCAATTGGTCGCGGCTGTAAACTAAGTTGTCTGCTGAGGTGCCGGGTCGGTAGTCGTTACCCCATGTCCAGTTTTGCATAGAGATGTCACTGGGAACTGGAGCTGTAAAATTTATGCCGCCGAATTTAGTTGGTTCGCCCTCCTTGGGACTCCAGATGCGCCGATAGGTAAACACTAGGCCAAAGTCGGCCAGTCGGGGCAATTCGTAGCTGTAGTAAGGTTCGTACAACGGATAAAACGGCGGCATTTGGTGGGTTTGGGGTTCCTTGGTGGCTTCCATCGCAAAGGTGTAGGTAAACCCTTGAGTGCAATAAGGATCACCAGTGGTACTAGAGGAGGAGGGTTCTAGGTGAGAACGGGGGTCGATGCCGAGGCGGTAAGGAACATCTGCTAGGGCAATAATTTCCCCGGTTTCACTGGCGTCCACCACGTACCAGTTAGCAGTATTCCCTTCGGGTGGTTTTCGGGGAATAAAGCGGATGATGGTTTTATCAAAGCGGGGGGAATTTTCGTACCTATACCAATCTTCGATGGTTTGGGATAGGGGGAAGGTGTTGAGGAGAGGGGCGTTCTTAGCAGGTTGGTGTTGGATGGCGATCGCACTTTCAATAAGATTCCCTGCCGCGTTCCGTGCTATGTCCTTCACCACCGTCGAGGGGAACCACTTAAGAGTGCCTTTACCCCGTTTAGCGGCATCTCGTAACATCCGATACAGGATTTCGTGAGCATCACGAGGTAAAAAACAAGATTCACTCACCCAGCAATCTCCGGGGTTGAGTTCGCCGTAGTGGCGTTCGATTCGTTCTCGCAATTCCAGATAGCCGCGAGAGAAGAACAGGCGCTGTCGCTGAGTAGTGCGTTCGTCCAGTGCCGAGGTGCCTTGGGAGGAAATCTGTCCCCCTACCCAGTCAGTAATCTCTGTCAGGCAAACAGTTCGTCCTGCGAGTAAGCCTTCGTAAGCCGTCGCTGCACCTGCAAGTCCACCGCCAACTACTAGGATTTCGCAGTCTACCGTTTGATCAGGGGTTCTTGGGGGAGCAGTAAGAGCAGGTGGGGTGAGGGAGGTTAGGGAAATGGCACTAAGGGTCAAGCTAACGAGTACTTGCTTCATGGGTTGAGTGAGAGACGCTCTTTTTATCCTGTGGTACATTAAGCCAGATCCTGGACGTTGCCATCATCCAAAAAGTTTATTTATTTTCTCTATAGTCTCGATAGCCTGGGGCTTTGATGTGGCGATCGCTCATAAAACCTATTGACCATATTGTAGTGTGATTGTAGTATATAGATCAGAACACAGGAATTAATTGACAATAGGCGCACGTTTATGCCTTACAAAAAACTGGAACTTTCCACCCCAGCACCTGTACTGTCTTGGGCGAATCATGCCCTCGGTAATGAAGAAACTAAGATGGCAAAAAATGTTGCTTCTTTACCCTTTGTGTTTAAGCATGTGGCCTTAATGCCAGATGTTCACTTAGGGAAAGGAGCCTTAGTTGGGTCTGTTGTTGCTACCAAAGAGGCAGTAATTCCAGCCGCTGTAGGTGTCGATATTGGTTGTGGCATGGCTGCAATCAAAACACCATTTCTAGCAGATAAATTAGAGGGCAAGCTCAAAAAAATCCGTCTGGATATTGAAGCAGCTATCCCGGTGGGTTTTAATGAAAACAAAGATATTGAAAAATCAGTATCTAATTGGCAAGGCTGGCTGGATTTTAAAGAATTACATAGAGGGGTGCAAGACTTGAATATCAAAGCCATGAAACAGCTGGGTTCTCTGGGAGGGGGTAAAAGATTGCCCCTTACTGTAGTAATACAGTAATCAAAACTCGTCCAAATCGGTGAAGGCTGAGATGCTAATACCGAGGGAAGCGATCATACGCCCCGTAGAGAGCAGAGGGACTTGGGCATCCTCAGTAATTATAGTAGTTATCAATTTGCTGAATAGGTTTTTTGTTCATAGTTCATTCCCTAGATTTAGTTACAACAAACAACCAACAACCAACAACCAACAACCAACAACCAACAACCAACAACAAACTACTATAGAGGATGAAGGTGTGCTCCGAACTATACCGAACAGGAAGGTATAGAACCAAGCAGAAATGACTTGGTCGATTGCTGAGCAGGCAATCAGTAACAAATTGAATCACTTCATTGAAGTATGTATCGATACCGAGAACGCTGTTTGGTTAATGCTGCATTCAGGTTCGCGCAATATTGGTAATGTGCTGGCTCAATGTCACATTAGCACAGCTAAAGAGTTAGCTAAGCTAGCAGAAAATAACCTCCCTGACCCCGATTTAGCTTACTTTGTAGCAGGAACGCCAGAATTTGCTGCTTACTGGCGGGATTTGCAATGGGCACAAGATTATGCCCGTTACAATCGGGATGTGATGATGGCACGCTTTAAGCGCATTATTGAGAAATATCTAGCTGGTGGTAAGCCGATGAAGCCACTACTAGAGGTTAATTGCCATCACAATTATGCTGAAAAAGAAATACATTTTGGTGAGGAAGTGTACGTAACTCGTAAGGGTGCTGTGCGGGCGCGTGAGGAGGATTATGGTATCATTCCAGGTTCGATGGGAGCTAAGTCTTTTATCATTAAGGGCAAGGGCAATAGTGAAAGTTATTGCAGCTGTTCCCATGGTGCTGGGCGTTTGATGTCTCGCAATAAGGCAAAAAATCAGTTCAGCCTGGATGATTTAATTGAGCAGACTAAGGGAATTGAGTGCCGCAAAGATGAAGGTGTTATAGACGAAATTCCGAGTGCCTATAAGCCAATCGATGAGGTGATGGCAAATCAATCGGATTTGGTAGAAGTAGTGGCAACGCTGAAGCAGGTGGTGTGTGTTAAGGGTTGATATAGTCAATCTTGGTATACCTAAGATTTCATAGTGTATGTAGGCTATGCTCAGGGTAAACCTTCGGCTATGCTCAGGGTAAATCCATTCCCGACTTTTCAAGACAGATCTCAGCCGAGTATTTGCGATCGGTTTGAGTTTTACAATTGTTTATGAAGTTGCATTACTAATCTGAATCGTTAATGACCCATTCTACCGATCTCGCCACCCTAGCCCGCTGGATGGCGGCTGACTTTACCAACCAAGAGCAAGCATTTGCCAATCCTCCATTTTATGCCCATATCCGGGTTTGTATGCGTCCCCTATCTCTGTCAGTCTTAGATGGCCATGGTTTTTTTGTGGAACAAGCCTATGAATACATGCTCAACGTGCCCTACCGACTCCGGGTTTTGAAGTTAATGGTAGTGGGCGATCGCATCGAAATTGAAAATTACACGGTTAAGGACGAAGAAAAATTTTACGGTGCATCCCGCAACTTGCAACACCTGCAAACCCTAACGGCAGAATACTTGGAAAAACTTCCCGGCTGCAACATGATTGTTGAATGGACGGGTCAGAGTTTTAAAGGTTGTGTCGAACCAGGTAAGGCTTGTAAAGTTTTCCGCAAAGGCAAGGAAACCTATCTGGACAGCACCTTTGAGATTGACGAACATCAATTTATCAGCCTCGATCGGGGACGCGATCCCGAAACTGACGAGCATATCTGGGGTTCAATTGCAGGCCCGTTTTACTTCACCCGCTTGGCTAGCTTTGCTGATGAAGTACCATCCAATTAGTGAGGGAGTGAGGGAGTGAGG
>DNXU01000516.1:30266-31438 GCA_003505715.1 Cyanobacteria bacterium UBA8803 | reverse complement strand
ATTACCAATTACCAATTACCAAACTATTAAGCCTAGCCTAATTAAAGGAAAATGGTATCACTCATCCTTAGGGTACTTGCCACATCCTGATTTTGCGATCGAATCCCCCACTAGCCAAAAGCTTGCCATCGGGACTAAACGCCACCGAATGCACCCAATCTTCATGGGCCGTCAGTAAAGCCAGCAGTTCCCCAGTTTTCAAATTCCACAACCGAACGCCATCGCGACTAGCACTAGCCAGCGTTTCCCCATCGGGATTAATGCCAATCCCCCAAACCCGCCCTGTATGTCCGGAAAGGGTGTAAGCCAGTTTCCCAGTGCTGAGATTCCACACCTTAATGGTACGGTCATAACTCGCACTTACCAACATTTGACCGTTAGGGGTAAACGCCAGTGCATTCACAGAACGAGTATGGGCAGGCATTCTGTTGAGTAATTGCCCTGTCTTGATGTTCCACATTTTAATAGAGCCAAATTTGTGCCCGCTAGCCACAATATCGCCAGCCGGATGCATGGCAAGAGCATAAGTTTGGTTATCGAAACGCGCCAGGGTGTAAAGGGGGCGCTGCTGCCGCAAATCCCACAGCCGAATGCCATCTAAACCCCCAGTGACTAGCGTTTGACTATCTGGCGTAATGGCCAACGATAGTAGATTGCTAGTATGTTCTTGAAAAATATGGGTGTATTCTCCCGTTTTCCAGTTCCAGAGATTTACACCCGAATCTTCTCCACAAGTCGCTAAAATTTCCCCATTCGGGGTTAAGGCTATGGCTGTCACTGAGGTGCGTTGTGCCCTATTAGTATCTATGCGCCGCCCTGTTTTTACCTGCCATAATTTAATCTTCCCGTCGTTATAGCTACCCCCACTGATGAGAACTTCGCCATTGGGACTGAAGAGTAGGGAATCAACCGAAGTAGCATGAGCTTCGATGGTACGAAGCAGTTGAGGAGTTCTCCAAGCGTCAGCCAACGAGGGGATTTCTGAGGAGGTGTCCGGAATCGCTGGGATAACTGGCACGGGGATAGGAAGACTTGAGGCACTATTAGGGATTGCAGGTACTGGCAGGGATTGACTAACCGCACTTTTGGTAAGCCCAGCCAGCACAGCAGCCATTAGTGCAAGACAGCAGAAGGACAGAAAGCTTGTAAAGTTAGTTGTTAGTTGTTGGTTG
>DNXU01000516.1:7045-30145 GCA_003505715.1 Cyanobacteria bacterium UBA8803 | reverse complement strand
AACAACTAACAACCAACAACTACTCTTGAATGTTGGGGCAGATCGTCTGGTCAATGCGATCGCGGGGAGGTTCTTCTTGCCAGACAGAGAGTAAGTTCAATAGCTTTGACTTCAGGGTTTCCAATGCTGCGATTTGGCTGTTAATTGCCTCAACTTTATGGAGCAAATGCTGCTTTAGCGCACCGCAGGGTAACTGGCCAGAGTCATAAACTTGTAAGATTTCTTGAATCTCGCTCAGGCTCAACCCTAGAGATTGCGCCTTTTTAATAAAGCCTAACCGATTCACTGCCTGACTGGTAAAAAGGCGGTAGCCAGACTCAGCGCGGGTTGTTGCTGGTGCCAACAAACCCATCTCTTCATAATATCTAATGGTTTTAACTGACAATCCAGTCTGGTTGGCAACTTCGCCAATTTTTAACCAGTTTTCGATAGTGGTATTACCCATTGTTCATTGTTCATTGAAAAGTTTTCCTATTACTCATTCCAAATTACCAATTACCCATTACCCATTACCAATTACCAATTACCCATTACCCATTACCCATTACCTTTATCGGGACGAGTGACGCTTGCTTGTTGTCAGTAACGGTAATGGTGGGCGGGAAGAACTAGGCGGCAGAAAATGGGTGACGGGTTCTTCAGCTAACTCGGTTTCTCTACGTTGGGTTTGCCACCAGCGGATGGCAACGGCTAGCATGACCATCATTAATCCGAAACTTAAGAGCGACCAGCTTTCACCAATACCACCAATTACTGCGTCTACAGCTCCTACAATTACGATAAAGCTAGAAATTGGTTCTTTACGGTAGGCTAACTTCAAAAATCTAGGCCATAAAGCGTTCATCACGGCTTATTACTTACTCTATTTACTATAGGTATTTGACGTACTCCTACACCAATCCTAACGGGTCTGGTGTGGACTTCTTGTGGATTTGTCTGTTCTTTGAGTTTTACAGTGAGGGAGACGCCCATCCCCACTTTTTGTAGAAAATCTACTCACCCGCTACCGCATAGAGTTTTACCTGCCCAACGGTTCAACGGGAACTTTTGGGTTGAACCCCATACTCTATATTGTTTTCAAGGTGCTGTCTCCTTGAGGGAGGGTAGGTTGTGTTTAACCTACACCTATGAATAATAATACCACATTACCGATGGGGACACCGGAAGGATGGGGGATCTGGCTTCTCCCTAGCTACACTAGAGAAGTTGAACTTGCTCAACAGGTTTGGAAGTATCTATTAAATGGTTTCCAGACGGCTGAATGCCATTAATGGTTTCCGCTGAGTCGATTCAAATCGCTATTCTATTGCAAACCTAGCCAGGTTAGCAGTCCTTGACCCGTAAAGTACTCAATGATCAGCGTTAATACAAAACCAATCATAGCGGCTCGACCATTCAAGCGTTCTGCATAGTCGTTAAAGCCAAACTTGGGTTCTTTTAACCGGGGAGGAGTGGTGGGTTGGGGTTGGCTCATAATTGGGTGCCTCGTCTACTGAGTTAGTTACAATTCTTTACCAAGTTTAACAGTCAAGCCAAGCAGGGGTGCCAAAAAAGGGAAAAAGATGGAAATTGGTGTACCGAAAGAAACGAAAGACCAGGAATTTCGAGTGGGATTAAGTCCTAGTAGCGTGCGAGTTTTATGTGAAGCAGGTCATGGGGTTTGGGTAGAGACAAATGCAGGTAATGGTGCTGGCTTTACCGATGAAGATTATCAGCACGCTGGGGCAAAGATTGTTGTCCGGGCGGCTGAGGCTTGGAATCGAGAACTAGTCGTTAAGGTAAAAGAACCCCTCCAGCCAGAGTACCAGTTTTTGCAGAAAGGGCAACTGCTGTTTACCTATCTGCATCTAGCCGCAGATCGCGCCTTGACCGAGCATCTCCTTGATTGTGGGGTTTGTGCGATCGCCTATGAAACCGTAGAACTCCCCGATCGCCGCCTGCCCTTGCTCACGCCCATGAGCATTATCGCGGGGCGGCTTTCCGTACAATTTGGGGCTAGGTTTCTCGAACGGCAACAAGGAGGGCGAGGCGTCCTGTTGGGAGGAGTGCCGGGAGTTAGACCCGGTCAGGTGGTGATTCTCGGTGGTGGGATAGTGGGAACAGAAGCCGCCCGCATGGCCGTAGGGATGGGTGCCCGAGTACAAATTCTTGATGTCAATGTAGACCGTCTGGCTTATTTAGAAACCCTCTTTGGCTCTAGAGTTGAATTCCTCTACAGTAACTCAGCCCAAATTGAAGCCCTAGTTCCTCAAGCTGACCTACTTATTGGTGCTGTGTTAGTGCCGGGACATCGGGCCCCCATCCTCGCCCCCCGCACCTTAGTACAGCAAATGCATCCCGGTGCCGTAATTGTTGATGTCGCCGTAGACCAAGGGGGTTGTATCGAGACAGTACGACCGACCTCCCACACCACTCCCACTTATATCGAAGAGGGTGTTGTCCATTACGGCGTACCCAACATGCCGGGAGCCGTACCCTGGACAGCCACTCAAGCTCTTAACAACAGTACCTTACCCTACGTGCTAAAACTGGCCAATCAGGGCATAAAAGCTGTAGATTCCGATCCAGTTTTAGCTAAAGGTGTGAATGTCCAGAATCATCAATTAGTTCATCCAGCAGTAAGGGAAGTATTTGCAGATTTAGTAAGTTAAAGCTTCAAGTAGTTCAGTAATTTGTAGTTTGGGTCGAGGTAACGAGACCCAACACTTACCTATAGTTTGTAATAGAAGATTCCTAAATCAATGACTACTAAATCACAATTAGCATAGACTAACAGTTTAGACATCACTTTTACCATTGATAGTTGTTTTCTTTTGCTGGCGTTGGCGTTTAAGCAATGAAGTTGTCGCACCAGCCCCAAATCCCACTAAAGCTAGCCCGGACGTGGGTTCGGGAACCGATGTAGGTTCTGCCGCTGTGCCAAAAGTAAAATTGTCAAAACCGACAGTGTTGTTACCGTTGAAATCAGACCCATAAAACCTGGCATAGGCGACATTATTACCCGAAGGTGCAGAAGCACTCAGCGTTAGTCCACCGTATACAGAGGCTGGTAAGACTACACTGGTGTGTGTGAGCAGATTGTTACTGGCATCGTAAAGTTCTAATAAAAGGTCATCTCTATCCGCCCCCCAGTCGCCAATTGTCAGGGAGACGAAATCGACAGCTACAGAAAAAGTGGCTTGGTTGTAGTTTTGAGAGAGATCCTCAGCCCAGATAGAATTGGTTCCACTAAACGGGGAGCCTGGATTGGTGTTCTGAACGCGCAGCGAACCGACTGAATTAGAGAATTCAACCCCTAAGTTGGAGTATTGAGTATTCAGGATTTCCCCCTTACCTGGTTCGTTTCCTCCACCGAGTTCATCAAACTTCAAAGTAATTGTTGCCGCATGAGCTGTGTTAACCATGCCTAGACTGAGCGATACAGTTGCACCAGCCATCAGTAACTTGACGGTTTTCCCAGCCAGGTTAGACAAATTGTTTCGGAACGTATGAGCGCAGCACAATATCATGTCGGGTAGCATCGGACTTGTTAAACAGGTTTGTAGTAACCACTTTAGTGGTTGAGGGTGCCTAATACAAACCATCAAGGGTACAACCGGAATACTATTTTCTAGATGGTGCGTTAGCGCAGCATAACTATTTTCTAGGGTTGGCTCAGGGGGCGTTTGATGCTGATGCGTCTGGAAATAAGCTTAGCCTACTTCGTGTAACATAGAGCGTGCAAAAATAAAAGTATCTGGTGGAATAATTCTCAAACCTGAGGGGCTGGCATGAATGACGATTTTATTTCCTACTCGCGTCGGGATAAGGAGTTTGTCAAGAAGCTCCACGAAGCATTTACCAAAGTGAACCGCGATGTCTGGGTAGACTGGGAGGATATCCCCCTGACCTCAGATTGGCGTCAGGAGATTTTTCAGGGCATCGACGGGGCAAACAATTTTATTTTCGTCATCAGTCCCGATTCGGTTGCCTCCCCTTACTGCGGTGAAGAGATCGAACATGCGATTAAGCAAAATAAACGATTAGTGCCTATTGTGTGTCGGTATGCTGACCCAAGCACCATGCATCCCGAACTCGCCAAACTCAACTGGATTTTTTTCCGGGAGGAAGATAATTTTGACAGCGCCTTTGTGCAGCTCCTCCAATCTCTCGATACAGACTTAGAGTATGTTAAAACCCATACCCGCTTGCTCCAACGAGCCATAGAGTGGGATAAAAAAGGATGCGACCCCAGCTTTCTGTTGCACGGGAATGATTTAAGAGAAGCTGAGCAATGGGTTGCCCAAAGTGCTGATAAAGAACTCAAACCCACACCCCTACACAGCCAATACATTATCGCCAGCAGTCAGGCTCAAAACCAGCGCCAACGGAAAACCATTGGTACTGTTGGTGTGGGTTTAGCCGTGACAGGAGTGTTAGCAGTGGTAGCACTATGGCAGGGCTACGAGGCCAGACAACAGCGTCGTGAGGCTATACAGCAGCGTAACATCGCTAGAACAGAGCAAATTAGGGCTTGGACAGAATTATCCAGAGCCAGCCTTTTGACTGACGAACAGCTGAAAGCATTGCTGGTAAGCGTTAAAGCTGCCAGACATGTGCAACAACTGCCGCGTCTGGAAGAGAGCGTTCGCCATGAGGCTCAGGAGGTGCTGCGGGAAGCGGTTTATGACGTGCAAGAGCGTAACCGCCTGGAAGGACATAAAGATCAAATTAATACTGTGACCTTTTCCGCCGATGGTAATTATATTGCCTCTGCCAGCAATGACGATACCGTTCGCATCTGGCAGAAAGATGGCACCTTGCTCAAAAGCTTGCCGTACAACAGCCATGTCCGGACTGTCAGTTTTTCTCCCAACAGTCAGTTTGTTGTCTGTGCCAGTGACGAGAAGGCTGTCAAACTCTGGAAGCTGGATGGTACTCTGGTCAGAACTCTCCCCCTAGAGGATAATGCTAGAGTTGCTACCTTCAGTCCCGACGGCAAGATAATCGCAACGGCTACCATTAGCGGTACGGTGCAACTCTGGAGTTGGGATGGCAAGTTACAAAAAACCTGGCAAGCTCACAAAAATGTCCTCAACGATCTCCGTTTTAGTCCGGATGGTAAAACCATGGCCACCGCTAGTCACGACTCAACGGTCAAACTTTGGGCAGTGGACGGACAGCTGTTAAAAACTATAACAGCACATCGGGACAAAGTCTGGGAAGTGCGCTTTTCTCCTGACGGTCAAAGGCTGGCTACGGCTAGTTCTGACAATACTCTGAAACTCTGGCGTATGGATGGGACGGAGATTACCACCCTCAGAGGCCATACCAATTGGGTCAAAAGCGTGAGTTTCTCTCCCGATGGCAAAAAGATTGCTTCCGCCAGCGATGACGATACGGTCAAACTGTGGAGTCGGGATGGCACCTTACTCCAAACCTTCCGAGGCCATCAAGGCGGTGTCAAGAGCGTCAGTTTTTCTGCCAAGGGCACTATCATTGCCTCTGCTAGCGCCGATGCCACGATCCAACTGCGGAGTCTCAAAGGGACTTTAGTCGAAATCCTGCAAGGGCATACTTCTGGAGTCAAGGGGGTCAGCTTCAGCCCAGATGGGAAGCTCATTGCTTCAACCTCTACCGATAATAAGCTGAAACTCTGGAATTCTGATGGGGTCTTGCTGGAAACCCTGAACTATAACGCTGAACTTAGGAAAGTAGAGTTCAGTCCGGATGGCAAGACCATCGCTACTGCTAGCTATGACAATAGCGCCCAACTCTGGAGTCTGCAAGGTAGCCCGACAGATCCTCAGGCTGTCATAAAACTGACCTTAAAGGGACATAAGGGTACAGTCAATAACCTTCATTTCTCGCCTGACGGTCAGCTGATAGCCACAGCTAGTGGGGACGGTACTGTTAAACTGTGGCAGGTTGATGGTAGCTTGCGAAAAACCCTCCAGGCTCATACCCCAGAAGCCACTGATGTCAACTTCTCACCAGATGGCAAAACCTTCGTCTCAGTCGGTAGCGATCGCTTAGTCAAAATCTGGAGTCGAGACGGTAAGTTACTCCAAACTCTCTCAGGCCATCAAGAGTGGATTAACAGTGCAGTTTTCAGTCCCAAGGGCGATCTGATTGCCTCAGCCAGTGGTGACAAAACCATTATCCTGTGGCAGCGCAACCAGCAAGGACAATTTGACCAGACCCCCTACAAAACTCTGGCAGGTCATACCGATTGGGTTTGGGATGTGGCCTTCAGTCCCAATAACCAGATGCTAGCTTCAGCGGGTAAGGACGATCTAGTGAAACTGTGGAATCTGGATGGCAAGTTACTCACCACCTTGCGAGGGCATACTAATTGGGTGAGGGCGGTTGCGTTTAGTCCCAACAGCGAGAAGTTAGCCTCCGCAAGTGCCGACCAAAGGGTTATCCTGTGGAGGGTAAACAGCATTGAAGCGCTTGATGCTGGCAAGGAAGAGTTAGAACTCAATTCTTTACTCAAGCGCGGTTGCGAGGTGTTAGGCGACTATCTCAAGACCAACCCGAACGTTGGTAGAGATCGCCACTTGTGCGATGGGATAGATAGAAAATAGGTAATGGGTCATGGGTCATGGGGAATAGGAACTTTTGGCAATAAGGGGGACAACGAGAAAAAGACAAACAAAGGAGAATTTATCCAATTACCAATTACCCAAGTAGTATATAAATGAGTCAAAATCAAATGGATAATAGCGATCGCTCTTTAGCCTTAGAAACTGCTTGGGAGCGTTATGCCCAGCTAAAAACAAAAGCTTCGACAGCCTTGAAGCAATATCTCAACCTGCGGGGTTGGGGGATTGTATTTTTAGCGATCGCGGCGTTGTTGGCTGTGGTGACGGCTCATCCGAACAGTGAGTTAATCGCACCCCCTTTTGATAAGGTAGTAACGCTGAGTCTAGTTTTAGCCCCAATTATCAGCTTGGTGATTTTGGCCTGGACTAGTAAGTTTCAACAGGGACAATACTGGTCAGTTCTCAATACGGGGGCTGAGGAAATTAGACGAGAGATTTACCTGTACCGCACGCTGCTGCAATGGCAAGAAACACGTCACCAGTGGTTGAACGAACGGGTGACAGAAATTCAGCGCCGGGTGTTTGAACTAGTTGGCGGCAATCTTGTCCTCAAACCCTATACGGGTAAAATTCCACCGGACTTTACTCCCGAAGATCCTAATAGCGACCCAGGATTGACAGATCTGCTAGCAGATGACTACCTGCGCTATCGGATAGAAGGGCAACTCCAAGGGTATGAACGAGAAATAGCAAGGCTGCACGCCAACAGAATACTCTCTACTATTGGAATTTATATCTTAAGTGGATTGAGCGCCTTTCTACCCGTGTTGGGGAGCAGCTTTAACGTCTGGGTCGCCTTTACCAGTGCTGTGGCGATCGCATTAAACCTCTGGCTGGAACTGAGACGGCTGGACGAGCGGGTTTACAATTACAACCAATTGGTTCTTTCCCTCAACATCATTCGCGACCATTGGCAAAGTTTGAGTCCTGTCCAACGCACGGGTGATGAATTTTTCAAATTGGTTATTGCTACTGAAAAGGTACTTTGGAGCCAGCACAACCAACAGATTGCCGAAATGCATCAGGCTGTAGCTCAATTGCAAGGTCAACCGAGGGATTTGTTGGCTGAGGTACTGGATAAACCTGTGCCTAAAGTGATTGACCAAGCCTTGTTAAAGCAGCAGGTGGAAGTAGAAACTCTCAGCGTTAAGGTGGAAGTCTCTCCAAAAGAAACCACTGTGGTGGAGGTCGTGCAACAGGTTAAAGATGAACCTCAAAAACCCATCAAGAAGGGATTGCCCCATGCCTTTGTCGTTATGCCCTTCGGTCGTAAACAAGGACCCGATGGCCGTTGGATCGATTTCAACAGCATTTATCAAGATTTAATCAAGCCAGCGCTAGAAGAGGCCGGGTTTGAGTCGTTTCGAGCGGATGAAGAAGCTGTAAGCGGCGATATCTTAACCGATATGTTCCAAGAACTGTTGCTAGCAGATTTAGTCCTGGCAGATTTGAGTATTGATAATGCCAACGTTTTTTATGAGTTGGGCGTTCGCCACGCCCTGCGCAAGCGGGGACTGATTCACATTCAGTGCGGTCGGGCTTACATGCCTTACGATATTTTCAACGTCCGTACCCTACCTTACCACTGCGATGACAATGGTCGGCCAGACCCAGAATATCTGGACAAAGATCAGAAAGCGATCGTGAAAATGGCTCATGCTACTTGGGAGTCAGACCACAATCGGATTCACAGCCCAATTTTCAATTTACTGACAGGTCTTTGCGAACCCGATCGCAAAGCGTTGCGCACACCTCTAGCTACAGGCTACTGGGAAGAGTATCGCCAGTGGCAGGATCGAGTAATGATTGCCCAACGGCAAAAGCGGATCGGCGATGTGTTGTTGTTAACTGAAGAGGTAGCCAATCCTCTGATTAAAGAAGAAGCGATCGCTGATGCGGGTAGCGCCTTAAATAACCTGGGAAATTATGCACTAGCACTCAAAGAATATCGACAAGGACTTAAAATCAATCCTGATAATTTAGAGTTCCGGCGCGAGGAAGCGTTTCACTTGAGCCAGTTGAAACAATTTGATGAGGCGATCGTAAAGTTGGAGCGGTTGCTGGAGGAGCAAGCCAACGATATTGAAATCCTCTATTACTTAGCTCATATTTACAGAGCTGTTTGGATAGAGGAATGGATAGGTATAAAGGATACCCAGGAACGAGTCAAAGCTGCTTACGATGCCGTTCACTTGCTCTTAAAAGCGATTGAAACCTACCTCCAATGCTATCGTTTAGATCAAAATCATTACTATTCGGGTATAAACGCCCTAGTGTTGTTAGCAGGTCTAGACCATATTGCCCAACAGGTGGGTGCCAGCAATGACCCAGAAGAAGAAGCCCTACGGCAACAGTTACCCGCGCTGAAAGGGGCAGTAGAATTTAGCCTGGAGAGTGCGGCGAAAAAAGATGCCAATAATTTTTGGTTATTTGTTTCTCTGGGCGCTCTGGCAGTCTGCACGGTTGATGACCCCAAACAAGTGACCAGAGCTTACAAAAAGGCGCTAACTCTGGCAGGGAAAAACAAATTTGCCCTCAAGTCAGCATTAGAACAACTAGAGTTATTAGAGGTACTCTCGTTCCGCCCCGAGTATGTTAAAGCTGGGATCTCTGTCATCAAGGGAGAGCTTCACAAATTTGAATCTCAAGAGGAAGCCGTTGCCTCTCGGATACAGAATGAGCCGAGGCAAGTTGTTCTCTTTTCCGGCCACATGATCGACCGCCCCGATCGTCCCAAACCGCGTTTTCCAGCAGCGATGGAAAGCGAGGCTCGCCAAAAAATTGAGGAGGTACTGGATCGGTTAAGCCCTTGTAACAATTGCCTAGCGATCGCTCCAGGTGCAGCTTGTGGTGGAGATATCCTATTTATTGAAGCCTGTTTACAACGCAATATCAAAGTAGAGGTATTTCTGCCGTTCTACCAGGCCGAGTTTATTCAAGAGTCAGTAAGCTTTGCTGGCGATGATTGGGTGGCAAGGTTCTACCAGATCCAAAATCACCCGAATGTTACAATTCACCTTCAACCAGAGCGCCTTGGGGAAGTCCCACAAGGGGAAAATCCATTTGAGCGTAACAATCGCTGGGCACTCTACTCAACCTTGATGTATGGGATAGACCGGGTGCGGCTAGTAGTTTTGTGGGATGGCAAAGGTGGCGATGCTCCTGGTGGTACGGGCGATATGGTGCAGCAGGTTCGCCAATTAGGAGGAATTGTAGAGCATCTGGATACGACAACGTTTGATTATTGGCAAACCAAAAAAGAGATCTTGGAGTCCATGTATCAAAAGTTGATTGATTGAGCTGATACTGTTCCTATTGTGTCATCCTGAACAGAGAAGAATGCTGAAGCATTGCGGAATCCTAGTTGTTGGTGCCTGCCCCACATTAGTCGCTGTAATGCTTCCTATCAAACCTTTTGGCAAAGGATAAAAACCCTCTCCCCCAGCCTCCCCAGCTCCTCCCTCTCCCTCTCTCTGTACCTTTCCCTATTATTTTTGTTCTATGGAATCTCCTTATACTTATACGTTTGATAATCAACTGACCGCCAACGTTATTCACGTTCGTAATTTTGTCGATTTACCCGATGTTTTGCCCAAGCTTGGGTTTCACGAGACACTTTCCAGCTTAGCTTTGGTGGGTGGAGCGAGTAAAATCAGCGCCTCAGACCTCCAGGATCTGCAACGCCTGTTTTTAGAAGTAATCGCTCCTATTGTTGAAGAATTAGGAGTTGTGGTGGTGGATGGCGGCACTGATGCGGGTATTATGCGGTTTATTGGCCAAGCTCGTACCCAAATTGCTGCCAGATTTCCTTTGATTGGTGTGGCGGCGCTCGGGACAGTTATCCTCCCTGATGTTCCTTGCTCCAACTCTGATGCTGCCATGCTGGAGCCAAATCACACGCATTTCGTGCTAGTTCCCGGTAACAATTGGGGCGATGAATCTCCGTGGTTATCCCAGATTTGTACCCATATCTCTCAGGGATTACCTTCAGTCACGATTGTGGTTAACGGTGGCGAGATTACTTGGCAAGATGTCGCACAAAGCGTACAAGCCAGGCGCCCCGTAATCGTCTTATCGGGTACTGGACGAACCGCCGATCAACTGGCTGCCGCGCTGCGTGGAGAAGCTGCTGATGAGCGGGCAATAGATTTAGTTGCATCTGGACTGCTACATGCCATTGATATAACGCAGGATGCTAGCAAGCTTTCCGATTGCATTGAACAGATGTTGTTAGGAAAATAGCCTGCTTTTGCCACTCTGAAAAAATAAAAATCAACGCCGCTCTAATACCAGCCATCCCTACGCAGCATTTGCGGCAAATTAATTCACAAACCATTAAAATAATCTGAACAAATACCTATGACTCAAGCCCAAATCGAGTCCAAAATATACAGCTTTGATGAATTTATAAGCTGGTATCCCGACAACCCAGGAGTTCGCTATGAACTTCATGATGGAGTAATTATCGAAATGCCCAAGCCAAAGGGAAAACATTCAAATCTAACAGGTTTCATGATTGAGCAACTCTTGATAATTATCAGGCAGATGGGCAAAGGTAGTATTTGGACTATTCCTAGAGAATCAATTGTCAAACCTAAACGCGAACAATCCGGTTATGAGCCAGATATCATCGTTTTGAACCAAGAAGTCCTTCAGGCCGAACCCCGATGGGAAAGCGAATCAATTATCCAAAATCCTGATTCAATCCAATTAATCGTTGAAGTTGTTTCAACTAATTGGCGTGACGATTACTACAATAAGCTTAGAGATTATGAAGAAATGGGCATTGCGGAATATTGGATTGTTGATTACGCCGCCTTGGGAGCGAGAAAGTTTATCGGCAACCCCAAAAAACCTACATTGTTTGTTTGTAATTTGGAGGATGGAGAATATCAGATGAATCGATTTACAGAAAATACTCCAATTATTTCCCCAACCTTTCCCCAGTTCAACTTATCCGCAGAGCAAATTTTTGCTCTCGCCCTGTAGAAAATTTCCTGTTTCCTACCCCCAACAAAAGACTTTTTCAGCAAGCCCTAGGTAACAGTTCCTAGATGCTAGGGAAAGACACTGTCATGCTTTGTGGTGTGCGAAGCTCATGGGGAGTAGGCACCATTTTCAATGAAACCGTCCTATTGATTTTGCTGAAGTTAACGCACCCTCCGCTAAAATATGAGTAGATAAAGTTAAACAAGACTCGATTTAAGATTAGGGATTAGAGTTATGATTTTTATCAATCCCAAAACGGACTATGCCTTTAAGAAAATCTTTGGCTCATCAGAAAGTAAGGGGATTCTGAGGAGCTTTCTCAATGGCCTAATTTATGAAGGCAAGCCTACCATTCAAGACTTAGAAATTATTAACCCGAACCTCCCGCCCAAAGTCGAAGGATTAAAAGATAGCTACCTAGATGTGAAAGCATTTCTAGATAATGGCACTATAGTGATTATTGAAATGCAGGTGTTAAACGTGCAGTCCTTTGGCAAGCGGGTTTTATTTAATGCCGCTAAAACCTATGCCTTCCAATTGCAAGCCGGAGAAGGCTACCGAATGCTCAAACCAGTAATAGCTTTAACAATTACCGATTTTGAGATGTTCCCTAACAGCCCGATGGTGATTTCCCGCTTTGTTTACAAAGAAGAAACAACTAACTTAACCTATAAGGAAAATGACATCAAGTTGATTTTTGTTGAATTGCCAAAGTTTAAATTGGAACTGTCCCAAATCGAAAGTTTGACAGACAAATGGATTTACTTTATGAAGTATGCCCGAACTCTACGGGAAGTGCCAGAAACAATGGATGCAATTCCAGAAATTCATCAAGCCTTTACCATTGCTAACCAAGTGAATTTAACCCCAGGAGAGCTAGAAGATATAGAACGGCGAGAAATGTTCATCTACGACCAACAAGGAGCGATCGCTCTGGGACGAGAAGAAGGACGAGCTGAAGGACGAGCTGAAGGACGAGCTGAAGGACGAGCTGAAGGACGAGCTGAAGGACGAACCGAAGGACGAACCGAAGGACGAGCTGAAGGAATGCGAGAAAAAGCGATCGCCATTGCCCAACAGTTACTCTCACAACTAGATGATGAAGCAATCTGTAAAATTACGGAACTTAGTCTTGAGGAAGTACAGAGTTTACGAAATCAGGATTCATAAAGGTCAGCATGAGTATTTCCCAGGTTCGTAGTAACCAATGAAACTTGCTTTCTCTTGTCAGAATGTGGACAAATATACTGCTACACATCCATTATCTGAATCTGTTCCCTACCCCTAAAGTATGATAGACGTGCCTCGAACGCCGAGCATATACTAGGGGCATTCGCAGTAACAACAATCACAACTATGGGGTAATCCCCATTGGTTTTGAATTGCCTGCGCGATCGCTAAGATCGGGTAGAGTCCAAAATTTGTTCAATTTTGGTATAAATACCTAACTATGGCTCAAACTCTTTACGTTAATCCAGCCACAGGCAATGACAACGCTGCTGGTAGCCAATCCGCTCCATTTAAAACCATTACCAAAGCACTTCAACAAGCTCAATCCGATACTACGATTCAACTGACTGCTGGTAATTATAATGCCGCTAGCGGTGAAGTTTTTCCCCTACAGGTGCCATCTGGAGTAATAATTTTAGGCAACGAAGGAACTAAAGGCAGCGGTATTTTAATTGAAGGCAGTGGGCAGTATACTAGCCCTACCCTAGCTTTGCAAAGTGTAACCATGTTACTAGCCAATGATGCTGAAGTGCGAGGAGTAACGGTTACCAACCAAGCCCGACGGGGTACGGCGGTTTGGATTGAATCAACAACCCCGACAGTGACTAACTGTACCTTCACCAAATGCAACCGTGAGGGAATCTTAGCGACTGGTACGGCCAAACCCACTATTTTCAATAATGTATTTATTGATAACGGTGGTAATGGCATCTCTTTTACACGGAATGCTACAGGAGAAATCCGAGGGAATAGCTGCAAAAAAGCTGGCTATGGTATTAGCATTGATGGTACGGCAGCACCTGCGATGATTGATAATATCATTTCAGAAAACCGCTTTGGGGTTGGTGTTTCGGTTGATGCTAAACCAGTATTGCGCAACAACCGCATTGAAAATAATGAAGACTACGGTATAGCTGTTACTGGCAACGGACAACCGGATTTAGGCAAAAGCCAACAAGACCCCGGCGGCAATATCCTGCGGAATAACAGTAAGTTTGATGTCTTCAATTCAACTAAAAACACCCTGTTTTCCTTCGGCAATCAGTTGAGTGCGGCTAAAGTCAGCGGACCGATTAATATTGAGGGCAGTATCATCGGCGATAGCGGTGGTAAGGAGGATGACGGTAAAGGCGATGATGGGAAAGGTGATGATGGTCAAGGTGATGGATCGCAACCACCTACCAACTTTAAAGACATTCAGAACCACTGGGCCAAGCCATTTATAGAAGGATTGCTCGCCAAAGGTCTAATTAGTGGCTTTAAAGATGGCACCTTTAAGCCTGATGATAAAATGACCCGCGCTCAATATGCCGCCTTACTGGTTAAAGCTTTTAATCCTGCCGCCAAACGGGATGCTGACAAATTTACCGATGTCCCCAACGATTTTTGGGCCTATAACGTTATTCAACAAGCTTGCCGCGCTGGATTTATGTCCGGTTTCCCCAACAAAACCTTCAAACCGAACGATAACGTGCAGCGGGTGCAAGTGATTGTGTCCCTAGTGAACGGACTGGGATTATCGGCAACTGATGGTAATGCATTGAATGCTTATGATGACAAAAGCACTATCCCTGACTATGCCAAGGATGAGGTAACAACGGCGACTAGAAAGCAAATAGTTGTCAATCACCCAAACCTCAAGCAGCTTAACCCCACCAAGGAAGCTACCCGTGCGGAAGTAGCAGCAATGGTTTATCAGGCGTTAGTTGATGCCAACCAGGTGAGTGCCGTCAACTCTCCCTATATCGTAAGCGCTACTAGCGGCGGAGACGATGATCCCAAAACCTTCCCAGATATTCAAAACCACTGGGCCAAACCCTTCATTGAAGGCTTGCTGGATCGAGGACTAATCGGCGGCTTTGGGGATGGCACGTTTAAGCCCGATAATAAAATGACCCGTGCCCAATACGCTGCCTTAATTGCGAAAGCCTTCAACCCTTCACCAAAACGGGAGGCTAAGAAATTCGTTGATGTCAGCGAGACATCCTGGGCAAAAGAGGCCATCCAACAAGCCTATCGCGCTGAATTTGTATCCGGCTACCCTGACAATACCTTCCGGCAGGGAGATAACGTACAGCGCGTCCAAGTGATTGTATCTCTGGTAAATGGCTTGGGTTTATCGGCAACCGATGCCAATGCTTTAAATGCTTACGATGACAAGAATGCCATTCCTGACTATGCCAAGGATGAAGTGACTACAGCTACCAAGAAAAAGATTGTGGTCAATCACCCGAAAGTCAACCAACTTAACCCAACCAAAGAAGCTACTCGCGCTGAAGTTGCAGCGATGATTTATCAGGCATTGGTCGATGCTAACCAGGTAAGTGCCATTGACTCTGACTATATTGTTTCAGCTTGAGGCTAGGGAATGGGTGATGGGGAGTGGGGAGTGGGAAGAGTTTTTTTACCTAGCCTCTGTATTAAAAGTTAACAATTTCCGATTACCCATTCCCAGAAAACCGATTGTGCCAGTTGAGGTTGCGGAATTGGTGAACCTCTCTCCCTATTCCCTATTCCCTATTCCCTGCCCATAGTTCCGCACCCGCCACAAAAGTGCGATCGCTAGTATGAAGGTAGGTGCCAGGATACCAATCAGGGCGTTAGCCGTGGTTGGATCAATGGGTAAGCTCGGTCCCCCGTACTTAATCAATACGGAAATCCCAACCGAAAGGATTAAGACTTTTAGAATGAAGTTGATCTGAGTATCCATAAACCTTACCTTATCGTTCAACGTCAAACTCTTATCTTAAAGGTTCTAGAAGATTGAGCAATATTTGTTAACACCTGCCCCATCTAGGCCATTGCTTTGTGGTAACATCCAAGGCTATGCTCACCCTCCAGGGAAGTTCCAAAAAATAAAGTATCCAGCCAATTAGGGCGAGTCGAGTGATGTTGTCGCTGCTACTACTATATTTAAGTAGCGACTCACCCCTACATGGATACAGATACTTTTTTTTTGGGGAACTCCCCAGAATGCTGCGGCACTAATGGCTGCAACTACAAACTCTATTGTCCTAATACCATGAAGCTACAAGACATCATTAAAAATGATCTGAGATTGACGATGAATGCGATCGCGGGTGACAAAGAACTCGCCACCCAGATCCAGATGTTGCTAGTCAACTTAAAGCTTTTAGATCCACCCGCCAATGGGGACTTTGGTCCGGTTTCAGCAGCAGCAGTGAAAGAATTTCAAACCTTGATGAAGTGTAACGAGCCAGACTATCTCGGCCCTGCTACTGCCAAAGAGCTGATTGAAACCAAACCAGAAGAATTACCCCCTCCTGGACTCAAGCTGGGTAACGACCTAGCGAGCATTATAATCAAGTACATGCAGAGCAAAGGCTATCAAATTTTTCAAGGCGTTGGACATTATAATATCGTTTACGTAGAGGGGATGAACGCTGACGGTTCCCTCAACAGCGATCCTCCTAACTGTTTTAATGACCGCCGCTTTGTGATTCAAATTCTGGATGGGGTTCCCTCCATCGTCGGTAACTGGGAAGCCACGACCGAACCGGGTTCTCGTTACACCTATAACCCGATGAACCCTGGCGGGGCTGCCCGCATTAAATTCGGTCAATATAAAGCTTGGCAGATTGGAATGCACGGCAACGCCGACCGTCATGAAGCCTTAGTGCAGACAGGGGGGGCAATTACAGTACACCGAGATTTCAATAAGGATTTCAAGCGTGGTGGCGACAAACTCGATACTGGGTACTTTGCAGTCAATCAGCACTGGGGTTACGACTTACCCCAAAATAACGTCTCGGTTGCCAGTGCAGGTTGCTTAGTTGGCCGCACCCGTGAGGGACACCGCCAGTTTATGAGACTGATCAAGAAAGATCGGCGCTACCAGGCTAATAAAAGTTATGTCTTCTACACAACGGTGATTGCAGGAGACGATCTCATGAAAACCCAACAACAGGTTTTAGGTACGGGTTCACTAACACTTTTAAAAGAAGGCTCCAGCGGGCCATTGGTGAAGCAACTTCAGAAAAAGTTGCAAGAGAAGGGATATAACCCTGGCACTATTGATGGTGTTTTTGGTTTAGGAACCAAATCAGCAGTCAGAGCGTTTCAGAAGGCTAACGGTCTAGAAGCCGATGGTGTGGTCGGTCAAAAAACCTGGAAAGCTCTGGGTTTGGACTGAGACCAGCTGGAGTCAGGAGTGGTGAACGGGGAAACGATATCGCATGGCTTACTCAAGCTTTAAGCAAAAAGAAACAGTTCGCTATGCTAGGGAGTGGGGGAGAAGAGGTTGATTTAACATAATGATTTGCTACTCCCCGTTCCCGATTGTGCATTCCCCCTAACCACGATGAAAGAATCCGATCCCTTAGAAAATCAAGAGCTAAACCACTTGCAGTTATTAGTTTACCTAGCGCCAGTCATTGGTTTTTTTCCGGCACTGTGGACGCTCTACCGCCGCCAAGGGACGCGGGAACAACAAGCTGTAAGTCGTTTGTCAGTGACCTTGGCTTTCGGTTGGCTGCTAGGGTACATTTTATTGTTGTCAGGGGCGCAGCTGTCAGAGTTCTGGAACCTGCGCCTATTATTTATTAATGCTATGCTCACCTCTGGTTATTTTTTAGTGAGTGTTGGGTTGATGATCCGTTTGTGGCAGGGTAAGTCACCACGTCTGCCCGGGCTTAGTCGAGTTGCTGAAGGAACTGTGCGCCAGCATTTATCCTAGTAAAAGATTTAAGCATATCCATCTTGCCGCCTCGGAGTGAAGCGGTACGGGATCGTTGGGGATTGATGGGGAGAATGCTCAAATATTTCCCAGTATTTCCCTGGTTGTGCCGCAAAAGGTCAGAAAAACTGATATGAGTGTTTCATTAGTTAACCACTCAATATTACAAGTCAGGGTTAAGCATTTTAGTAGGTCGGTGAGTTATCTCCTGCCAATTCCTATCCCTATTGCATGTGTGTGAGGAAGCCAAGTGCCAGCTCGAAAAACTTATGAACAACCCCTTCAGGGGCAGAAAAAGACTCAGCCAGTGAAGAAAAAGCCTGTTAAGGGCAAGCGAGGGCATTGGCTCTGGCTTTGGTTGGGCTTTACTGGTGTAGCGATGTTGTCAGCGACGGCAGGGGCAATGCTGGCAGTATCATTATCTAGTATGCCGTTACTTCAAAGTCAGCTCAGCCCTGCCGAAGCCGCAATATTTGCCAAAGGGGGAAAAATTGCCCGCAGCAGTATGCGATTGCCGGAGCTAACTCGACCAGTCAATATCTTAGTTTTAGGCGTCAAAGTTCTCACCTCTGACCTAGATCAACCTCAAGATCAAAACGAGGGATACCATGCTTTGGTTAACTCCTTCGAGGGTCTAGCTGATACGATGCTGCTGCTGCGGTTCGATCCGGAGGCTCAGAAGGTGACGGTTCTCTCAATTCCTCGCGATACCCAAACCCATGTGGAAGGACAAGGTCTCACCAAAATCAACGCAGCCAATTACCACGGAGGGCCAGCGCTGACGGCTAAGGCAGCCAGCGAACTTCTGGGCGGGATAGGGGTTGACCGTTACATTCGGGTGAACGTCCAAGGGGTCGAAAAGTTGGTAGATGCCTTAGGGGGCGTCACTGTATATGTTCCCAAGGATATGAAATATAAAGATGATTCTCAGCATCTTTATATCGATTTGAAGGAAGGCAAACAGCACCTCAATGGCGATCAAGCGCTACAGTTTTTACGGTTTCGCTACGACAAGTATGGCGATGTCGGTCGGGTACAGCGGCAGCAAGTCCTGATGAGGGCGTTGATGGAGCAGACGCTTAACCCCACTACTCTGGCCCGATTACCCAAAATTATCTCGGTCATTCAGTCTCACATTGACACGAACTTAAGCGTAGAAGAACTTGTGGCTTTAGTGGGGTTTGGCGTTCAGACCAAACGCTCAGATGTACAAATGCTGATGGTGCCGGGACGCTTTAGCAACAATGGTCAGCATGAGGTGAGTTACTGGCTGCCGGATCGCCAAAGGATTCAGCAGATGATGGCTCAATACTTCGACCAAGGCTATACCGATTCTTCAGATATCGCTCCGGAATCTCTGCGGGTAGCGATTCAAGATAGCACTGGCGAGCCAGAAGCCGTGCAAGAACTGCTTAACAAGCTGCGGGAAGCTGGCTACCGCAATGTTTACGTTGACGAGCCTTGGAAGGAGCCTTTGCGAGTCACGCGCATCGTTGCCCAGCAAGGAGATGACAGCAGCGCTAGTACCATCCGTGCTGATTTAGGATTTGGAGAGGTGCGGATTGAAAGTACTGGTTCTCTTGGTTCAGATGTCACGATACAGCTGGGTAAAGACTGGCTAAAACAAGCCTTTGGAGAAGGTCGGTTTCTGGGCTTTTAAGAAAGGCAGCTATGCAGCTATAGAGAAGGAGAAGGGAGTATTTCACTCCCTTCTCTCTTGTGTGCCTTCTCCCTATCGCGCCCTATTGTCAATAAATGATGACATATTGATCCCCAGCTTGCTTGTAAATTCGTCAATTCATCATAAATAGCCCGATCTACCCCTTGACCTAGACCAAAACTTTTCTGTTACATAAATGAATAAGGCGATCCCGAAGAAAAACTGATTTTCAGGATTTCTGAGATTATTGACGGCTGGCTCGACCCCAGATCCCTGCATGAATGACGATCGCCTGTAGCGATTGCCCAAACGGTACTGGCATAAGCCAAGCAAAACTTGAACTTTGCCAATCGCAGCCTAATGCTGAGAGCAAACCTAACTTCAGCAACTGGATGATGTTGTACCACAGCCAACATTTTTGATTCATCAGGAGTAAATATAACCGCCGTCCTAGCAATTGGAGAGCACACATCATGGCAAAAGAACGCCCACCTTTAGAAGAGATGACATTACGGCAGCTGCGTAGAGTTGCCAGTGCCTATGGCGTCTCTCGTTACAGCCGGATGCGCAAGGCGCAGTTGCTGGCGGAAATTCAAAAGATTCAACACACAAAAATATCAACCAGTCCATCTCATACAGTGGAGGCACAATCAGAAGTGGAAGCATCAAAATTTGAATTAGGTCAAGAGGATCGCACCGGCGGTACTTTAGCCTCTGTGGATGAAGGATTAGCTGATCTGCCAGGTGGCTACGGTGAAAGCCGCATTGTGTTAATGCCCCGCGATCCCCAATGGGCTTATACCTATTGGGATATTCCCAACGATCATAAAGAAGATCTGCGGCGTCAGGGAGGACAACAACTAGCGCTACGGATTTATGATGTTACCGATATTAACCTCGACTATCAAAGCCCCCATAGCATTCAAGAATATCCTTGTGACGAGCTAGCACGGGAGTGGTATTTGCCTATTCCGGTTAGCGATCGCGATTATGTAGTTGACATCGGGTATCGTTGCGCCGATGGTCGCTGGTTAGTGCTAGCTCGTTCCAAACCAGTCCACGTTCCCCCCGTCTATCCCAGCGACTGGATTGAAGACCACTTCCTCACCGTTAACTGGGAGGAAGATCTGTGCGGCAAGACTGTCTACGAACTAGTTCCCCCCAGCAAGCGGATGCCTGTTGCGGCTGCTGCTAATCCCATTTACGACGAAATCTTCGGTATGGCCAAATCTGCTGAAGCCCAGCGGGTTGCCGGTTCTCTGTTTGGCTCCATGCAGCATGTCCCTGGCTCCATGGTTCCTCAGCAAGCTGTTAGCTCCTATATCTTCCCCTCTGGAGTTGGCATGTGGGCTGTACCAACAATGTCTGCGGTTGGTATGTCTGGTGTAGGCATGTACATGTCCGGCGTGGGCTTCTCCGCATCTGCGGTGCCGATCCGTCCTCGTCAGTTCTGGCTAGTCGCCGATGCCGAGTTAATTGTCTACGGTGCTACTGAACCCGATGCCACCGTTACCATTGGCGGACGCCCCATCAAGCTTAACCCTGATGGTACGTTCCGCTTCCAGATGTCCTTCCAGGATGGTTTGATTGATTACCCAATCATGGCTGTAGCATCTGATGGCGAACAAACTCGCTCCATCCATATGAAATTCAATCGCGAGACACCATCCCGCCACACCAATACTAAAGAAGAAGCCGTTCAAGAATGGCTAGTATAGGGAATAACAATTAACTAACGGAAACCCAAACATTGCCCCCGACCCCAGTCGGGGGTTTGTTGTAACAAGCACCTGGGAAGTGATATTTATTTTAGCGTTCAATAACCGGAACAATCATGCCTTCACGGGCTAGGAACGCACCCTCACAGGTGTCTTGTACTTCCACAGCAATTTTATCGAGCATATCATCGGTATGATTTGGCTCGTGGTGGAAAATCACCAAATGCTTGACCCCTGCCGCTTTGGCTATCTTGGCACCTTCTTGCCAAGTCGAATGTCCCCACCCGATCTTGGGAGACTTGGAATTATGGTATTCCTCGTCCGTATACATGGCATCATAAATCAGGATCTCGGCATCCCTAGCTAGATGTAGCACGTTCTCATCAAGGCGATCGGAAAAATGTTCGGTATCGGTACAGTACACGGCTGAATGACCCTGCCAGGTTACCCTATAGCCCATCGCACCATTAGGATGATTTAGGGGGCTAGTTTCAATGGTAATATCACCCAGGGTCATCGTGTCCCCACAGACTAAGTCGTAGAACTTCAAATCTGCTACTACATCTCTAATTGGGACGGGAGAATTCAGGTGCAAAACACGCTCGCTAAAATGCTGCTCCATGGATATCCCATCCGGTGCCGCCCCATGAATATGTAAAGTATTGCCCTCTGCAAAGGCTGGGTGAAAAAACGGTACACCTTGAATGTGATCCCAGTGATAGTGCGTGAAAAACCAATACGCTTCAATTGGCATCAGATGCTGTAGACTTTTACCCAGCATCCGCAAGCCAGTGCCGCCATCAAAAATTAGGCGCTTGTCAGCGATGCGCATTTCGACGCAGGAAGTATTGCCGCCATAACGAACAGTATCTTTTCCAGGGGAGGGTACGCTGCCCCGAACGCCCCAGAATTGGACTACAAACTCAGAGGAAGGACTGGTTTCCATTGGTCATTTAAAGCTTTAAAGTATGGCACTGACCCTGGTGACGCAACAGGTGATCGCATAATACTAAAGCAACCATTGCTTCTACCATAGGGACTGCCCTAGGTAAAACGCAAGGGTCGTGACGCCCCTTAGCCGCTAGTATTGTCTCTTCTCCCGCGCTGGTCACTGTACGCTGTTCTTTTCGTATAGTAGCAGTGGGCTTAAACGCCACTCGCAAAATTATAGATTCCCCATTAGCAATGCCACCCTGAATACCACCAGATCGGTTGCTTACCGTGCGGACTGCCCCAGTTTCGTCGATATAGAATTCGTCGTTATGTTCGGAGCCAGTAAGCAGAGTTCCGGCAAAGCCAGAGCCAATCTCAAACCCTTTGCTCGCCGGTAAGGACATCACCCCTTTGGCAAGATCGGCTTCTAGTTTATCAAAGACAGGCTCTCCCAACCCTTTAGGTACATTTCGAGCAACGCATTCGACTACGCCGCCAATCGAATCGCCACTCCGCCGAATTTGTTCAATTAGTTCTATCATCCGTTCCGCACATTCGCAATCCGGACAACGGACGATATTACTTTCAACTTGTTCTATAGTAACTACATTAGGGTCAATAACCCCCTCTAAGTCTTTAATTCGCTTAACATAGCCAACTATTTCAACATTAGCAACCTGTTTGAGGATTTTTTTGGCGATCGCCCCTGCTGCCACTCTACCAATGGTTTCCCTTGCAGAAGAGCGTCCCCCCCCCTGCCAGTTACGAATGCCGTATTTAGCATCATAGGTGGCATCTGCATGGGAAGGACGATATTTTATCGCCATTTCATCGTAATCTTGAGGACGAGTATCCTGATTGCGAACTAGAATTGCGATGGGCGTTCCCAAGGTTTTGCCTTCAAATACACCCGATAAAATTTCGCAGGCATCTGCTTCCTTACGAGGAGTCGTAATTTTGCTTTGTCCAGGGCGTCTGCGGTCGAGTTCTACTTGAATTTCTGCTGCGGAAATCTCTAATCTCGGCGGACAGCCATCAATGATGACCCCTACACCGCCGCCGTGGGATTCCCCAAAAGTGGTAATCCGAAACAAATGCCCAAAACTATTGCCCATATTCCTTGATAAGACGCCCTAGAGATTTTAATCTTAACAGCCATCTCGACTTGCACAAGGGTACTGTTACCATAATTTTCATGGTCAGGGGCAGAAGGTAGACTTCGGAGTTCGGCGAGGCTCACTCGATCCGCGTGAGGCTTCAACGGTGAGATCACGCCGAAGTCCGAAC
>DNXU01000516.1:3339-6901 GCA_003505715.1 Cyanobacteria bacterium UBA8803 | reverse complement strand
TTACCCATTACCCATCACCCATCACCCATTACCCATTACCAATAAAATTGCTGTGTCTTCTAAAGGTAGACACAGCATATTCCCACTGGATTTTCTTAAATTAATAAAGTTGAATTATTTTTTCTATAAAAATTTTAGGTATTTCTATGGAAGCCTTGTTCTGTTTGCATAAATTA
The DNA here is from genome assembly GCA_003505715.1 of Cyanobacteria bacterium UBA8803. Classification (GTDB taxonomy): domain Bacteria; phylum Cyanobacteriota; class Cyanobacteriia; order Cyanobacteriales; family Coleofasciculaceae; genus UBA8803. The sequence continues at coordinate 6,725 of DNXU01000516.1, read as the reverse complement.
ATACTGGCACTTATGTGAATAGAATAACAAGTCTTTTACCGTGGCTTTACAAAAAAAATAAATAATCAGCTAGAAAAATAAAGTTTTCATGAAGTTGCCAGAGGGCGAGTGCGTCAGTTCTGTATCAGTGATGCCAGCAGAAATGGTATAAATCCTGATACTATAGATGGCCTAGGAGATATGATGTGGGGAAGCCTAACCGAACCGCTTTACGGCAACTGATATTTATCGTAATGATTGCAGCGGTTGCTATTTTGAGCATTATGCTGCGCTGGCTGGATCGCCCAACTCCCCCCACGAGGACGATTGTCAAAAGTTATGGAATATCAACATTACCGCCAACCCCAGCCACCAATACAGTCCTTACGCCTGTAGACAAAACCCCTTCCCTGACTGTAGAAAATCGGCACAGCCGAGATAGCGCTGGAAAAAGCGAGGAATTCCCGGTTACCTCCACGCCCAACGGGACGGCACCCTCACCGGATACGGGATCAAGTCAATCTGCATACCCTATCACCCCACCTGAACCAAAAGCCAGTGTGCTACCAAGTAATTCATTCAATCAAGAAATTGCCGTTTACGAGGAACCTGGCTCCACGTATTTTATTCCCACTCAGTTTCACGGCAAAATTGTGCATCGGATTGCACCAATAGAAAATGAGAAAGTCATTGCTCTCACCTTTGATGACGGCCCTTGGCCTCGCACTACGTCTCAAGTACTGGATATCCTTAAGCACAACAACATTGTGGCCACATTCTTTTGGGTAGGACAGAACTTGCAAGCCTATCCCAAGATTGCCCAACAGGTGGTTGCCGATGGTCACGCCATCGGCAATCACACTTGGCACCACTCATATCGGCAAATGGATCGGCCTACGGCTGTGGCAGAACTGGACAAAACGGCAGAACTAATATATAAAACCACGGGTATCAGGACAGCTTTGTTCCGCCCACCTGGGGGCATCCTCACCAATGGGGTCGCTGACTACGCCAAGCAAAGAAACTATACCATCATCATGTGGTCGAACGATCCCATGGACTATCGTCCCCTCTCAGCAAAGGAATTGGTCAAGAATGTTATCCGCACAGCCAAACCGGGATGTATTGTGCTGATGCACGACGGTGGCGGCAATCATTATGAAACGGTGAAGGCTCTCCCAGAAACAATTCAAGAACTGCAAAAACTAGGTTATAGGTTTGTGAGCGTGCCAGAATTGCTAGAACTGGGCATGATTGAAAATTGAGAATTGAAAATTGAAGATATGACGTTGTGTAGGGGCGGGTTTAGCTAGATAAGCTGGCATCTTACCAAGAACTTTTTCCAAAACCCGCCCTTAGTGAGGAAGATGGTTTTCATGCGTTATTGTATTGCGAATCCCCGATTGAGCGCATGAGCAAGTTGGGAAGGATGTCAATTTTTCTTCCCACCAAACAATCCACCAAATAATCCACCGCCACCAGATTGATCCTGCGGCTTAGACGCATCCTTGGGCTTGCCACCCGATCCGGTTTTCTCACCCAGCTTATCGATAAATTGTTTGCCTTTCAAAGCATTTTCATCGTTGGGATTCAATTGCAAGGCTTTGTTAATGTGAACCTTAGCCATTGACACCTGATTTTGCTTCAAATAAGCTAACCCCAGCAAGCTATGGCACTTGCTGTTGGTTTGTTCTAACTTGAGGGCTTCGCGCAACTCTAAAACCGCTCCAGCAAAATTGTTCTTGGTCAAATATCCTTCGGCACGGCGAATATAGGCATCGACTCTCGATACTTCACCAGTCGGTTTAGTATCTGCTGATGCTGTGGATGGCGAGGTTCCTGTAGCCGTGGCAGGTTTCCCCGTAGCTGTGCCAGTAGTGGTTTTGCCACCACCTGGTGCCGTTGTTGTAGCAGGTTTCGCCACAGCTGGTTTGCCGCTTCTACCCTTCAGCATCAAGTAAACCATATTCAGTTCGCTGATTTCAGCAATTTTGTCCAAAGCGAGATCTAGAGATTCGTATTCCTTAGATGCTAGAGTTTTCAAGGCAGCTTTGTAAACGTGGTCTAAATTAGCTGCGGATTGAGCCAATTGTTTGGCGGCTACGCCAGAAACTGAAACTTTTCCTCCCTCTGCTACCAGACGCTTGCCCATATGGCCAAGACTGACAGCATACTCGCGATTACTACGCGACAATTGTTCGTAGGCAGGATTGACAAGCTTCGTTAACAGTTCGTTCGCTTTCTTTTTTTCAGCTTCGCTATCAGATTTACAACTGTCAGGATGCAAGCGGCGAGCAATCTTGAGATACTGTTTGCGGACTTCTTTCTCATCCGCATCCACTGGAACTCCTAAAATCGCATGATGATCGGTGAAATCAAATTTGAAGAGTCCGCGTTCGATTTGAAAAGACATAGGGCACTGTCCACTTTCTCTGCCAAAAGAATTGATTCTAGTATGTCTCAGATTTTGGGAGAACCGTTGACATCCTCATTAGTTATTCTAGGAAATACCTTTCCACGATGAACACTGTCAGGAAAGTTCACAGTTAACAAATAAAATTATTTCAAACTGGAGAAGGAACAGACCTGTAGCAGTTCATGGCTCAGTTGCTCGTGAATGTAACCGTTGGTTGCTAAAATCCGACCCGAATCCATGATTAATGGGCTACCGTCGTAAGCACTCACTTTGCCCCCAGCTTCTTCAACCAGCACTACCCCAGCTGCAATATCCCAAGGAGAAATTCCCCGTTCCCAGTAGCCATCTAAACGGCCACAAGCTACATCAGCTAAGTCTAGAGATGCAGATCCACTACGGCGCACTCCCTGAGTTAAATGAGTTAGGTGACAAAACTCAGCGTAGTTGTTGTCAGACGTTTCTCGTCGATCGTAAGCAAAGCCACTAACCAGTAGACTTTTGTTGAGGTCAGAGGTGCGGGAGACTTGGATCGGATGCCGATTGCGAGTTGCGCCCAAACCTCTAGCAGCGCGAAATAGTTCATCCCGAAAGGGATTATAAATCGCTCCTACCTGAGGTATGCCAGAAATCAACAGTCCCACAGAGACCGCAGCCACTGGGTACTGATGGGCGTAATTGGTCGTACCATCTAGAGGATCAATCGCCCAAAGGTATTCGCTTTGCGTTTCTCCCAGTTTACCGGATTCTTCTGCTAGAACCCCGTGTTGGGGAACGTGACGCTGTAGAACTTTGATAATTATAGTTTCAGCGTCTCTATCAGCAGCTGTGACTAAGTCTCCCGGACGCCCTTTTTCTTCTACGGTTTCTAACCTGCCCCAGTAGGCTTCCAAGATCGCACCAGCTGCCATGACAGCTTCGGTGGCAATGTCCAAGAAGATTTGTAGTTGGTCGGGGGTTGGCTGGTTCATAGGAAAGGATGAGGGATGAGGGA
>DNXU01000516.1:0-3279 GCA_003505715.1 Cyanobacteria bacterium UBA8803 | reverse complement strand
GATGAGGGATGAAGGATGAAGAAGACAAAGCTCTCTCCTCATTCTTCAAGGATTTTGCCGTCGAAATTCTGCTGGCGTCAAGCGCAGGGGTTGGTTGGGGTTCCAAATGCCATATCCCATGATTCTGGCGTATTCCTGAGCGCGGGTCAGCCGTTCGTTGTATTTATTATTGGGCGATCGCGGTGAGGCTAGCACATATCCCTCTCTGACTAACTGTTCGTTGAGCAATACCCCATCATGCCAAACATAGGCTAGCCAGCGACCGAAACTGTCTTTGGTTTGGACATCAAATTCTAGAACAACAGGTTTTAAGACTAATTCCTGACCTCTGATTTCACCAATGGTTTGTTCGATGCGGTTTTTAGCTGCTGCTCCCCAAGGCTGTTGCTTGAGATCTGGTGCCTCAATGCCAATCAACCTTACCCGCTTCATCAATCCCGGCTGCTGCATGGGATTCAATACTTCCAAGGTTTGACCACTAACAACTTGCCGAACCTGAACCGGGATGCCTTTGGGGACTTTCGTGGGTTGGCAACCCCCTAGTAATAGGAGGCAGCAGCAGAAAATGGCCAATTGCCAGATGAAAGTGGGAAACCGGAAGTGGGTAACCGGGAGTGGGGAAGAATAAAAGCGAAGTTGCTCAAAAATCTGGCCAATTCTCAATTTCCAATTTCCCATTCCCAATTTTCCAAAGCTAATCTTCATCCAGAGGTAGTCCAAACCGAACCTTGCCTTTAGCAAAATAGCGGCCAAACTGGAGTTCGTAGACTTCATCCTCATCCTGAGTCTCGACGACTAGGTCTGAGCGGGGATAAGCCACACATAACAGAGCATAGCCGCGATCGCGCAAATCGGGAGAAAGCCCCATGGCTTCAGGTTGGTAGATTTCACCGGAGATGACCCGGACGGCACAGCTAGTACAAGCACCATTACGACAAGAAAAGGGGAGTTCTACGCCCTGGTTTTCCACAGCTTGCAGGATATATCGGTCTTCTGGCACTTGTACGGTATGCTTGATACCGGTTTGGCGATTGTGAATTTGAATTTTATAGTACTGAGTCATTACTTTAGTGTACAATTAGAGATCGCGTGCAGAAGTTGATGATTTTGAACTTAGCGCACGCCCTAAATCCCCTGGAGAGATGGCCGAGTGGTTGAAGGCGCAGCACTGGAAATGCTGTTTAGGGGTGACTCTAACGAGGGTTCGAATCCCTCTCTCTCCGTTTACAGAACGTGGCTTTAGCCACACTAGCGGCTATGCTTGTCAAGCGCTTCTAAGTCAGCCTATTAGCGGATTGGCTCATTGTAGATTGACGGCGCGATCGCTCAAAACTCAGAGCAGCAACTCCCAGGCTCACCAACAGCATCCCAATAATTTGCGGAAACTCTAAACTACTGTGCATGAGGATTAATGCCAAAAGTGCTGTTAGCGCTGGCAAAGTTGCCCCCAAAATTGACGCACTAGCTGCACCAATCCTGGCAATCCCCATGTGGTTTAATACATAACCCAAAATTGCAGTACCACCTAAGACCAACCCGCTAATTACCAACTTCGGCCATAGAGTAGGTTCAACGTCCAAGTGCCAGGATGCTGGTAAAGGTAAGACCAAACTAAGGGCAGAAAACACCAAGACGATGGCTAAGTTAAGCCAGAGCAAAGGAATGGGGTGAAGTTTTTTGGCAGAGGTTTGGATCAAAATTAAACGCACGGCAAAGGCGATCGCCGAACCACTCGCTGCCATAATACCTAACCCCGAAAGGTGCCCACCGCTAGTACTAGGTAGAGTAATCAGGATAAATCCGCCTATCACCATACTAAAGATCGCCAAACTGCTCAATCGGCTGAAGCGATCGCCAAACAGTAAGGGCAGGATGGGATAGATGAAGAAAATCGTAACGGCAATCCCCGGTGCAATTGACCCTAGCGCCAAATAAATTAGCACTTGAGACAAAAACAAAAAGAACCCACTGCTCAACACACTGCCGAATAACCGCCAATTTTTGGCTTGCAGAAATTGTTGGATATCCCGCCACAGCAAAGGATAAAACCCAGTTGCCAAAATTGCCATCAGCGGCACCATCACCAGCATCCGCAGCCACAAAAGCAGTAAGGAATTCCCCACTGTCGGCACCATAAATCCGCCGAAGCTTGCAGACAGACGAGGGGTTGGGGAAAGGTTGAAAATGATACTGACAACTACATTTTCCAACGAGAGTGCCAGCAAGGAGAGTAAAACCAGCACAAACCCAATCAGGCGTTTGCCGAAGGGTAGAGGTTGAGGCAGTGGCTGGGCAATGGTAGCAGGTGACTCTGTCTGCTTTAGAGGCGGTACGAGTGACAGCGATCGCCCAGACGGATAAGAAATAATCGCGCTATTGCGATCGCTCTCTAGATATTCCGGCAGTTCCGGCAAAGACAAGGGGGGATGAGCAGGTGATGGCGATAATACTTCCGGGGGGCGTTGAGCCATACTAGGTGCTGAGTGCTGAGTACTGCATGGCTCCGCACTATCTTGTTGTATCTCAGAGGGTTCCGGCGGAATTTCGGCTCTCAGCCGATTGACCAGCGTTTCTAAAATTACCTCGGCTTGCTGTTCCAGATTGTACATCTGATGCAACTGCTGGGATAGAGAACTTTGATAGCTGCTGAGGTCTTGTTGTAGCGAGCCAAACGTCGTTCTCAGGGTGGCATCTAAGGAGGCGATCGAGCGCTGAAAATCCTCTTGGTAATCCCGGACAGTTGAGCTTGGGGTCTCAGCCGCACTGTCAACTGGCAATCTCTGAGACTTTTGCCCTTCCTTTGNNCTTTGCCGCAACTGGCAATGATTCAGCGAGCTGCTTGAGCCGTTGTGTCAGTAACACTTGCAGTTGATTGGCTAAAGCTGGCGCGATTTGCCTGACCAAAGTTTGCTGTTGCTGAATGTGTTGTTGGCGCTGGGTTTTGAGCGTTTCAATCTCCTCAAGCAACTGGGCTTTTTCCTTCTGGAGCCGCTCGACATCGTGGGACAAATTGGTAATGAGACTGTGCCGCAGATTCTCAATCCCTTCAATACTCTCCGTCATGGAGAGCAAAATTTCTTCTGCTGCCTGTAGCTGTCTAGCTCCAGAGTTTTCGGGTTGGCGATCCAGTTGCCCCATGTGCCTTGAACCTTTTTTTGGTAGAACAGAACCTTTGAGGAACTACTCAGATTTTGCACTATATCTCAGCAATCTCTACTGGCTCACCATGAAATAATCTTAGAAAGGGTAAGGTGCAAGGTATAAACTACTCAGGCTTGC
>DNXU01000503.1 GCA_003505715.1 Cyanobacteria bacterium UBA8803 | reverse complement strand
GAAGGGAGGTGTAGGAGCGTCACCAACCAAGAGGCTATCATCGGGCACCTGTTCAACTACAGCTGGGGAATGGGTATTGATAATTACTTGGCGCAAGGGGTTGTCTGAGCCAATAGGTTCATCGACATCAGTGGCAATATCTTCAAGGAGTTTTAGCATCGCTGGAATTCGTTCTGGATGAATCCCATTCTCAGGTTCTTCCAAGCATAAAAAGCTGCGTCTCCAATGCTCATTGTCACTTCCGGTGTTTCCATATCGTTCACTGAGCTAGTCTTCACCTAATTATCTCCTTAATCCGCAAGAAATAACAAGAGATGACTAGGTATTTAGTTGCAGTTCTTTACCCTACGCCGTTAGCTCCTGCCACACAGGTGAATGGCCCAAACCGAACATCAACATCTACGAGATTTTTGAAACCAGAAACTTTTAATCGGGTTAGCATAGTTCCATTTCGGAAACCTGTTTCTATCTAGAAAATAGGGAGAGGGATGAAGGAGGGGGAAGAGGGATTTTCATCCCTTCATCCTAACTGATATTCCCGATCCAAATATCAATCCTCTCCCTCATCGATATCCCGCTTCAGCGGACGCTTGTAAGTAAATGTGAAAGTATCCCCACTCTCTATCACCCGCCGAATCTCCTCGTATAAGGGATAGTTCCCTACCCCACTGAGACTCACCCAACCCCGCGCCCTAGTTAACGCGACAAAGAGCTGGTTGCGCAGATGTACGTCACTCTCATTTCTAGCCACGCGATCGCAACCAACCACATACACCATATCCGCTTCATTGCCCTTAGCCCGCGAGACGCGAGAGACAGTTACCCCACCCTCCATCCATAAGCGGTCTGGATCGTAATTGGGGTACTGAGGTTTCAATTCATTCAACTCCAAAGCCGTTGGGATATAAATATCAATCCCTTGCTCCATCAGAAAACCAGCCACCTGATTTTCCAATTCGATGGCCTCGTAAGTGGGGCCTAAAATGATGACCAATATATCCCGGCTAGGCTTAAGGTCATCTTGACCGAGATTATGCCAAATTTTATCAGCTAAGGCGCTCATTTCTTCCTGGCGAGAAGCATAGGTTTCAAATTCCAATACAGGTGCCCCCCATAACTCTGGAACGGGATTAGGCGAGTTTTCCGGAGGACGATGGATCGTAATTTGTTGACCCGGAATAAATTTACCCGTGACCTGATAGCCAATTTTTTCCCAATCTTGCTTTCTGCTAATTCCTGCGATCGTTCCCTCCGGACGCAGCAACCCCATGCCAATCGCGTGAGCTGCCGTTAAAATTGCACCAGGGGTACGGTAACAGCGCCGCATTACCTCAGACTTTTTAATCCCACCGTTATATTGCGTCCCCTGAGATAATAAGCCGCTCAACTCTTCCCCAAACAATTCTTTAGTAGTCGGAATCTTGAGATTATCCAAACTTTGAGCTTCATCATAAGCCCAAATCAAACGCCGTTGCTCTGGTTGTTCTGGGTCAACAGGTCGTAAGGCTTGATAAGCCATCCAGTAAATTGCCTGTTTGTCCTGATACTTCAATTCATCCTCAGCGAGTAAATCTTGCCCCTCATCAATTAAAATGGCATCAAAGATGGGTTTAATTTCAATCTCTTCGGATAGGTGTTTGCACAGTTCCGCCAATCCCCGATTTGGTTGTCTTTGGCTCGTATCTCTTACCCCCTTGGGGTTAACGCCATGAGCATGGCAAACTGTCCCATACAACCCCGACTGATCTTTACCTCCCCAAGCATGAAGCACTCGCAGTTTCTTGTTATTCTTGGGGTCGTAGTGAATATCCCCATGGCTGAAACGGCGCAGCCAGCGATCCACTAAACCAATGATTTGGTCGTAGAGGGTGCGGCTGAAAAACACTAAGGCAATATCCCAGTCTGGATGCTTCAGGTGCATGTGAGCCGCTTTCTGACACAGCAGCACGGTTTTACCCGATCCGGCAATACCCCGCAACCGCTGAAAACCGGGCGGAATTTCCTTACCAACATGTTCCTGCTGCAAGTCCAAATCATACAGCTGTTGGGCACAAGCCACCACGATACTGGCACGGCTCTTCCCGTTGGTAGAAATTAGGGAACGAGTAGGCTTACGAAGAACAGACGTTCCGCTCATGACAGCCAACAATAATTTCCATTGCTCCTCATCAAGGTCTTCCCCCGGCACCACCGGAGCAGATTGTTGAATGCGATCAAGGACACCCACCTTACCCAACTGGTCTTGAAAGATCCTAGGAAGGCAACCGGGGTGCTGGTCAAACCCTCTCTGCTGCCATTGCTCTTGGGTAATTAGCGGTAGAGCAACCAACGCTCGTCCCGTGATTTTGCGCCAGAGAGTTGGTTCGCGATCGCAACAGCCAATTAAGGCTCTCAGCTGATGCTCGGCGTGTTGATAGGGGTTAGCCTCAAGGGTGTCAAAGTTTTGGAACCGCCATAGATGCTCGTTAACCTCAACAATCTGGTCAATGGTGGCAGAAATCACCTCGATCGCCACCAGACTGAGTTCTCGATCCGCAATGAGAATGTCTGGCTCTTTGTGCATCTCCCCGACCTTCGCGAAAATTGGATAGCGCCAGTAGCCGATACAATTGCGCTCTGCAAAAGCACTCTTGGTCGCCTCCCACACCTTCTGCTTGTCGGCTTCTGCGTCCCCAATTGGCTCAGTGGTAATAAACTTGCTACCGCGATCAGTGTCCAGACCTGACATTTGGGCTAATTTCCTTTTCCTAAAGAACTAAAGGAAGAGTTCCCAAACCATCCCCTCAGATCGCAGGATGCTGGAAATTTTCCCAAGAGCATCAAACTGAGAAGGAGGGATGGATATAAAACTTAACCCCCATCGGGTATACTTGGGGATGCCAAACAGCCCGTGTCGCTCCCTCTCAACCCCTAGAGGAGGATCGCTAAGCTCAAATAACAATGCCAAAATAAAAATAAAAGACTCACAGTGAAGTTTGATGCTTCATCCCGGCGACGCCGAGATTCTAAATTTTCTTGAACAAATTCAGCTAGCGCGAAATGTCTCGGCTGGATTAAGGTGCTATCGTCTGAGAACTATGTGCCTACACTTTGGACGATGGCTGAAATTAGACAAAACCCAACTGCGCCAGCTGGTTTTTTTAAGCTACTGCCATGGTTTGGGCAAAATGGGTATTCCTGACTCTATCCTGCTCAATCCCGGGTTGTTGAGCGAACAGGATTGGGCGAAAATTCGAGAGTACCCAGAAGTTTCAGCCCTCATCTGTAATCAGCTCCCAGTTCTCAAGGAATTTGCCGCTTTAGTGCGCTGTCACCAAGAGCGACTCAATGGCACAGGGTATCCTGATGGATTAACCAGGGAGAAAATCCCCTACATAGTTCAAGTGTTTCAGCTCGTGAATATAGCCGATGCCATTATCAGCAAACGGCTGCATCGCGGTCGCAGCGATCCTCCTAGCGAACGCCCCTATTGGCTGCAAGCTGTGGAAGAAATCACCAAAGAAATGGAAGCTGGAGCACGCGATCGGGAACTGTGCGAGAAGTTCTTCCGGTTTCTCGAATTGTTCTACCAGGGGGGAGGTTAATTGAGGGATGAGGGATGAGGGA
>DNXU01000235.1 GCA_003505715.1 Cyanobacteria bacterium UBA8803 | reverse complement strand
GATACCCCAGCTAATGTACGCTTAAAGGGTTAAGTTTGATGGCGATCGCTTCTACAGCACGAGTCCTCAAGTGTTAGAAATATAGCTTCCTAAACAGTTAATCCGGTTTACAGCTATGCGTCTACCAAGAATCGGACTTACCTTGCTCGCTCTACTCAGCGTCACAATAGAAACGCCTCGAAGCCTCAATTTGACAACGCTTTTGGGAGTGCCACAGGTGTTAGCGCAGACACCAGCCAACCGGAAAGCTGAGGCAGATCTACTGTTAAAGCAAGGGATTGAGCAGCTTTATGACGAGGATACCGATGCCGTTGATTCGTTTGAACAAGCCTTAGCGATTTATCGAGAGATTAAAAACCGCCAAGGGGAAGGGCAAACCTTAGCCTATTTGGGAGAGCATTATCGTGGCTATAGTACATCTCTAGTCATTGAATACAGCGAGCAGGCATTGGCGATCGCACGAGAGATTCATGACCACCAGTTGGAAGGAAAAGCTCTTAACAATCTGGGATGGGGTTACTATGAGCAAGCGTCGGACGGCTATGACATAAGTGATGTAGGCAGCTATGACAGCGAAGGCATCGCTAGCAACGGCTCCGTTAGCAACTACACCAGATTTTATGATGCACTCGGTGACTATGCTAAAGCGATTGAGTACTTTCAACAGTCACTTGCGATCGCACGGAAAGTCAACAGCAGTGAACTAGAAGCCAACACGTTAAATGCTCTGACACAAACTTACCTTTCCCTAAATAACTATGACAAAGGGTTGGATTATTTTAATCAGCTTTTGAGACTGGCAAAAGAACTCAACGATGCCTCAGTCACACGGCAAGCAAGACCCGTTAGTGTATTAATCACTAATTACTTATATCAAAAGACTTATGCTAAGCAAATTCTTGAGTCGTTTGAGCAGCTTTTACCAATGGTACGAGAACTCAAAGACCAACGGTGGGAACTTGAAATTCTCCATATGCTCGGCAAAGCGTCCCATGATGCAGGAAACTATAGCAAGGCAATTGAGTACACACAACAATTGTTACCGTTCTATCAGGGAAGTAGCGATCGCAAAAACAAGGCAATACTTTTAGACAATCTAGCCGGTGGTTACACTCAGTTAGGTGATTATGCCAAAGCAATTGAGTACAGTCAGCAGTCCTTAGCTTTAGCGCGGGAACTCAAAGATTACTCAACAGAGGTGCAGGCGCTGTATACCCTGAGCGAGATTTACTTTAAAAAGGGCGATTACAACCAAGGGATTGAAAACGCTCAACAGCTTTTGGCGCTAGCGCGGGAACTCACAAACCGAGAAGCTATGACAGGTTCAGCACAATTTCTAGGTGTGAGGTTCCGAACATATGAGGAATTGGCTTTACGCTATTTAGGAATGGCTCTTTACGAAACTGGAAAGTTTGCTGACGCAGAGAGAGTTCTAGTTGAAGGAGTTCAGGTTGCAGAATCTCGACGAAATAAAAGAAGTGACCAAGAAAAAGTCTCACTTGTGGAGGAACAAGCAGGTCTTTATATTCTGCTACAAAAAGTTCTGATTGCTCAAAACAAAACTGATGCTGCCCTAGAAGTTGCTGAGCAGGGAAGGGCGCGTGCTGTGGTGGATTTACTTGCCAGCCCTAGACGAGAACAATCAACTCAACCGAGCTTACCACAAAGGTTACCAGTAACTGAGTCACCGACAATTGAGCAGATTAAACAAATAGCGAAAGCGCAAAACTCTACTCTTGTTGAGTATTCAATTGTTCCAAATAAATTAAGAGTTCAAGGTGAACAACCTCAAACATTGGAACTCTATATTTGGGTGGTTAAACCAACTGATGAGATAGTATTTCGTAGGGTTGATCTAAAGCCTCAGGGACAGCAACAGAGTGCCTCTACAGAAGACCTCGTAACTAATATCCGTCAATCCATTGGTGTTAGCGATCGCGCCAGTATTGCAGTTGTCCAGGCACCAAAAGCTGACCAAAAGCAATCGTTACAAAAACTATATCAACTACTAATTGAACCAATTGCCGATCTTTTGCCCAGTGATGAAAAAGCGCGTGTCATTTTCATTCCTAAAAGCGCTCTGTTTTTAATTCCTTTTAGTGCTTTGCAAGATGAGCAGGGTAAGTACTTGATTGAAAAACACACAATTCTCACAGCGCCATCAATTCAGGTACTAGAGCTAACCCGTCAACAACGGGAACGACTTAAGGACACAACATCTGGAGTTAGCAGTGATGAATATTTAGTCGTCGGAAATCCGATTATGCCTAGCTTCCCACCTGCACTCGGGCAGGCTCCCGCGCCGTTGCAACCATTACCGGGAGCGGAAAAGGAAGCACAGGCGATCGCAACTTTGCTCAAAACCCAAGCCCTAATTGGTCAAGCTGCCACTAAAACTGCCGTCGTGCAAAAGATGCCTACGGCACGAATCATTCACTTTGCCACTCACGGATTAATAGATGGATTCAGCGGATTCTCAGGTGCGATCGCGCTTGCCCCTTCCGGCAGAGGTCGGGATTTTACTAGCGAGGAAGAGTCAGATTACCGCCTTGGAGGAGGGTTAGAGGGGCAACTAACCGACCTGACCCATTTTCTTAACAACACACCGACCGAATTCGATTTAGTTGCCGCTCAGAACAATAATGGCTTCCTGACTGCTGCCGACATTCTCAAGTTAAAATTAAACGCTGAACTCGTAGTCTTGAGTGCCTGCAATACAGGAAGTGGACGCATTGGAGAGGATGGCATCATTGGACTGTCTCGTTCTTTTATTGCTGTTGGGGTTCCCAGCGTAGTTGTATCCCTCTGGTCAGTGCCAGATGTATCTACTGCCCAGTTGATGACTGAATTTTACCGCCAGATGCAGCAAAATCCAGATAAAGCCCAAGCCTTGCGTCAGGCAATGCTGAGCATTAAACAACAATATCCCGATCCTAAAGATTGGGCAGCATTTACGTTAATTGGAGAGGCAGAATAATCTTATGAAACGCCGTCACTTCTTGCAATTTAGCAGCTCTCTCCTCACCACGTTAGGTTTAAGCCAGCTCGACTTTCTTAAACAATAATGAACGAATCAAATTGATATTAGTATTGGCGATGGTGCGTTACGCCAAGCGATAACGCACCTACAGAGTTTTTTTGAGAGGTTAACTAAACAGCCATTTTTTGCTTAGACCACACGCCATTTTCATCTTCGTCATACTGCTGATGAATAGTTGCCCAAGCCGCTTGTTCGGCCTTCATGGGGTCTTCAGTATCATCTAATACGGCATTGTAACGCTCAATGAAAGTTCCCTGAGCATCTTCTGATAGATGAGACCGGACTTCCGGAGACAAATCAGTGGTATCATTACAACGACCAGGACAGGGACGAGGCAGAGTCATGTTGCTCACATGCACTTCTTCCCCACCAGCACTTTGTAACAGTAGCTGATATTCTCCAGATCGGTCAGATGGAACTTCTGCCATAACTAGAAATTCACCAGCCTCTAGACGAGTTTGATAAACAGTCGCTTTGTCTTCCGGCATTCCCAGCGCGACTAACACCGACACTAAACCAGCACCAGCACTCCCCGCGATCGCACCGCTAACCGCCCCCAACAGTACAGCACCTAAAGGCCCTGCCGCTACAACCGAACCGAGGAAGGGAATAAATAACACCCCAACACCTGTCAGCAGGCTTAAAAACGAACCAAATAAGGAACCAAAAATTGCTCCCGTGCGCAAGCCACCTAAAATCACATCACGCTTAGAAATAAACCCAGCAATGCGGGTTTGGGATTGAAAATTCTTACCCATCACCGAGATATGATCTTGAGGAACCCCCCGATCCAGCAGCCGCCGCACCACATTATCTAATTGCTCTTCTTGTTTAAAGACAGCCGAAACTGTACGTTCTGGTCTATATTCGTCAGCCATTCTAACCCTCCTAGGTATTGCTTCTTGGCATTGTTATGCCTATAAGGAGGTTACTGAATGCCGCGAGTACCCTTAATCGTCCCTAAGATTGATCTCACCCCTTCATCGGATACTTATTTCTGAGGAGGGCGAGTCAATAGATTCAATTGGTTACCCCATTGCCTTTTGGCACGCGACTCGCCCCTACATCATTCTTATGTTAATAACGTCGCGTTTTCTGAACGCCATACACAATTCCCGTCCCAATCGAACCCAAAATCAAGAGCAACAGAAAACCACCCGGAATAAAAGTGAGAATGCCAAAACCTCTCAGCAAATAAATCATCACAGTCAGCGCGAGAGTAATGGCAAAAATATAAGCATAGATCAGCGTTTCTGATGGAGGGAGTGGACTCATAAGATTTTAGTAGTGATGGGTGATTGGTAATGGGTGATTGGTAATGGGTGATTGGTGATTGGTAATTGGTAATGGGTGATTGTTAATTGGTAATGGGTGATTGGTGATTGGTAATTGGGCAAAAGCCACCTTGTTGTACAGTTACCCATTACCCATTACCCATTACCTATCACCCATTACCTATCAACCATCACCTATCACCCATTACCAATCACCCATCACCCATTACCCATTGTCAACAACTCAGCAGGTAAGCGTTTGAAAACTAGTCGCTCGTTTTCCACATCTACAAAGATGGTATCGCCGTCATTGAATTGACCTTTGAGGATGCTCTTGGCAATTTGGGTTTCTAGTTCCCGCTGAATGGCTCGCTTCAAGGGCCGTGCCCCGAAGACTGGATCGTAACCGATATCGGCGAGGAAATCGATCGCTGCTTCAGACAACTTTAATGACATCTTACGCTCGACGAGGCGTTGCTCCAAACGCAGGGTTTGCAGCTGGACAATTTGCCGCAACTGGTATTTCTGCAAGGCGTGGAAGATAATTACCTCATCAATGCGGTTGAGGAACTCCGGACGGAAACTGGTACGCATCGCTTCCATTACCCGCGATCGCATCTCGTCGTAGCGGGCATCATCCCCAGCTACATCTAAAATGTACTGCGAACCGATGTTGCTGGTCATAATAATGATGCTGTTCTTGAAGTCTACCGTGTGACCTTGAGCATCGGTGACTCGACCATCATCAAGGATTTGCAGCATGATATTAAAAACATCATTGTGTGCTTTCTCGATTTCGTCGAACAGAATCACTGCATAAGGACGCCTACGGATGGCTTCCGTCAACTGGCCCCCTTCTTCATAACCGACGTATCCCGGAGGCGCACCGATCAAACGCGAGACGGCGTGCTTCTCCATATATTCGGACATATCGATTCGCACCAAGGCGTCTTCGGTGTCGAAGAGATAGGCAGCAAGTGCTTTTGCCAGTTCCGTTTTACCAACACCCGTAGGGCCGAGGAAGATAAAGCTAGCCGTGGGACGATTAGGATCTGCTAACCCAGCACGCGATCGCAAAATAGCATCGGCAACAGCGGTAACGGCTTCATCCTGTCCGATCACGCGCTCGTGCAGTTCATCTTCTAAGTGCAGGAGTTTTTGCATTTCCGACTCTACCAGCTTGCTGATGGGAATGCCAGTCCACTTGGAGATAATTTCGGCAATATCGGCTTCGGTAACTTCCTCACGCAACAGGGACTTCCCACTAGTCTGGCTAGCCGCTAGCAGTTTTTCCGCATCTTGCAGGGATTTTTGTAATTCTGCTAACTTGCCGTATTTCAACTCTGCGGCTTTATTAAGGTTGTACTCCCGTTCGGCTTGCTGAATTTCGACATTAACGCGATCGATTTCTTCTTTAATGCCCTGAATGCGATCGAGTACGTCTTTTTCCGACTGCCACTGAGCATTTAAGGCCCGTTGCTCTTCTTTCAGGTTCGCCAGTTCTTTTTCTAGCCGTTCTAACCTTTCTAAAGAGCCAGGATCGCTTTCTTTTTGCAGTGACAGCTTCTCCATTTCTAATTGCAGAATTTTGCGATCGATTTCGTCAAGTTCTTCTGGCTTGGAGGTAATCTCCATTTTCAGCCTTGCCGCCGCTTCATCCACTAAGTCAATGGCTTTATCTGGTAAGAAGCGATCGCTAATATACCGGGTGGATAAGGTAGCAGCTGCTACCAAGGCGCTATCGGAAATCTTGACCCCATGGTGGACTTCGTAACGTTCTTTGAGACCTCGTAAAATCGAGATGGTATCTTCCACGCTGGGCTGATCGACGTAGACCTGTTGGAACCGACGTTCTAGAGCCGCATCTTTTTCGATGTACTTGCGATACTCATCCAGCGTCGTAGCGCCGATGCACTGAATTTCACCACGAGCCAATGCGGGTTTNNGCGATACTCATCCAGGGTTGTGGCACCAATACAGCGCAACTCGCCTCGCGCCAACATGGGTTTCAGCAAGTTTCCGGCATCCATCGCCCCTTGAGTCGCACCCGCACCGACAACGGTGTGGATTTCATCAATAAACATGATAATTTGACCCTTAGAGTCGGTCACTTCTTTGAGAACGGCTTTCAGGCGCTCTTCAAACTCGCCCCGAAACTTGGCTCCTGCAATTAAGGCTCCCATATCCAGAGCGATTAATTGCCGATCTTTCAGGGACTGCGGTACGTCACCCGCCACAATACGCTGCGCCAACCCTTCGGCGATCGCAGTTTTCCCAACCCCCGGTTCGCCAATCAGAACGGGGTTATTTTTGGTACGGCGTGAGAGAATTTGTATGGTGCGGCGAATCTCATCATCGCGTCCGATCACCGGATCGAGTTTCCCTTCCCGCGCTGCTGCCGTTAAGTCGCGTCCGTATTTTTCCAGCGCTTCGTATTTACCTTCTGGGTTTTGGTCAGTCACTTTCTGGTTCCCCCGAATTTGGGCGATCGTGCTTCTGAGCTTCTTTTCATCTAGTTTAAAGTCTTGGAATAAAGCTTTGCCAAAGCGATCGTCTTTGGTATAAGCCAGCATCAGATGCTCGATGGAGATATATTCGTCTTTATACTCTTGGCGATAGGACTCTGCGCGATCGAGAAGGGTATCAAGACTGCGTCCGAGGTAAACAGAGCCGCTGCCGCCGGACACCTTAGGCTGACGCTGGATAAAGCTTTCGGTTGCCTCGCGCACTCGCTGTACGGGCACTTCGGTTTTATTAAGAATGCTGGTGGCAAGTCCGTCTTGATCCAAGAGCGCTTTCATCAAGTGTTCGCTCTCGATCTGTTGTTGCTGGGACGCTTTAACAATATCTGGGGTGCGGGAGAGCGCTTCCCAGGCTTTCTCTGTAAATTGGTTGGGGTTAGTGGGTTGCATCCGTTCAACTCTCCGAATAATTTGTTCTATACCAGGTTGCTACTAAAACTCCGTAGGATTACGAAAATCAGTGTAGTGCTTAGGGTGATAGCTAGTTAACCTACCTTTTGAATGTACCTAATCTTTCGTAGGGCACTAGTCATACCTTCCTCACCTCTCAGGTAGGGATCGCCGTTCTGAAATAGGGATGAGGGATGAGGG
>DNXU01000095.1:28592-28897 GCA_003505715.1 Cyanobacteria bacterium UBA8803 | reverse complement strand
ATTGGTGATGGGTGATTGGTTATTGGTTATTGGTGATGGGTGATTGGTTATTGGTGATTGGTGATTGGTGATTGGTGATTGGTTATTGGTTAACGCTCTTTTGTCACTCTCGAAAAATAAAAATCTTAGCCAACTGATGAAAGTCAACCCGAATCTGCCATTTAGCGATCGCAAACTGATAGAAACTTATGTCTTAGACCACAATAGTGAAAGTCTCTCTATGTAGGGCTTCAGATTTGGCTCTGCCGAGAGTGACAAAAGAGCGTTAACCAATAACCAATCACCAATTACCTATCACCCATCAC
>DNXU01000095.1:25332-28561 GCA_003505715.1 Cyanobacteria bacterium UBA8803 | reverse complement strand
ATCACCCATCACCCATTACCCATCACCAATTCCCCATTTAATGTAAATCTGCTTCCCAAATGCCGATGTAGATCCGATCGCCCTTTTGCCGTTCAATCACACCCTCAAGATAATTCAGCCGAAAGGAGAACTGCTTAGTTTTTTGCTGCCATACTTGTTCTAATCCTTGCTGGATTTGTTCGTTAAGCTTGCAGCCTAACATGCCGTTCAAGGTTAGTAACACGGTTTGAGAATCAACCCCAGGTGTAAAGGATGCTTCCGTTTGGCGAATTCGCTCAGAGTTTTTATCAAACAGAAAACCTAAGCTCACTTGTTCGGGTATTAATTCATAATACACAGCACGGGTGTTAGGCCAGTAGCCTTGAGCAGTCCCAGTGGGAGTACCCAACATCTGAAGCACAGCGGTTTTCGCTATTCCTGGCTGAAATCCTGGAATGCCTACTCCCGTAGGTACTGTTTTACATTGCGTTTCAATGAGTTCTCCTAAAGGTGGGGGGAACACTTGAATAGTTTCCAAAAAGGGCGTAGAAGGACTTGAAGAGACTAATAAACTGTAAGGTTCTCCTGTCAATCTTGATCCCCATTGAGAAGCCAGTGATACTTGAGTAACTCCAGCTATCAGGCAACTCGTAATACTTAAGATCCCCATGAAAATTCTCTGTTGCATTTTTATTGAATTAGCACCACCGATGATCGGGATTGCTCGCTTTGTATATCTTCCTCAAATTGCCAAATTGCACCGCTGACAGTTTCCATTGAAATTCCAGATGAGTTATTTAATAAACCATCAATGTATTTCTTATTCACACCCGTTTTGCCTATTAACAGATTGCAGTCATTCGGCCACTTGCCGAGCGCTGACGGCTGAATGATTAATAAATCAAGTTATATAAGCTGTTCGTAATCTAATTTTTAAAAGCAATTAAACCCCAAAAAGGGTTTCAGCCATTAAATTAGCAAATTTAAAGGCGTAACAGCTTATCTTGTGATTGTTGACTAGCGTTTTTTCAAGACACTTTTCATATTAGTTATTCTCTCCTAAAAGGTAATCATTTTTTTCGCTTACACCCTAAATAAAAAAATTGCAGATTTCACAAAAGTGGCTTTCCCAGAAGCTAAATATAAAGGGTTATAATTTATGAATGAGCAACACGCTTTTGTTGAAGATAGGCAAAAACGGATTTATCACCGATGTCAGGAGGAATTGGTTGTACTACTTTACGCAGGGCAAATACTATAAACAAAACAGTCCAGATGCCGAGTAGAACCTGCTCCCCTACAATCGGCCACACACCAGCCAAATGTCCCAGTAACAATAACGGTACTAGGGGCGTAAGAAACTTGGTTTCAACGCGGTTGAAGCAAAAGGCTTCCTTAAAATAAATCCCGGTTAAAGCCGCAAACGTAAAGCCAATGCCCAACAGCGCCATTGGCTGGCTGTAAACTAATAAAGGAAGCGGTTCGTTAGTAGAGAGAGCCAGTACAGTTGCGGCAATGCTGCCAATACCCCAAAACAGTTGCAGGAGTCGGTGCAGGGGTGCCAAATAAATGTGAATCGTGACTAAGCTAACCCCTAGTGCGAGGCAGAACAAGGCGTAAAGGGGAGTTAGCACCCTCAAAACTGTGAGATTTTCCCCCTGCCACAATACCAATCCGCTACCAATGGCAAAGCTTAACGCAGCAATCACTAAGCTACTGCGGTAAACTATCACGCCAATGCGATCGCTCTGGGTAATGGTAAATTCGCCAAATTGACCCTGGTAAACCTCGGATGCCCACTCAGGTTGTAAAGTCATAACCTATCCTGTTCTCTACCTATCTATATTTTTAAAGGTAAGGCATAGGTACTAGGTTTTACGTTCCAGGTTTTAGGTTTTAGCTTGTCTTCACCACCTACCCCCTAAGGCCCAACACCTAATACCTACCATGTTGTCTTAACTTTAACGTTTTGTTGTTGTGGTGAGTACCACTTCTACGATTGTCCCCAAATCTACCTGTAACTCAGATTGAGCGCTACCACTGTTAACGGCAATTTCCACCCAACCGTGACTACCAATTAGGGTAACAACCTCGCCAAGGGGGCGATCGCTGTAGGTTTGACCGCTGGGGATTTGGCGATCGCCCACCGCCAGCGACCAAGGAGTTCCCTCAACCTCGGCTGCTGGAATATTCGTAATTAAGTTACCAAAGTAGTCGATGTATTGGATGCAGCCTACTACACCAATTGCCGTTTTTGTTGGTTCAGGAATTGCCAACTGCACTAGTGTACTTGGGTTAAGGGTATTGCCCAGTTGTGCTAAGGGAACGTCGCTAGCCAGATGCGCTGCCACAGGAGCAAAGATATCTCGACCATGAAATGTTTGGCTAGGTGTGGGGGTTTGCCAATAATCTGGGTTGGTGAGTTCAACTGCTGCTACCACTGAGTCGTGGTTTAAAACGCCACTAAATAAACCATTATCTGGTCCTACCAGAAAACCACTCTCCAGTTGCAAGGCGATCGCTCTCCGCTGACTGCCCACTCCCGGATCGACTACCGCTACATGCACTGTTCCTGTAGGGAAATAAGGATAGGCATTCATCAAGCTAAATCTAGCAGCGGCAATATTTTGGGGGGGAATCTGGTGGGTGAGATCGACCACGGTTAACGCCGGATTGATTTGAGCGATAACACCTTTCATCACACCCACATAGACATCCCTCAAACCAAAATCGCTTAAAAGCGTGACGATCCGGTTTTCAGACATTAACTTAGGGAATTTTCTGTTTTTTGCAGTTTAACCGCTTAACGCCCTTCTGCCTGATTTTTAAGTCAGATTTGCTAACATAACCTTAAGCATTCGCTAATTTCTGTATTAAATTATACGGTTCCTCTAGACATCCGGATTTTTTCCGTGTTATTTTAAAAATCAGGAATGATAGCGCAATTCAGAAAAAAGGAATGTTTGCCATGAACAGAAATCTCCGTGCTAAAGCTAAAGAAGCTGCTGTTGCTCATCGCCAAACCCTGCAAAAAAACCTGGAGCATCGTCTAGAAGTTGCTAGAGCCAAGGGCGATGAAGCCTTGATCCGTCAGCTAGAAGCAGAAGCCCACTACCTTCACCTTGAGTGAGTTTTCTGGCAGAGAATAATCTTCTCACCTGAAGGGCAACCATTAATAAAATGTCAAGAAATCTTAACAGGGAAGCAACCATGGTCTAGCATCCCTGTTTTAGAAATAGGGATGAGGGAT
>DNXU01000095.1:20402-25146 GCA_003505715.1 Cyanobacteria bacterium UBA8803 | reverse complement strand
CAACCGGACATGATATGAGGGATGAGGGATGAGAGGGAGAATTGTGTTGATTACTTCTGGTTAGCGATCGCTAATGTCCTAAAGTTTAGAACGACCGCCCACCACCACATCTTTAATCCGTAGGTGAGGGCCGCCCGCACTCACAGCTAAAGGCATTTGTCCGCCTTTGCCACAGCCGCCACTGCCATAAACAGTATCGTTGCCAATCGCTTCGATATCTTTGAGAGTTTGGAACACATTGCCGGTGAGGGTAACATCGCTAACGGGTTCTGCCAGCTGGCCGTTGCGAATCATATACCCTTCTCCAGCAGCAAAGGTAAACATCTCGCCATTAGTCTGTCCTCCCAGCACTCGCAGCGCATAAACGCCTTCTTCAATATCTGCAATCATCGCTGCAAAAGAGCAGTCCCCTGGTTCAATACCCGTATTAGTCATCCGCACGATTGGTGGGTAAGAAGCGTTAATAGCTCTGGCATTGCCTGTTAGCTCCTCCTGCATCTTACCAGCTGTTTCCCGCGAATGTAGGCGTCCTGTTAAGATACCATTTTTAATCAGATACTTGCGCTGGGCAGGAACTCCTTCATCATCGTATTCTAGGGAACCAGGTAAACCCTTGAGAGTAGCGTCATCAATAACGTTAAGTTGCTTGATCGCGATGGGTTTGCCTAAAGTCAAGAGTTCTTGCAAATCGGGGTTTTCATAGACAAAATCGGCTTCAGAGAGATGCCCAAACGCTTCGTGAATGAAAACACCAGCCAGGTAAGGATCTAAAACTACAGTATATTTTCCCCCTTGTACAGGTTTGGCTTCTAGCTGACCCAAGGCTCGTTTGGCTACCCCCAAGACTAGGTCTTCCAAGCCAATTACAGCATGATAATCTGCACGGGAGTGAACGGCATCAAAGCCTTGACGAACCACATCCCCATCCCCACGAGCGAGTGCGCCAAATCTTGCCGACACATCCAGCCGTTCTTGGGTAATGCAGGTGCCTGTGGAGTTAACAAAATAGTTGATAGTAAAGCGATCGCGCAATCCTACCTTGGTAGTTTTTATGCGAGGGTCGTACTGCATTAATAGCTGGTTGTACTCCTCCATTAACTGCCGCTTTTGTGTCAGAGATATGCCCCGAGGATCGCAACCCATTTCTACGGCGACGTAATCTTGAATAGGTTCGAGCGGTGCTAAGCGAGTCGTTTCTTTGCCAACTAAATGCGCTTGAGCGATCGCTTCTTCAATCTGATCTGTTAACTCGGCTAAACCATTAAATGTAACAAAGCTCCAGCCACCCTTACGACAGGCGCGGATGCCACCAGCTAGGCCAAAACTTCGGTCTACAGCCTCTAGATCTTGACCGTGAAATGCGATCGCACTTTCCTCACTCTGCTCAACTCGGATTTCCAAGTAGTCAACTGTATAACGATAGGGGGCGATCGCGGTTTGCAACTGTTCCTGCATTGAGATCTCCAAGGCTTGACCCTCTAACCAGGTTCTGTTTTTAGATTTTAAAGATTTTGCCAAGATAAAGCTAGAAAGTGAACTATCATCTCTCCAAATTTTTATTTCTATCGTTAGTGATCGGCTAAAATCTCTCTCTCCTTCTCCCATTCTCCCTCGCCTTAAAGGCGATCGCGAATTTCATCTCCAAGATGCACTAGTTATACTGGGGATAATAACAACCCTCAGCAGACTCAAGACTATAAGCAAATGCCTGTAAAACTTATCATTGCTAATGCCTGGAAGGCGTGGCACCGCCATAGTGGCTGGATGGCTTGGAATCTATTTCTGGCTTTTATCCCGTTGGCATTGAGTTTTTGGCTGTTCCGCCGCTCATCTCGATCGCGTTCTGTTTTGTGGTGGGTGGGTTTGGTAGTTTTCATTGCCTTTTTACCCAACGCACCTTATCTACTCACAGATATTATTCACCTAATTGGGGCTATTCGCGCTCGTTACTCCGTGTGGATTGTAACCTTAGTCCTAATTCCGCAGCATGTGAGCGTTATCCTACTTGGGTTTGAAGCCTACGTTCTATCTTTAATTAACCTTGGTTACTACTTACGGCAGCAAGGGATGGGCAAGTTTATCCTCCTAGCGGAGTTGATTACTCACGCGCTGTCTGCTGTTGGTATCTATTTGGGACGATTCAAACGATTCAATAGCTGGGACTTAGTCACTCAACCAGAAGATCTAGCTAGGACATTATTGGATGATTTAACTGCTAAACGCCCTTTGCTAGTTATGGCGATCTCGTTTATAGTGCTTGCGGTCTTGTACTGGTTGATGAAGCAGGTTACTTTGGGACTGGCACTAAAATTCCAATACCGAAAAATTCTTCACCAATCAACCTCTGAAATAGGTAATGGGTAATTGGTAATTGGTAATGGGTAATGGGTAATTGGTAATTGGCTCCCCCTTTACTCCCTCACCCCTTTACTTCCTCATCCCTTTACTCCCTCATCCCTTTACTTCCTCATCCCTTTACTTCCTCATCCCTCTATCAAACCCGAGATAGCTGGCTGATAAAACGTTTGCGATTGCTTGCTTCTTCACTTTCAGCAACGTCTTGTCGAACTTCTTGGATTGTCCATCCCGTGCGCAATCGTTTTGTATAAGTTTTTAACCCACTCGGATCGACATTACGGCCTAGAACCTCTTGGTAAACCCAGTTAACAGCGCTTTGAGCTTCTGGGCTCCTTGCCAGTTGCGCTCTCACCCATTTTAATGATTTACCTTGGCGCATTTTCTTGGTGAAGGTTGTCAGTCCGCTAGGATCGACCTCGCGGCCTAGGACTTCTCGATAAAGCTGGTTGATATCATCATAAAAGTGATTTTGGCTCAACCATCTGGGACTGTATTCCCGCTCATCGTAGCGATCGCGCCACGCATTATTGTCATCCCAGCAATATATAGAACCTTCTGCAAACCAGCAGTGGGTTAGGGCTTGAGCTGGAGATATCACTTGGGTGATTAGAAGTGTAGTAATGGCTAAAGTACTAAATTTCATTTCTAAACACACTCCTATTGCTTCCATCTAGAACAAATGTTCTGCTTGCGGCGTTCGAGGCTGATCTTAGCAGAATGCAAAATATAGTGGTCATGGTGTGTTAGCTACTGCATAACACACCCTACTAATAGAGGCTCTGCGTAAGTCCTAGGTTATTAGACCTTTTGCAAAAGTATCAAATCCCCCCAGGGAATTAATTACCATAGCTCTTCGCTAACCACAAAGGATGAAAGTCCTTCTCCCCCTCATCCCTCATCCCNNACTAATAGAGGCTCTGCGTAAGTTTTTCAGGAATATTACTATTCTACTGGGCAAAATTTATCTATAACACTCCCTAGGGAACAAAGGCATGAGCAATACTCTTATTCCTCGCTCCATTTAGCGACCCCCCTTACGCTAAAATGCAAGCATAGTGGGCATTTCCAGATCCAGTTGCTGCATGATTGAAACATTACAAACTCAACTTTACGAACTAGAACAATTTGCCGATCGCCTCGTTGACCATCAGCTAACCCACCTAAGTGGGGTGAGTATCGGTATTATCTTTGCTGCTGGGTTGCTCACCAGCTTGACGCCCTGTATGCTTTCCATGCTGCCCATTACCGTTGGCTACATCGGTGGCTATGAGGCTAAAGGACGCTGGCAGGCTGCCACCCAGTCCACTTGGTTCGCGCTGGGGTTAGCAACTACCTTAGCAGCATTGGGAATTCTCGCCGCCTCGGTGGGACGAGTCTACGGTCAAGTAGGCATTGGTTTGCCGATAGTCGTCAGTTTAATTGCGATCATAATGGGACTGCACTTGCTGGAAGCCTTGCCATTCCAGTTTCCCGCCTGGGGTGGAATGGAATGGATTTCCCAAGACTGGCCTAAAGGTGTACGCTCTTATTTAATAGGATTAACTTTTGGTCTAGTCGCTTCTCCTTGCAGTACTCCTGTTTTGGCAACTCTACTAGCCTGGGTTGCCACAACCCAAGACTGGATTTTAGGTGGCGTCTTGCTGTTATCCTATACAGCTGGGTATGTCACTCCTTTGATTGTGGCGGGGACTTTTACGGCTTCCCTGAACNNGTTATTAGACTTGCGCCAGTGGTCGGGTTGGATTACACCAGCCAGTGGTGTTCTCCTGATAGGATTCGGCGTCTTCTCCTTGCTGTCTCGGCTTCCTGTCGGAATGTTTTGATTCAATCCAATGACTTTAGAAAATTCATCTTTACCCAATGTTGGCCGTGCCTTCCGGCATCAACTGGTGCCAGTGCTAGCCGACTTACGGTTAGCGATCGTGCTGCTGTTGGCGATCGCTCTCTTTAGTATCAGCGGTACTGTCATCGAACAGGGTCAGTCCCTAGCCTTTTATCAAGCCAATTATCCAGAAGAGCCAGCTCTGTTTGGTTTCCTGACCTGGAAAGTCATTTTAGCGATTGGATTAGACCACGTATACCGTACTTGGTGGTTTTTGTCAATCCTCATCCTTTTCGGCAGCAGTCTCACCGCCTGTACCTTCACCCGACAGTTTCCTGCCCTAAAAGCCGCCCGTCGCTGGCAATATTACACCGAACCCCGCCAATTTCAGAAACTTGCCCTAAGTGCCGAACTCGATACAGGTTCTTTAAATTCCCTATCCCAATTCTTACAGGAACGGCGCTATCGAGTTTTTAGAGAAGGCGATACCCTTTACGCCCGTAAGGGAATTATCGGGCGCATTGGCCCTATCGTCGTTCATGCCAGTATGCTCCTGATCCTAGC
>DNXU01000095.1:15804-20394 GCA_003505715.1 Cyanobacteria bacterium UBA8803 | reverse complement strand
ATTTGGGGGGCGATGACTGGTTTTATGGCTCAAGAAATGGTTGCTAGTGGTGAAACCTTTAAGGTCACCAATATTATAGATGCAGGGCCATGGGCATCACCCCAAATTCCTAAAGATTGGTCGGTGCGAGTTAATCGTTTCTGGATTGATTACAGTCCGGAAGGAGACATTAATCAGTTTTACTCCGATTTATCTGTACTAAATAATCAAGAACAAGAAGTTGATCAGCAAACCATCTATGTGAATAAACCCTTGCGCTACCGAGGCGTGACATTCTATCAAACTGACTGGGGAATTGCTGCCGTGCAGGTGCAGGTGAACAACAGCCCCATCTTTCAGTTACCAATGGCGAAACTAGATATAGGTGGTCAAGGGCGCATCTGGGGTACTTGGGTGCCTACGAAACCAGATTTAAGCGAAGGAGTTTCCCTGCTAGCAAAAGACTTGCAAGGAACGCTCTTGGTTTACGATACCACGGGTAAGCTAGTCTCTACCGTGCGGGCAGGTATGGCAACTGAGGTGAACGGGTTAACCCTCAAAGTTAAAGAGGTGATTGGCAGTACTGGCTTACAAATTAAAGCCGATCCCGGCATCCCCATAGTTTACACAGGCTTTGGCTTGCTCATGCTGGGGGTCATCATGAGTTACGTCTCCCACTCTCAGATTTGGGCACTACAAAAAGGCGATCGCTTCTACATCGGCGGCAGAACCAACCGCGCCCAAGTAGCCTTTGAGCGAGAACTGATAGACATTTTAGATCAGTGTGAAAAGCGATCGGAAGATTTACCTGACGTGGCACCAGGCTCTCTAGTCAGCCAGTCTTAACGGTTCATGGTTCATTTTTGCGTTCTTTGCGGTACTTGAATCACGTCGTACCCCATAGCTATGAGAATTGCTACATATCAAAGAGCAACTCAAATGGNNTTTTGACAATTTACAAGACTTGATAAACTCTGGCAAATGCCTTACTCAAATTGCTGACAATATGACTTGTCAACTTGTTATATGGTTGTATTGCTCTACCTATAAGATGATCGCAGTTGACCAAGGGTACTGAGACAATAAATAAGAAATGTATAGAGAATGGGACTGAATGCATACTAGAAGCTTTCTGTCAATGCGTAAGTCCTAGTCCTATTTTTGATGCCGTACTTCGACAACAGTGTGAACGTTACCCCGTGGAGCAAAATCACCTTTAACTGTCACTGCTAAGGGATCGCAAGCCTCCACGAAGTCATCTAGGATTTGATTGATACTCTCTTCGTGAGAAATGTAGCGATCGCGGTAACTATTAATATATAGTTTCAGTGCTTTCAGCTCTACAACTCGCTCATTGGGCACGTAAGTAATATAAATTGTGGCAAAATCTGGATAACCAGAAAACGGGCACTTACAGGTAAATTCTGGCAAACTGATGCTGATATCATAGCGGCGTCCCACACGAGGATTGGGAAAAGTAATTAGCTTCCCCTCCGCAATCTCGCGTTCGCCATATTTTATTGAGGATGTCTCGACTTCCAATGATGAGGATTCCTGAGTGGAGGAGTTAATCATAGCGGCTCTTCAATTAGATTCCCAATCCGGGCAATTTTCCGTATCCCAGCCATAGGGGTGCATACCACAGACCAATAAATTACCCCCATAGGCTTGACCGTGGTAATGGCGGCAACCGATGCAGGCCGGATTTCTTTCTAACGTCGGTGCCACCGGATAGGTAAACGTCTGATCGGGTTCGCTTACTATATCGTCAAACTCAAAATAGCTCTCAACAATTGGTTCAAAAATATCCTGCAAGCATTTGTCAATTTCTGCTCCGACCGTATTATTCCATTCATCAGCCAGTTCTTCAACAATTTCATTGACTCCCAGGAAGAACTCATCAACCATACCAGCCAATGATTCCAGGGTGTCAAAAATCGTTTTGGGCCACTCTTCCATAGGATTTAGGGAACTACCCTCCTTAATGTGGCGATCGCTCAGTTAGCTCAGGCACTATCGTTAGCTCTCCCAGCCCAGAGTTAGCCGAAGCAGGGATTACATTTTACCAGTGAGACGTTAGTTTAGCATAATTCATAGTCGTTTGAATTAGCATTATTAGTCGCGCTTGAGTCGGCGCAGTTCTTCTTGCATAGCTTGCACCTGCCGTCGCATCGCGTCAATATTGTCAGTCTCGCTGGGAGTTGGTTCTTCATCATCGGAAAGAATTTCAATCCGGCGCGGCTCTTGTGGTTTTTCCTTCTCAGCAGGTTGAACAGGTTGCTGTTGTGCCTGTTTTACCATCTCATCAACCAACTTACGAGCTTCGTCTGCCGTAATTTCGCCACGAGCAACGAGTTCATCCGCCGCTTTCTGAGCTTGATCTCGTAGTTCTGACAAGGTTTCTCCGGCTTTCTCGGTGACGTAAGAGGCTAAACCTACGCCGAAGTAAACCGTTTTTTGAACAAAATTACCAAAACCAGCCATAACAACTGATTCTCCCTAAATTATGTAAGTACCTTCTTTTAGGATAGAAACGAACTTGGGGAAATGCCCACAGACTAGCGGAAGAAGGCAGGAGGCAGAGGGTAGAGTGTCCGGTTGCGTCGATATTGTCGTTTTTATACAAGGAAAGGTGCTACCGGACTTGATATCAAACCTCATCCGGATTAATTCCCATCTGTCGCAAACGTTCT
Source organism: Cyanobacteria bacterium UBA8803 (assembly GCA_003505715.1). Lineage (GTDB taxonomy): Bacteria > Cyanobacteriota > Cyanobacteriia > Cyanobacteriales > Coleofasciculaceae > UBA8803. Next base: position 17,722 of record DNXU01000095.1, on the reverse strand, counting down.
GCTAATCGCTCGGCGCGTTGGCGTTCCTGCTCTAACTGGGATGCTAATAAATGCGATCGCTCTTCTCCAGTTAACAACAAATTCCCTTCACTATCCCACCAACGTAGCCAAGGTAGCTCCATTTCGTCATATCGCCCTTGCCAGATGCCCAACTCAACCCCCATCGGCGCGATCGCATAGTGACCCCGCTCATTGGCACTCATTCTTTCATAGCGACCCTGCACCAATTGATAAACTTCTACCGAGGCTTTTTTCACTTCATAAATACCATAGAAAGGCACTCGCATTGCCTGCTCGTATACCCAGAATTTGCCAGGTCTTTTCCTTGTTTCACTATTTTGTTCGTCATCTGGAAAGGGCGAAGTGCGATCGCACTCCTCCGACCCATCCCCAGATACAAATTCCAGTACAATTAGCGGTGCCACATATTCGTGCCACAAAACATAAGACCGCCGCACCTCACCATCGACTAGGGGCGGTACATTAGGGACATAAAACCAATCGGGAGCTTCCGCACCTTTTTCTGGCGGGTCAGTCAAGCGCCAATAGATGCCACAATCTTGGCCAATGCGATACCAGCCATGGGGATGGAGTTCCTGCAATACAGGTCTGATGGCATCAGTTAATAGAATGCTCTGGGGATGCTCCTGAAAATTTTTCACAAATGTACCATCAGACTCTGGTAGCTGAGTATGGTCTGGGAGATGGGTGACTCCAAGGTCAAAGGATGTGCTAATAGTCATGACGACTCAGGCTGATTATTTTACTATTATCACTTTCTGTATTAACCTAGCAAAAGCTTCAAGGTTTGTCTTTAGCTATCGGTCAAAAATAGCCGACAAATCAGTTTTCAGTTATTTTTTAATTCATCAGAATAGGTATTATCCATCTTATATTAAAGATTAAGTGAGGTAAAGTAATGCCTGATAAAAAATTTTGGAAAGCCCTCTAAAGATTGATGATTCTCTATATGACCAGCGCTTTTAATGATTGTGTAGCCTGAGGGCTGCAAAAGTACTGTCCATGCCGCTAAAATCTTGGCAATCTTGACGCCTCTCTAGACTATTTTTATGTCCGACCTTTACGTTTCTTGGTCAGAGTACCATCACAAAATCGAACAGCTGGCTGTAAAACTCTATCAAGCCAACTGGAATTTCAATCAGATTGTCTGTATTGCCAAGGGGGGATTGCGGGTTGGCGATATTCTCTGCCGCATATATGACAAACCCCTGGCCATTCTGTCTGCATCCTCTTATACCGGACCAGAGAATCGCATCCGCGGTTCAATTATATTCTCCCAGCATCTAGCCATGACTGCTGACCGATTGGGTAGTCGCGTCCTACTTGTGGATGATTTAGTGGATTCTGGTATTAGCCTGGAGAAGGCGATCGCATGGCTGAATCACCATTACGGCGATCGCATTGAGGAGATTCGCACGGCTGTCCTCTGGTACAAAGCCTCTTCAATAATTGCCCCCGATTATTATGTAGACTACTTACCTGATAATCCCTGGATTCATCAGCCCTTTGAACTCTATGAACGCATGAGTCCGGCTGAGTTAGCACAAACTTATCTGGTTGGGGAAGTTTGAGGGATGAATTTTAAGGATGAGGGATGAATTTTTAAGGATGAGGGATGAAGGATGAGGGATGAATTTTTAAGGATGAGGGATGAAGGATGAGGGATGAATTTTAAGGATGAGGGATGAGGAATAGACCTGTGGTGAAAATCATATCGCGTCCGGTTGCGTCGATATTGTTTGTAGTAACCACTTCAGTGGTTACTACGAACCTTTTTATACAAGGAAAGATGGTAACGGACATGATATCACTGGTGAATCACCATAATAAAATCTGCCGCAGGGGGGATTTGAGGTGAAGAATATCTGCGGAGTCCACAATATTGGTCGCTAAAGTG
>DNXU01000095.1:12553-15737 GCA_003505715.1 Cyanobacteria bacterium UBA8803 | reverse complement strand
TCATCCCTCATCCTTAAAATTCAGCCCTAAGAGGCTTACAAAATATACCTAAGGTTGCTTAAAGTATTTTGCAAGTTAGTTATCGTTAAACGTTGCAAAATATGAACTTCTCTCTGAGTCAAATTTATTTGAGCGGATTATTCCTACTACTAGGAAGTTGGCCAGTAATTGGCCAACTAAGTGCGGCTCAACCAAGCCGAACTATTGCTAACGAACGCTGGGTACAAGTTCGGCAGATCGATGGCACCGTAACTTCTCAAGGACGCCCTATTCGAGTGGGCGAATACCTGGCAATGGGTGACGTAATCAAAACCAGCAATAACTCTCGCGCTATGTTAGTCGTCGATGATGGTATTGGCATGGTTAAGGTTTCTGAATTGGCTGATGTACAAGTGCAAAATTTAGCCGTGCTTCCTAATGGCGGGAAAACCACCAAATTTTTTGTCAGCAAAGGGCAGGTGAGGGCGATCGCTCGACATTTGACTAACCCCAACTCCAGCTTTGAAATTGCCTTTAGAGGTGACGATGAAGAGGTAGAAGGCGGCATTGCAGGGACTCGCGGTACAGAATACGGCGTTGCTGTCAGCCCCAATGGTCAAACGGGTATTACTACGGTTCAGGGAAATGTGGCAGTTACGGCACTAAACCAAACAGTTTTCGTTAAAGCTGGTACTTCTTCTTTGGTAGTTCCCGGTCAACCACCAATGTTACCAAGGTCTACTCCGAGCAATCTCCAACTTAAATTACAACTTTTATCAGTTACCACTGAACGTCAAGTTAGAGTAATTGCAGAAGTCGATCCCATCAACTTAGTCTATCTCAACGGTCAACCTGTTGAGGTAGACCGCAACGGGAAATTAGATAAGATCGTACCTTTATCAGATACTGGCTCAGTCAGCTTGGTAGTGCGCAGTCCTTTGGGAGACCAACAGGTTTATGAGTTAAGCCTTCCCCCTTCACCTTAAATATCAACTAGGTTGATCTCAACCTCGCGGCTGATGCCGTTAGACCCATATTTATATGTAAATAATAGTACAGAGTTTGAGGCTACAAGTAATAGTCTGGTAATAGGTAATTGTTAATAGGTAATTGGAAAAATCTTAGCTTCTTGTTCCATTGCCCATTACCTATTAACAATTACTCCCAAAACCTCGATCTGTAGCAAGCATTTAATAAATCGGTATGATTCCTTTAAAAAATGTCGGTGCTGGGTGCATCACCTGTAATATTTGTTCACAGGCAAACCGCAGTGATAGTTAAACGTTGGATATCAAGATTTCAATGCTGGGTTGCTGTAACTCAAGCTGTATTTCCCGGTGTGGCAGCCGCTGCTATTTCGTTGGGAATTTGGCAGTTAGGTGGATGGCAACCTCTAGAACAAATAGGGTCTAATTATTTGTTTAAAATTCGCCAGTCTGGGATGGGGTCAGCTCAGCAATGGGATGACTCGATTGCCCTGATTGCTATTGATAACGTTAGTTTACAAAAATATGGTAGTTTTCCCTGGCCGCGCTATCGTTATGCTCAATTATTGCAAGCATTAAAGGCATCGCCACCAGCAGCAATTGGGTTTGACGTGCTGTTTGTCGATCGCGGTAAGGGTGATGCTGAATTTGCTAAGGCGATCGCTGCCTCCCATAACGTGGTATTAGCAACAGCCTGGGATGAACAAGGAAATCCCCTAGAACCGTTACCTCAATTGCAAAAAGCTGGTGCTACTGTTGGTCAAATTTGGCACAACCCCGACCCGGATGGCATCAGTCGTCGCACCGCAGTTTTTGCCAAAGACGTACCGGGATTGGGTGTAACAATGCTACAGGTGGGAAATCGAGGCCAACATATACCACAACCTATTCCAGGTAAGCAAAAGCAATCAGTTTGGCTGAACTGGCCCCACGATGCCAAAGCGTTACCCACCTATTCGTTTACAGATGTGGTAGAAGGTAAGGTGCCCCCAGAGGCTTTAGCTGATAAGTTGGTTTTAGTCGGTGTTACGGCTACCGGAATCGATGTGTTGCGATCGCCATTGAATCAAACCCCACCAATATCAGGTGTTTATCTCCATGCAGCTTTACTTGATAACCTGTTGCAATCTAGGCTGTTGCAACCGCTAGCAGAAGAACTAATTTGGGTGGTGTTGGTGGTACTTGGCGTGGGGTCGAGTTGGGTGTTATCGCATCAAAAAATAGGGGGTCGCCTTGCTATTGCCGTCTTAAGTCCAGCGATCTGGATGAGTATAGCGGTAGCTGCTTTCAGCTATTACCAGCTATGGTTGCCCATTGCAGCACCAATAGGTACTTTACTCCTAACCTGGGGAGGCGTTCAGCTGCAAGAAAAACAAAAGCTGATGAGTCTATTTGAAAAATACGTGGCACCCAAAATTGCTCGCCTGATTTGGCAGCAACAAACTAAAAGCTGGGGAGATGAGGAGATCCCACCTCAACAAACCATAGCCACTATTTTGTTTATGGATATTCGCGGTTTCACCAATATTTCGGAAGCCATGATGCCTGTGGAGGTGTTTGAGTGGCTGAACCCGTACTTAGAAAGTATGACTAACTGCATTATGGATCGTGGCGGTGTGGTTGATAAATATATTGGTGACGCCATTATGGCAGTGTTTGGTATTTCCGGTGAAATGCTGACACCAAAAGCTATTCGTGAGGGTGCCTTAAATGCGATCGCTGCTTGCATGGATATGCATCGCTCTTTAGGTGTACTCAATCAAAGATTTGAGCAGGAAGGCAAGCCTCTAATTAAAGTCGGTATTGGCATTCACACTGGTCTGGTGATGGCTGGAAACTTAGGCAGTAAAAGGCGTCTAAATTATTCAGTAGTAGGAGATACGGTCAACGTGGCAGCCAGATTGGAGTCTATGAATAAAGAGGTGAAAGATAACAACCCCTATCATCTTTTAATCAGCAGCACTACCTATGATTATGTAGGCGATCGCTATGTTGCTAAACCGATAAAATCTCTTCAGCTGCGAGGCCGCAAACAGAAGACTCTAATTTACAGCATTTTGGGAGAAAAGCCCCAGACTCAAACTCAGCAAGATTTGATATCAAGCCCTTTAGCATCAGCATTATATCTTACTCCCCCTCGCCCTTAATGATGGGAGAGGGAACTGGGAGTTGAGGGGTGTACAATGGCGGTTGGAAAGCTGTAGGGGCGGGTTTAGCGA
>DNXU01000095.1:2760-12526 GCA_003505715.1 Cyanobacteria bacterium UBA8803 | reverse complement strand
ACCCGCCCTGCGACAAGTTTTATTATGGCTGATTTACCGGACTAAGTCTCTCACTATTTTTGAAAAATGGTATAAATACTCATACAGAATGATTCTTTTGCTAATTGAGGATAATATTGAGCAGCTCATTGAGCAAATAATAAAGTTGGGTACGGATAATTGTTTTGGCGTTTGATTCCCTTACTAAACCTCTCAGGGCAGCTACAGATGGCAATTGACCAGTGGCTCTTGGTGCAACACCAAGCACAAGCGCATCCTCCCGCGTTGAGATTTTACACCTGGGCAGCCCCTACCATTTCCCTAGGATATCATCAGCGCCGATGGCCTGCTTTCTGGCAACAACTGACTTGGCAAGACACCCCCCTATCCTTAGTACGGCGTCCCACCGGAGGAAGAGCTGTTTTGCATCAGGGAGATTTAACCTACACCATCGTGACATCAGGGTTGACGGGTAAGCGCCTCGACACCTATCAAGAGATTTGTAAGTTTTTGATTCAAGGTTGGCGATCGCTCGGTGTAGATCTGCACTATGGTAAAGCCGGAAGGGACTACATACACAATCCCAATTGTTTTGGCACGGCCACAGGTGCAGATTTAGTATTAGCAGATGGCTGTAAACTTATTGGTAGCGCTCAGTTACGACGGGGCAAGGCGATTTTGCAGCATGGCTCAATGCGCTTGGAGCCGAATGTTGAACTATTTAATCTGGTATTTGGAGAAGCAGATCCGCCAGTGCAGTTACCAATTCTGCAACGAGGAGATGCCTTAATTAATCTGGTGGTAGAGGCTTTGAGCAAGGCAGCAGCTGAGTGTTTTGGTGTTGAGTTGGTAACGCAACCCCTATCAGAGGCAGAATGGCAAGCCATTCTGACCCAACCAAGTTTAGAGGTAGACTTACCGTTGCAGAGATTTTGATATCAGTCAATCTGCCCGGTAAACACTCGCTCAGCAGGCCCTGTCATATAAACTCTTTGATCTATCTCAGACCATTCAATTTCTAGACAGCCACCGGGAAGTTCCACAGTACAGATGCGATCGCTTTTTCCCGTCAATACCCCTGCCACCACTACAGCACAAGCACCTGTCCCGCAAGCCATAGTTGCGCCTGCACCGCGTTCCCAAACGCGCATCTTGAGATAGTCAGGACGTACTACTTCAATAAATTCAGTATTTGTTCGCTGAGGAAAAGCTGAGTGATGCTCGAAGTGCGGCCCTAGGGTTTCCAAAGGTATAGCAGCTGCATCCTCTACGAAGGTAATACAGTGAGGGTTGCCCATACTAACACAGGTAACCTGCCAGATTTGTCCTGCCACTTCTAAGGGTCGATCGATTACCTTTTGGTCAGCCTCAGCTAGAGTAGTGGGAATTTGGGCAGCCGTCAACTGAGGTGTTCCCATATCCACCCTCACCCTACCATTCCCTTCCAGTTTAGGAACCATCGTACCCGCCAAAGTATGAATGCGATAGGCTCCTTTAGCCTGAATTCCCTCCAGATCGGCAATAAACTGCGCTAAACAGCGGATACCATTGCCACACATCTCTGGTTCCGAGCCATCAGAGTTGAAAATCCTCATGGTATAGTCAGTACCGTCTTGTCCTGGTAGGGCGAAAATTACACCGTCCGCACCGATGCCAAAATGGCGATCGCACAACTGCACGGCTTGCTCTGAGGTAACGAGCGGTTCAGTAGTAGCGCGATTATCAATCAAAATAAAGTCATTACCCAGACCGTGATACTTTGTAAATTCGATTGCCATCAATTCTGCTCCTTAAAGAATAGATTATGACTGAATTTCAGACCGGTACACCCAGCACTCGCCAAATTCAAGGTTTCATCAAAGAGTCCACAGAAGTCGAGATCAAACTCATTACCAATGAGTTGCTAGTAGGCAGGGTGCGCTGGCAAGATCCAGACTGCATTTGCCTACTGACTCAGGATGATCAGTCAATGATTATCTGGCGTCATGCCCTCGTCTATATCAAACCCCAAAATGGTGGTATGGGTAATCGTTCCCTGCAAGTATTAGAGTGAGGGCAGGAATTAAGGAGTTCAAGTAGCGATCGCTTATCAGCAATCAATTGGTAACTGTTCCCTGTTCCCTGTTCCCTCATCCTTTCCACAAGAACAATCACTCACTCGCTGACTATCCAGCGGCAAGAACTCTTGCATGATTTCGCTGACAGGAGCCTTGATCAGGGGGACTGCGGCAACAGTAGGTGGGGGGGTTGGTGCCAACCACTGTTGTAGTTTATTCAACGGGTAGCTGCCACCGCATAATAATAGGTGATCGCCTGCTTGAATTTCAGTACTTCCGTTGGGAAAGCCAATAAACTTCCCTTCCCGCCGGATCGCTTGCACTTGTATCCCATACTGACGCCGCCAATGCAGATAGGAGAGGATTTTACCGTCGGCTGGACTGCCTTCTGGCACTAGTACCCACTGACAGGGACTGCTAGTGGTAGGAATTGCCACTTCTCCCTTCGCTAATTCGTTAAAGGCAGCAAGTTCATCCGGTTCCCCCACAGCTAAAACGCGATCGCCTTCTCGGAGTGTGGCTTGAGCGTCAGGATAGTTGATTTCCTCTCCCTCAGCGCGGCGAATTGCCACCAAGCTGACACCAGTCAAGCGGCGAATATTGGCTTGTTCCAAAGTCATGCCTGTCAGTGGTGAGTTTTCCGGTATGGGATACCACTTGCTATTCATCAGTTCAGTAGCAGTGCGCAAATCTCGCGAAATCTCTGACGGCGTTTGCTCGGGACGCAAATCCATATAATGGGAATTTCTAATTTCCTCCATTTCCCGTTGAATTACCCAATGGGGCAAACCGATACCCGTCAGCAAGTGAGTAGCGAGTTCCAAACTAGCCTCAAATTCTGGCTGCACTACCTCTCTGGCTCCCAGTTGGTAGAGGAGTTCGATATCGCGATCATTGTTGGCACGGACGACGATATCGAGATTGGGGTTTAACTCTAGCGATCGCTTTAGGCACAACCGGATACTCATTGGGTCTGATAAAGCAATTACCATCGACTTAGCCTTATCAACCCCCGCTTTATCCAAAACGTGCAAGCTAGCCGCATTCCCATAAACATAAGGAATTTTTGCTTCTCGCAGTTGCCCGATCGCTTGCTCGGATTGATCGATCGCAACGGCAGGATATTTATACTCCTGCATCAGTTGCACTAGCTTGCGTCCGCTCCGCCCGTAGCCACAAACCACCACATGATTTTGCAACTGTTGGCTATCAACGGTAGATTCTAGGGGAGCCTCCATTGGCTCAAAATACCGCTTCAACAGGGGTAGGGTTTCTGCCCAGTTTAAAGCGATCGGCACTAGACGTAGTAAGAAGGGGGTAACGATTAAGGTTACTGCCGTAGTTCCTAAAATTAAAAGATATACAGGTCGAGCCACCAGTCCCAATGCCTGCCCTTCACTCGCCAGTACGAAGGAAAATTCCCCAATCTGAGCTAGACCTAAACCAGCAATAATTGCTGTCCTTAAGGGGTAGCCAAACACTTTAACAATTGGTGTTACAATTAAAAACTTGCCGATCAACACCAAACAGACCAGCCCCAAAATCAACTCCAGGTTGTTCCACAGAAACACTGGGTCGATAAGCATACCAATAGCAGCAAAAAATAGAGCGGCAAAGATATCCCGTAGGGGTTCGACGTAAGTTAGAGTTTGGTCAGCGTACTCCACCTCTGAAATCATCAACCCTGCCACAAAGGCTCCCATTTCAATTGACAGCCCTAAATGCTCTGTCAGCAGGGCAATTCCCAGACACAACCCAACCACACCAAGTAAAAATAGTTCTCGGCTTTCGGTACGGGCGAGGAATCTGAGTAAGGGAGGAATCAACCAGATCCCTGCTGCCACCGCCCCAGCTGCAAATAAGCCAATTTTCAGTAGTGCTGATCCTACTGCTACGCCAATAGCTTCTGGTGGTTGATCTAAAGCAGGTAACACCGCCAGCATCAAACCTAATGCTAAGTCTTGCACCACCAACATCCCCAGCATCACCTGCCCTTGAGGCGTCTGGGTTTCGTTGCGCTCCATCAAACATTTGAGGACAACAGCAGTGGATGACAAGGATAAAATCGCCCCCAGGAATACCCCCTGCGCTGGCGAAGTAACCCAACCTATGCCTAGAGAGATTAACGTTGTGACTAGGATGGTAAGAGCCATCTGTAGCCCACCGCCCCCCAGAGCGATCCCCTGAACTTTTTTGAGTTCCGCCAGAGAAAACTCAACCCCTAAGGCAAACAGCAAAAACGCTACCCCGAACTGTGCTAGAGTCTCGATCTGGACTAGTTCTTTAATCAGACCCAACCCAGCAGGGCCTACGATCATGCCCCCTAAGATATAGCCCAACAAGGCTGGTTGACGGCATAAGGAGGCGAAGAGTCCTCCCGCTGCGGCTGCCGCGAGAATGGACACGAAGTCAATAATCAGTCGGAAGTCTTCTTGCACTAGTTTGCTTATTTTAAAAATTATTAAAGTCTATATCTCTTAGGATACAAAGTTTATGAACAATTCAAGAAGTTCCCGACATGGTTTGTTCTTAGACAATTCTTCAATATGAGAGGCAGTGTCCTGAGGACTGGTACTCAGTGGCCAGATTGGGATATAATAAAAAACTTTTCTTACTCCTCAGGATTAATGAGTATTAATACTTAATCCTGTCCATTCTCAATAAAGCAGTTCAAACCACAGCTACACAAACACCCACCTACCTACGCAGTTATAATCCGCTGCCACCCTGGCTAGCTCCTAAAATAGTATTATCAGCACAACAACAGGAGGCTGAAACCATGGGGCAGTACTACAAATTTGTGAATACCACCAAGAAGTTAGAATCAACAATTCCTCTTCCGTTTAACTTTAATCTGCCGTGGGCAAAAAGTTTAGAAACTTACTCAAACGAAAAACTACGAGAAAAATTTGATTTTGTAATTCAAAACAACAGTTGGGATAAAGATGATGAAGTCATTGCGATAGGTGATTATGGTACCATCTTGTACTATCCCAATGATTGATTCTAAAGAAGGGCGACCCAATAAAATCTATCTACCCATCCATCTAATCCCAAACAGCGGGTCGCCGCTACATAAGACAAGTCGGGGATCTCGCTTAGCTTTCGGTATTAGCCTTTAATTTATGAGACTAACATGGCTAACTAGTTTAATCTTCACTAGTGCAATAGTTCTGCTTGCTTCCTTCCTACCGTGGGCTTCATTACAGCCTTTAGAGCCCAATAATATCGCTCTACCTATTACCCCTCGTCCTTTTCTTGGAGTGGCTTTTGGTGTTTTTACGAATCAAACACTTACAGTCACAGCTTGGCAAGGCAAATTCCTGTTGGGTATATACGCAATCCCTAACTGGGTTGTGGTTTTAAGTGCGCTGTGTATACCTTTTTTGGTAAACAAGCCTACAATAGGCATTATCATTGCCATTTTTTCACTTATTCATTTGGTTATATTCACCGTAGTTATATATCTAGCAGGCGCCAGATTTGGCATCGGTTATATAACAACTATAGTTACCTACATCATAATTATAATTCTATTAGTTAAGCGCCTAGGTTATCGCTGAAAGTAGTAAGTTTACACCATCGGTCAACGCTAAGGTGATTAGAGAGTACCGTTTGATTAAGCTAATAATTCATCAACCGCTATACTGAAACCTGGTAAGATAATTTGCGTACTAACCACTTCACCTGAAGTAAAGACTAATCGCTGATTTTGAGTGGCAATAATAATCAAATGGCTCTCCGGAAATACTAACCAGACTTCTGCACCACCAGATTGTAAATATTCTTGAGCTTTGGCAATAACATCTTCAGCTAAATCTGTAGGTGAAACTATTTCAGCACTCAGAGGAAAACTTTGGGGCAGAACTTTCGCATCGCCATACTGAGCTACCAGTTCAGGGGTAAGATAAGCAATATCAGGAGAACGGCCTTGTTTATTGGTGCGGCAAGGCACTTGTGTATAAACTTCTCCCCCTTGTCCGCTGGAGTCTTTATAACTTCTCCAGTAAGAGGAGAGTTTGGATTGAATCCGGCTATGCTTCAGTGTTATGCCATTTTTCTCTATTAATTCCCCATCCACCCATTCTGTACCAATGGGGGGATTTTCCATCCAGTCTTCTAGGGAGATGGTTTGGGATGGACTTGAGAGAACTGTAGAAGTTACCATTTTTATTATCCTTGGTCGGTTTTACTAAAGCTTAGCGCGATCGCATTTGTTTAAAACGGGCTTGAGCTAAACCTAGGGTTGAGCGCAGTCGAAACCCGCCCTGCGACAGGTTTTATTAGGGGTGATTTGCCGGACATCATAAGTTTATATATCAAATAAAATGCTATATATGCAGCTCTTGAATTGCCTATTCCAATTCCCCTAGCTCTTTGCCCTCTCCCTCTTCTAGGTCTCCAGTAGTGTGGCGGATTCTGTAGTAAATGGCTCGCACTTGAGGTCCGAAGATAATCTCCTCTTCATTTTGCAGCTCATAGCTGTGCAACTTTTTGCCATTAATCAACAAACCGTTAGAACTTAACTTACCTTCGAGGGTGCCATCCACAATCCGATAGGAATCTGTACCATCTTCTTGATGGATGCGCACTAATGTGGCATGGTGGCGGGACACAAACTGGGAGAATAAACGGATATCACAATCCCGGTCTCTACCAATGGAATAAATATCACCCTCCAGAACGAACCGATGCCGTCCTCGGTCATCTTGAACGATCAATAAATGGCCCTCCGGTGGTTCTGAAGCATCGTCACTTACGGAGTTGATGGGGGGTTGATAGTCTGGAGAGGGTTCTAAGGGCAGCATCTCAAGTTTTGTCAACAATCATCGGTAGGTGCAATAGACGCGAGCAGCATTGAGGATTATCCCTAACTGTTCTATCCTACTTCTCGGCAAGCGTGATACAGGTCTTTCCATCCCTGGCGTTCTTTAATGACGGTCTCCAAATACTCTTTCCAAACTAGCTTATCTTGCACGGGGTCTTTTACCACGGCGCCAATAAGTCCAGCAGCGAGGTCTTCAACCCCCAAAGAGCCATCCCCGAAATGGGCAGCTAGGGCTAAGCCACTATTCACTACTGAAATCGCTTCAGCAGTGCTGAGGGTGCTGCTAGGAGATTTAATCTTGGTTTTGCCATCTTCGGTAACACCGTTACGCAATTCCCGAAAAATAGTAACCACGCGGCGGACTTCTTCTAAGGCAGGAGGCTCGACGGGCAATTCCAACGCCCTACCCAGACTTTCGACCCGACGCCGCACAATGTCCACTTCTTCTTCTACGGTTTTGGGTAGGGGCAGGACAACGGTGTTGAAGCGGCGTTTTAGGGCACTGGAAAGATCGTTGACTCCCTTATCGCGATCGTTGGCCGTGGCAATTAGATTAAATCCTTTGATGGCCTGCACCTGTTCTCCCAGTTCCGGAATAGGTAAGGTTTTTTCTGACAGGATGGTAATTAGGGTATCCTGAACATCCATGGGGATGCGAGTTAATTCTTCTACACGGGCAATTTTGCCATTTGTCATTGCTCGCATTAAAGGACTGGCAACAAGAGCCGCCATGGAGGGGCCATCTGCCAGTAGGCGAGCATAGTTCCAACCGTAGCGGATGGCTTCTTCACTAGTGCCTGCTGTTCCTTGAATTAATAGGGTAGAGTCGCCGGAAATTGCAGCGGCTAAATGTTCCGATACCCAAGACTTAGCTGTACCGGGAACCCCCATCAGTAACAAAGCCCGGTCTGTAGCCAGTGTTGCCACGGCAATTTCGATCAGGCGGCGATCGCCAATATATTTGGGTGAGATGGTAAAGCCATTTTCCAGCTTACCTCCCATCAGGTAAATCATGACTGTCCGAGGCGAAAGTTTCCAGTTCGGCGGACGCTGGGTGCGATCGCCCTTCGCCAATACCTCTAGTTCTTCAGCAAACTGCTGTTCCGCGTATTCCCGCAGCAGAGAGTTTTGAGGTGTCGATTGCGGAGCCTTAGCTTTAGATTGGGCAGGAGCCATCGTTGTTTACCTGTTGTTGTTGCCAGAGACGTACATGGAAGGATAAAAGATTTAACAAAGAATACACAAGTTCAGGAATTCAGGAGTTGATAAGTTCAGAAGTTCAGGAATTCAGTAGTTCAGTAGTTCAGTAGTTTATATATTCAGTAGTTCAGTAGTTCCTAGCTCTGATAATTCCTGTAGCATTTCGTGACGGAAATTCAATAACGCCAGAAATTCATCAATCGCTTCTGCCCAAAAATAGGATCTTTGAATACTCTCTGGTATCCTAGCCGAGAAGCTAGCAGATAGCTCTGGTGCTACAGAAGGGTTCATAAAGTAAGCAAAAGTTGTTAAAGCTGAACGGAGTACCCAGTCATAGGGATTCTCGATATTAGTAAGATAGCGTTGTATGCTCTTAATTGCCGCACGGGTAAGTGCAGGACTCCACAGATAGCAGCAATGACACAGCAGGGAGAAGGCTGGGTGTTTGCTATCAAAAGGTTTACTGTTAGACTGCAAGGGTTTGAGGAAGAAAGCCTCCCGCCGTTCCGGAGGGAGGACACCGATTAATCCCCGAATCAATTTATCTGGTGCAACTAGATAACCATGAAACGTGTCGTGGAGTGGCAGTAACGCCTCTGCCCAGTCTGGATTTTGTTGTCGCAGGGCAGCAACAGCCCACCCATCGACCAGCGTGCGATCCCACTCACTGCGCTTGGCAGCTTGAATCCACTCAGCGGCTGGTTCTGCCTGAATTTCAGACCAGAATTGGAGTGGTGTCGCAGCTACTATTTGCAAAATTTGCCAAGCTTTTGCCCCTAGCAAGCGGGGAGGCTGTTTTAAGTCGATGCCATCTCTGCTCATGCTTTGATCGTTCGCTGCTTCTGGAGTGAAATCGATATGTAGCCGATGCCGCTTTTGCTTTAGGATTAAGGACAAACGAACTCGATCCGCCATACGCTGGCACAAGCGCGATTCTGGCAATTGGGATAATAATTGAACGGCTTGGCGTCGCACCTCCTGGCGTCGGTCATCAAGTGCAGCTTCTAGAAATGGCTCGTCGTCCATGCTCAAACCCGTCTGAAATGTTTCTAGAAACGCCAATCGCTCATCAGACTTTTCTTGCTCCCAAACCTCTACTAGTCGTTCCCGCGCCGCATTGGGATCTTGATGCCGAAGGTGTTGCAGCAGCAATTGCCTTGCCCCCAAACTACCAGTTACCCAGGTTTCCTCAATATCTTCCCCCACGACGTAGTCCCAATCTGGATTTTGTGCTGCTAACCAACGTCCTCGCTGGCTCAAAACCGACAGAATCAAGGTTCGCAGTTGGCGAGAGGTACGTCCCAAATCTAATAGTTCTGGCAAGCAATGCTCTGGGGCGCGTTTCCCAGTTGCCGCTGCTGCTGCTAACCATTCCGCCAATAGTTTATTCCGTTCCTCGCTCAATATCAGCCACAGGTGTTGAGCCGCACTGGTATTACAGCTGAGCTGATCGTCAGGTTGGCAGGCTTCTGGTAGTGGTTGGTTATCTATTATCGGTAACTGTCCTGCTTTTTGATATAGACAAATTGCCGCAACTGCACTAAGTAATGCTCCTTCGGGGTCAGCATAATTAAGCTGGGAGAGCAGGTTTCCCAGTTCATCAGTTGAGGGGGTCAGGGTTAGGGATTTCCGTTCTGTACCCACTAGGGTAGTTGTCACTACAGTTTGCCAAAGTGAGGATGGTGGTTGGTTGTTGGTGGTT
>DNXU01000095.1:1196-2708 GCA_003505715.1 Cyanobacteria bacterium UBA8803 | reverse complement strand
TTGGTTGTTGGTGGTTTGTTGTTCATTGGGTGTCATGGGACATTTATGGTAGCAATAATTAAATTTCCAATTTCCAATTTTCAAAACGCAAGAAATTTGTTTTCAGCTAAGGTGCTTAAGGGGAGGAAGCGATCGCCATGCCATTCTCCGAATACATTGATGGGATGTCCGCCGCTGAGGGCTAATAACTGCCAGCCTTTGGCAAAACTAGGAGTGAGGGGTAATAGATGGTTGGTTGAGTCCCGCAAGGCCCAGCCGTTTTTATAGCGCTGGGGTATCACGGTTTGCAGGGTTAGGGGAAATTGATCTAGCCATGGTTGACAAGCGATGGCTTTTGTATATTGAGCTAGAGCTGTGGCGATCGCTTCTGCTCCAGGCATTTCTAAAAGTGGCAGGGGTGGGGCGTGACGCGCTTCAATGAGCGATCGCAACGGGTAGGCACTCTCGAAAAAGCCTAGCTCGGCATCAATAACAGTACCGGGTATAAGGCTATTATCTAGGGGTTGATTGCCGTAAGCGTAGTTGAGGACTAAGGCTGATTTCTGGGTTTGTTGCCCTTGTAACCAGGTGCGTTGGGTGCGTAGCTGATCTTGTTGTTCGACTCTTTGTCCCAAAATCCGCCAGCGATCGCGTACTTTTGATGAGGGGGTAAACTCTTCCTTTTGCGTCCAACCGATTGCTGTGCGAATGTCAGCTTGAGTAGCAGAGGGTAAGGTTTCCAGCCGTTGGAATCCTTCTAATAATAGGTATAAACGACCCAACCGTTCTAAAAACCGCTCTTGCCAGCCAGCACCGCTGTGGGGGATACCTGACATCTCTTGTAATTGCCGTGCTAATCCTGGTGCTTGAGCATCAACCATGCGTGCGGCTTTGGTATCCCAAAAAGTGTAATCTTGTCCCGGCAAGACGGCCAAGCCCTGCCTGACTAAATCCCGCAACCACAGATCTAATTCCTGCACGCCAGCGGTAACCTTTTCCTCCCGTTTGGCAGCCCGTTTGGCTTGGGCGGCTAGATCGGTGACTTTGCTAGATTCGCCTTTCTTAGCTTGTTTTTGACGGCGAGAGTCAATCCAGTCATGCACCCAATCGGGGGGTTGGTTTTGGGTAAAAGCATCTGGTTGATTCAGTCGCAGTAAAAATAGACCTAGCCCATGTTTGCAGGGGAATTTATGACTGGGACAGTTGCATTTAAAGGCAGTTTCTAATAAGTCAATCTGAGTTTGGTAAGGCTGGCTACCACTCCCCTGGTACTTTCCCCAGATGGCTTCCTCATTAGTGCCCAGTTCTTGCCACTTACGCAGTGTGGCTAAGTCTTTACCGCTCTTAGCAGAACTGGCATCTGGTGCTAATGTCAGAATTTGTTCAGTTGTCCAATTGATAATCATAATAGTCTGGTAATTGGTAATTGGTGATTGGTGATTGGTAATTGGTAATTGGTGATTGGTAATTGGTAATTGGTAAAAATATTGGTTGTTGTAGTATTACCAATTACCCATCACCCATCACCCATCA
>DNXU01000095.1:539-1130 GCA_003505715.1 Cyanobacteria bacterium UBA8803 | reverse complement strand
ACCCATTACCCATCACCCATTATCCTAAAATTGTTCAAAGATTTCAGAATCTAGAGCCAGACAGTGATACAGCTGATTATTGTAGCCATCTACTGCTGTCTGGTATTGAGAAACATCTTCTGAAAAACAGTTGAGCGGTTCTTCTATAGCGGCTTTAAAATTGATCAGCCATAAATCGAGAGGTCGGGGTAGTTCAGCTAGGGTTTCTTGAAGAATGGTAGAAGCAGGACAAGCTTTCCCTGGCATGGGGAGACACCGATCTTCCTCTTGATGGGCTAGTAGAAAGTGAGGATTAAGCAGTGATGTTTGCTCATCAGCAGCCTGTTGGAACTCCCAGGCAATTCCCATCATTTCCCCCGTTTGTACCAGAGTATTGTGAGTCGTGGCAATGAGTACTGGTACTGAAGATGCTTTTTTAATGGCTGGTACTAAAAGATCGGGGCGGTAGTATTTCTGATAGCCCAGGTTACTGACGACTGTGATGCCACTCAACAAACCCATTAGCCAGATCAGAGCCACCGCTCGTTGACCGCGATTTTTCCAGAGGGAAACCTTATACCAAGTTGCAGTCAAACGTAGTACTGTCTCTTT
>DNXU01000095.1:0-216 GCA_003505715.1 Cyanobacteria bacterium UBA8803 | reverse complement strand
GGTATGGCCCAGAAGAAAAACCCGATCATCACCGCACCAGAAGCCAGCACAACTAACAAGGAGGATGCCTCTACTGGTAGGAGAGACACCATGGTAATCCAAGCAGCAAGTGCCTGAAAAAGTGGGCTAATCCAGGCCAAAATGGTGCGATTACCGCTCTCAATCCATTGAGTCATCTGGGGATCGTAACTCTCCTGCCAAATGGGCACCCACACG
>DNXU01000513.1:40101-62568 GCA_003505715.1 Cyanobacteria bacterium UBA8803 | reverse complement strand
TAATGGTGCATTAGCTTCAGCGTAACGCACTACACATAGAGGCTGTGGCTAAGTCCTACATTGGTAAAATGCTCCTAAATTGCGCAACTCTTTGAGCAAAACTGCATAGGGTCTTCAGGGTCTAGAGATATACCTAATTAAGCAAACTATCCTGCCATCTGCTTAACTATAAATTTCCGCAATCCCTAGAATCCCACCCTGTATGGGTTTTACCCATAGAGAATCCCAAATCGATATGAACCATAATACTTGTGTTTTCTATCTCAAGGTTCAGCGAGTTGAACAAACTTGTTTGTTTGAATTGTCTTGGGGGCAAGGGCAACAAATTGGGGAGACGCTTCCCTATCCTGAGCATCTCACGGAAATATACCACGAGTGGAACAGTGCTTATCTGAGTTTTTACAAGAATGCCCTGCGGGGGCGAGTGTCTCAGATTGGCACTTTCGCCGCACCCCAAATTGATTGGCACGCCAAATTAGTACAAGCAGAAGCCAAGCTTTTATATGAGTTTCATCAATGGCTGCGTGCTGCTGAATTATTTAAAATTCGTTCTAGTATCGCCCGAGCGGCGGCAGATATGGGGATGGCAAGAGGGCAAGAGGGAGATCGGGGAGAATTTGTACCTTGTGTAGAGGTTTTTATTACTTGCAGCCCCTTAGAGGTAGCGCGGTTGCCGTGGGAAGCTTGGGAAATTGGTACGGAGTTTGGGGCTACAGGTCAAATTCGGATCGTCCGGATGCCGGTGAATATTCAAGGCACAACTGCCACTCCCACTCATGGGGGACAGCGGGCGCGAGTTTTGGCAATATTGGGTGATGACACGGGCTTGAATTTCCAAAAGGATAAAGAAGCCGTGCGATCGCTAGCCTCGGTGGCAGATATTGAGTTTGCCGGCTGGCAACCCGGAAAGGATATTAATTCATTAAAAGAAGAAATTGTCAATGCTATTACCGACAAAAGGGGTTGGGATGTATTATTCTTTGCGGGTCACAGTAATGAGACAGTATTGATGGGGGGAGAATTAGCGATCGCTCCCGGTGCCTCTCTGTTTTTGAGCGAACTGGAAAAGCCTCTAACAATTGCCAAAGAACAGGGATTGCAGTTTGCCCTATTCAACTCCTGCAATGGACTCAGTATTGCCAATACGCTGATCGATTGGGGATTGAGCCAGGTGGCTGTGATGCGGGAACCCATCCATAACCAAGTAGCGCAAGAGTTTTTAGTGCAGTTTCTTCAGCGTTTGGCTCAGTTCCAAGATGTCCACAAGTCCTTGCTAGCAGCTTGTCAGTATCTCAAATTAGAAAAGCATCTTACCTATCCCAGCGCTTACCTAGTTCCTTCGCTGTTTCTCCACCCCAATGCCGAACCTTTTCGACTCAAACCCCTTGGACCCAGGCAATGGTTAAAGCGCTGGCTGCCGACAAAAAAAGAAGCGATCGCTCTAGCTGCCTTGGTATTTGCTAGCTGGCAGCTTCCGGTGCAGGACTTTTTAATCGAGCAAAGGGTATTAGTTCAAGCACGCTATCGTCAACTCACCAATCAAGTTCCAACCACTCAGCAGCCGCCTGTGCTGTTAGTCCAAATTGATGAGGAATCCATCAGAAAGGGAAAAATCTCCGATCCCAAGCCAATGAATCGCCTCTATTTAGCACAGCTAGTTGACAAGCTAGCGGCGATGAATGCCAAAGTTGTAGGTATCGATTATCTTCTGGATCGCTATCAAAAAGGAAACGACGAAAAACTTGCTGAGTCCCTGCACACCTCCGTACAAAAGCAAGGAACCTGGTTCGTTTTTGGTACCAAACGCAATACTGATGGCAATTGGTTTGAAGCGCTGCCTGAGTTTGCCAATCCTAATTGGACTTTACAAGGCGATACCCGGGTTCTTTACAAGAACCAGATATCGCGTTTGACGGTTGTGCCGAGAAATTATTCAGATCCGCGACGCTTGCCCTTTGGTTACCTGCTAGCTTTGGCATATTGGCTCAATTTCGAGCATTCTGGCAAGCCACCTCAACCCCATTTGCAATCTTCAGTTAATTGGCTATCTCAGTTAGACACCTATATCACTAATACTACTGGACAGGATTATGAGAATATCTTTTCCCCTTCATCTCGCTTACACCCTGTAACCAACTTTTTTTATCAGTACAATCAAAGGTGGCTGCATCCCATCATTGACTTCTCAGTTCCTCCTCAACAGGTCTATCAGCGACTACCAGCTTGGGAACTTCTAGAGGATACAGCCAATTCCCTACAGTTAGACCCTGAGCGACAGCCAGTAGTAATGATTGCACCAGGAGGCTATGGCGAGGCTGGTGTAGCGGCAGAGGGGGAAGACAATTTTCCGGTGCCAGCAGCTTTGAGTTACTGGCGCTCTCAGGAGAACCCGCCAGATAGCCGTCAGATCTTACCTGGCGGTGAAATTCACGCCTACACGATCCACCATTTTCTAACTAAGCGGTTGGTTGTACCAATTCCCGATCTTTGGCTGGTTGGGGTAGCAGTGTTGTTGGGAAAAGGGACAGCACTGGCATTAGAGAAGGTAAAAACTGAAAGCCAAAAGGGGAAAGGCAAGCTTGTCGGATTTCTTTTACCTAGCACAAGAGCTAAATGGGTCATCGTAATGGCTGGTGGCACAGGCATATATGGATTGGCGAGCTTACAGCTTTATATCACAGCCGCAGTACTATTGCCCTACGTCCTACCCGCAGCAACGTTTTGGACTTATATTTCGCTAAATCTATTTAAGAGAAAAACTCATGCCTAAATTCAATTTGGTACTATCTACTTCGTTAGTTACAGCAATGGTGATTTCTGGTTTACTAACTCCATTAGCACCAACTACCCAAGCACAAACAAATTTGTCTAGGTCTTGGCAGGAAATCTTTCAGGATTTCTTCAAAAATAAAGAGGATAACGACGATCGCACTGGAGCTGGAGCTGGAGGCGGTATTTCTCGGGACAATTCCTGTCCCATTTTACAGTTGGCTCTCAGAACTAATACAGAGGTCTGGAGCGATCGCCCTGTGTTTCTCTGGAAGGGAAAACTCAGCCGCATCGGCATTCGTAATGCTGAAAGCGATCGCGTACTCTGGAATCAGAGCCTCGCAGCAACAGATACAGAGTTCACTAGTATCCCTTATACCGGAGAGCCATTAGAGCCTGGTCAAAGTTACCAATGGCTGATTTTTGACCGAGAAAACGATTCAACACCCCAGCGATTAGTGCAGTTTAAAGTCATGGATGCCCAGGAACGCGATCGCATCTCGCTGGACTTACTCGTTTTACGGCGGGAACTCAGAGCAAAAGGAGCAACTCCAGAGGAAATCGCTTTAGCTAGAGCCAATTACTTTGCTCAAAAGGGTCTTTGGTCGGATGTCTTGCAGGAAGTCTACAGCGTGGAAAATCCCTCAGAGGCACTTAGTAACATTATCCAACAAATCCCCAATGAACTTTGTTCCCCTCCATAAGGGAATGGGGAATGGGGAATGGGGAATGGAAGGATACAACTCTAAATCCCGAAGAGTCGCCTTTTCTCAATCAAGTAGAAACTTGGATAACAGAAAGACAAAACTTTGAGCGCTCAACAACAGAGTTGGTAGAAACAAGTATGAAAGATGCAAGAATTATAGAGGCACAAGATGTAGAAATGGGAGAAGATGGCAGCCCAAAGTTGCGTCGTGGCGTGGCTCCTAACCGCCGAATTGCCATTAAGGATTATCGTTCGGCCAAGTTGTACCCATGTAATTTAAGCTTTTCTTCATTTTGTTGAGGAGTGAAAGAGTTGTTCTCTGCTCTATCTCCCCCGAAAAAAAATCGCTCTCCTACTAAGCTTGGCAAGCCATTTCTCCTCACTTCTTGCAGGAAGTTGGGGTGGCGTCGGGAGTGGCTTGAGTTCCCATAACCGAAGTTTGTGCTTTTTCTCAACGGTATAAAGTCAAGGTTTAATAGCCGTACATGGAAAAGTGGTCAATACTGCCTCTTGTGCGATCGCTTCCAGCGGGCGCTCCGCGCCATCGCCTGCCTTGTAGGTCGAGTTGTGTCATCCCTGCTTCAAATATTTCTCGAACCATCTCAAAGCAGTTGTACTGGCAATCTCGAAGCCCTCTCCTTGGAAACCATCAAAGTGACCACCCTTCAAAATTGTGAGAGACTTCGGCTCCATTGCATTGGCATAGACAGCGGCAGTTAGGTCAGGGGCTGCCAGAAAGTCCTTCTCGCCCACAATCAGGCATAGTGGGGTGGGAAAGATTGCCTCAGGGTGGGGTACGGGTTCGTAATAGAGACAGTGTTCAATCGATTCAAAGGTGAGCCGATTCTCCCATCTGCCTTCGCTGGCATCTTTTGCCAATTCCAGGACTTACGCATTGACAGGAAGACAATCATGTGTAATAGTTATGTACCCAAGTCCTCGGTAGGATGTAATGTCGCCACCGAAGACTTGAAACCATTCAAAAGCTATCTTTCCTTCACCCTCCTGCACCCACTATCTGTAATCAGTAGATTCAGCTAGAGCGCGCCATTGTGCCGTTTCTTGCTCGACGTAAGCGTTTTTCTCAGCAATGGCTTGAAGGGTGTCTGTACCGAGAGGCAAGCGTAGAGGTGGGGTATCAGCATTCGCAAGCTGAAGCATCGCTTGGGCAAGTTTGGTGGGGTCTCCCGGCTGTTGATAGCTCAGTGCAGATGCGATTTTACGAACTTTACCAACCGTCTGGGCATAATCCGGAATTTCCATTGCAGTGCGTTGGAGTGAGCTGCCATCAAGAAAATTGGTTCGGAAGTATCCGGGCTCAACAACAGTTGCATGGATGCCCAGAGGAGCTAACTCATCATGCAGCGCTTCAGTAATGCCTTCAACCGCAAACTTGGTTGAGGAGTAGACGCCCCACCCTGGAGTAGAGCGATAGCCCCCGATCGACGATAGGTTGATAATGTGTCCTCTTCGGCGCTGACGCATACTGGGCAATACGGCACGGGTCACATTCAACAGCCCGAAGACATTCGTGCGATAGACCCGCTCAACTTCTTCTGCACTGGTTTCTTCGATGCCGCCCAGTATACCAAATCCCGCATTGTTGACTAACACATCGATCTGCCCAAAGCGTTCCAGTCCTGCTGCAACTGCCGCTTGCACCTGAGCCTCATCGGTAATATCCAAACTGAGTGC
This sequence comes from Cyanobacteria bacterium UBA8803, assembly GCA_003505715.1. GTDB lineage: Bacteria > Cyanobacteriota > Cyanobacteriia > Cyanobacteriales > Coleofasciculaceae > UBA8803. The sequence continues at coordinate 57,398 of DNXU01000513.1, read as the reverse complement.
CAACACATTTGGGTTCGACTCGAAGTGTTGTAAATCGGTCTTTTTGCGGGCAGTTGCAATTAATTGGTCCCCTGCTGCCAAAACAGCTTTCGCGATTTCGGCTCCAATTCCACGAGAAGCACCTGTAATAAACCATGTTTTCTGAGTCATCGGTCTATCTCCTTTATTGCCTAATTTTCTCAATCCGGAGGGTGTAACAACCAGTTACACTAAGGCTGAAACACCTGCTGGATAGGTGTTTCAAAAAGCAGTTTTCAGTCTCATTGAGACGTACCAGTTAAACTCTAAATCATTTAGTACAGAGATCAGTAACGAAAAAGCAGGGTTTCAGGCACCTGGTTCTCAACAGGTTCAACGTAAGATCGGTACACTGCAAGTCGTAATGTTCTATCAGTTCTCGCGCGGCGGCACGCGCCTCCAGAATTCATCGAAGGTTATCGAGTCAAAGAATGCGATGACTTTGCCGATCTTTCCGTCCCGCATCTCCATGAACCAAGCGTAGGTGTTGCGATAGGGCTTGCCGTCAAATGCCGTGGCTTCGCCATCAAACAACACGATGACTGTGTCACCTTCGCTGTATAAACTGCGGATAGTGGGAAATAGCGGTTTGGTCAACCGGGCGTTGAACGGTTTGATCACCGTGTCCAGAAATTCGTCGCGAGACGCATATTCTTTAGCAACTAGAGAATTTCCTGTAATTGTCCAGGTAGCATCAGCCGCAAGCAAATCGAACGGTCCGCCGGTTCCGGCGCGCCAGCGATCGAAACTTGCTTGAATCAGTTGCTTGTTCACTTCGGTCTTTGTTTCAGAGGCATTCATAGTTGGAGTTCCGATCAAACATAAACATGCGATGACGACGGCAACAAAAAGGTATCCTGCGCGGGAAAACATGTGCACTCCTTCTTGGGTTGCGGGTAGCTTCTCAAAATCTTAGACAAATCTCAGTTGATAAATTGTGTTACATCGACATTTCTTCGATCAATTACGATCTTCAGCTAGGGAATAAGTTCCATTCAATTCATGTTCTGATTCATTGGAGCTTTTGACATGACTATTTCTCTACAATTTGAGATTGACTGACTGGACGATCCACTTACGAGCCGTCGTCCAGTCCACGCCCATTTAGTTGACGGAGAGGGGTTCTCCAACAATCAAAGTGTCGTACTGATGCCCCAGATCTGTCCAACCTTCGGGCGGCGTTTGACCGATTAGGGGGAAGAATTCGTCGATCCCACCGGGTACGAAGGTGAAGAGTAACCGGGCTGTTCCGAGTCCAAGATTCACCCATCCATGCACGGTGTTACGGAGCACCACAACCGATGTTCCAGGTCCGACCTCAAACTCTTCGCCCGCGCAGTGAAAGCGAAATCTACCTTCAAGGACTTCAAAGATCTCTTCCCTGGAAATATTGTCGAAGCGACACCAGATAAGCCGTATCTATGCTTTAAGCTAAGCCTGGACGCGACTGGGCTTTGGGATATTATCGACCAACTCCAGCGCAGTCCAGATAAGAAAGAAAGTTCAGTCAGAGGCTTATTCGTGAGCGATGCAAATGCCCCGTTAATTGAGTGTGCCACCCGACTCACACGGCTTCTGGATACGCCCGAGGATATTCCCTTCTTGGCACCTATGATGATTCGCGAACTCTACTATCGTCTTTTGATGAGCGAGCACAACGAAGCGGTTTGGCAGATTGCGACCTCCGGCAGCCATATGCAGCTTTTATTAACGTTAAACTCTCGGTTTAGTACTGGACTGGAAACAGAGAAGTTAGCAGCACTCATGCACCCTCCAAAAGAAATAGAGTCTGCACAATAGCCTAATTGATGAAAGCAGCTCTGTCCGCATTGAGTGCCGATGGAGCGATCGCAATCTGACAATTAGGTGTCCATCCACTGGCGTAATGGCGCTCTAGGGTTGAGCGAAGTCGAAACCCGGCCTGCGACAGGTTGTATTATGGGTGATTTGCCGGAGGGATGAGGGCTTCTCATCGTTGACATGCTCCCAAAACTCTTCCTCTTCCCCATTCCCCATTCCCCATTCCCTAATTTCTGCATAAGTCCCAAGACAGTCAGAGATACAGCTTAGTAGGGAATCTATTTTCTGGTGTCAAGGTGAGCCATGCATTCTACTACCAACCACTCTTCTAAGAGTACTGCCCACAACTCAGCCAAGTCCCGCTATACTTCTGTCCCCCTTGACCTATTTAAAAGCGGACGGTTGCTCGCCTTGAAGCCTAATTGCCGGGGTGCGTTGATTATCCAAAAACCGTTTTACGCCGATTTTGCTGGGCCTGGTGCAGCAGTCGGTGGAACCTTTGATTTTAGCTGTACTTCAGTCTACGCGATCGGAGAGGTGGAATTTTACGCGCCCGCCAGCTATGCCGAACGGCAGCAAGCCTTTCAGAAGCGCATGGACTATAGCCAAAAGCTGGAAGAAATCTTGGCAGTGCCATCACCCATTCATCGCGTCCGGGCAATCTTGAAGGTACTGTCTCAGGGGTTGCAAGCAGACCTAGTTAAAATGATCCCCTCCAATTTAATTGCTCAGCTTGGGGGAGTACTAACTAAAACAGTCGAGATTGCTCGGCAGCAACCTTCTATTGAAAATAGGAAGAGGGACTTTGGGAGAGGGAGAGAGCAGTTTCCAGCCTTAGGACTTACGCACAGCCTCTATTAGTAGGGTGCGTTAGCTTTCGCGTAACGCACCATTGCCACTGCTTTTGTTTAAAAATTATTCGTCTGTCAGGTAAACGGCGTCTAGGTTTAATGTCAGCTGTGTGTAAGTTTTAGATATTGACCTGAAAGAGAGTAGGCACGGTCTAGTTGCCCTTTTATTTGGGTATCGATCAGTTCTCTGTATTTCATGTCATAGCGTTCCGCCATTGTTGTAACTGAGTAATTATTCCAGGTATCTCTAATCATTTGTCGGCGATTAATGCTATTTCCGACAGCTTCGATCTTGGCTACCATTTCATCTACAGATGCTGCAAAGTCGCCATTTATTCCTGGTTTGATTAACTCTTGAGCTGCTCCTCTCTTATAAGAGATGACAGGACAACCGCAAGCCATTGCTTCAATCATTACTAGCCCAAACGGTTCTTCCCATTCTATGGGATTTAAAAAGCAGAAGCCACTTTTTAACAATTTCAATCTTTCGCCATTGGTTACAGGCCCTATGTATTCAGCATAATCTGGATTGGCTTCTATTAAGGGTAGAACTTCTTGATAAAAGTAATCGACTGATTCAGGCAAATAGGTGTCTACTATTCCGGCAAGAATAATTTTTCGTTTAGCTTTGATAGCTGCTTCTACGGCATACTTCGTGCCTTTATCCCTCGTAATTCTACCTATCCATACCAGGTTATGCCTTTCTGAGATGTCTCCTCCAAACAGAAATTGGTTATCTGGGAGACCGTGAGGTATTACACCTACGACATTAAGAGGTAGCCCGGACTCTCTTAAAGCATTTTCTCTGGCTCTATTACTAATTGCAATCAAAGGAGTATTTTCGGAAAAACTAAAATAGTACTTATCACCCTCCCCGCGATATTTTTCTCGTCTGTCAAAAGGAAATCTGCTGTGCAGGGTACAGATATGAGGAACCTTGAGTTGAGAGACTAATTGAAACAGAATTAAATCGGAGGCGGAGGAAAGATGGATATGGACAATATCGTAGTCCTCGACATGTTGTTTTATTTCTCTAAAGCTGCTGAGGAGATGATAGTATGCTTCAGTAGGGTCGCTCCAGGGAATTCCTTGCTCAGATAGCGATTTTTTGAGATAATATTTAAGATTGCCACTCGTATATGAGTCTCCTGAGGCAAACACAGTAACCTGATGTCCTTGCTTAACTTGCTCTTCACTAAGATTACTGATGACGGATTCTGTACCTCCATAATGTTTTGGGGGAACGGAAAACCAAGGAGGCGCTACTTGGGCTATCTTTAAAGGCCGATAGCTATCTTTGATCGTGGCAATAGAGAATAGTTTTTGGTCGATTTTCATGACTCGCCATCCCTAAAAAAAATTCCTATAAAGAAGATATTTATCTCTAAATGAAAGAGGCTAAGCGGGGATTATTATAGGGAATCCAGCTCTAATATCAATTCCTAAATCAGGTTAATCATTTGCCTTGTCGGCAACGTATAATCTTCTAAAGACGTTCCACCGCAATGTCTCTACAATGTGAATCATCAAACGGATTTGATATAAAACCTATAGGGTGGTTAGGGAAACCACTCGAATTAAGTTTATATATCTAATTAATAGATTAATTAGTATTATTTATGCCTGTTTATAACTTAAGAATGATATTTTGATATCTTAGGGTGGGTTAGCGAAGCGTTGAACGCACCGTTGTTATTTTTTGGAACATAGTGGGTTACGGCTTTTGCCTAACCCACCGGACAATTAGTACAATTACTCAAATCCAGCTAATCTGTCACACTATCCACAAGAAAGTATTTTTCTTGTCGATATTCCCAGGTCAACCCTTGTGGATCTCTGGATTTACTCCATTGGGTAAACTCTTTAGATTCCCGCATTTTCCTCAGCAATCGATCGGAACACTTAAATCGCTTACACATCTGTCGGAGGCTGTAAGATTGTGTCGGAATCACAACAGCCGCAGGGGGTGGAGGCGGGGGGGCGATCGCACCAGTAGGTAGAGTTTCCAGCGAGTAACCCACTAGGGGCACACCTCGACTTTGCAATCCCTGCTGGTCGTGGTACTGGATAATCGACTCCCCACTAAACCAATCTAAAGCACTTCTGACCCAGTACCACCCTGGTTCTGGAGATTTTTCCAGGCAAACTTCGGTTTTTTGGCCGCTATTGGCAATCAAGTAATGAGTGGCGTGGAACATCCCCTTTTCAGATTCTCTGGTAACCGAGGTTTTCTTCTTCGGCGCACATTTCAGGCAATATTTGGGTGGTGTGCCGGGATAGCACTCGCGAGTAGTAGCCTGGTTGCATTTGGCACAGACAAAGGTTACTGGCTTGCTGTAGATGGTACGGGCGTGGGCGCGTACAATGAAAGTCTTGGATGGCATTAGTGATGAACGTATAAGTAGTAAGTTTTCTTAAGAGTATGTGCTTTTTATTTTGACTCAATTCCAGCTTCCTTAAGGATTCGGTATGAGGCTATAGGGTAATATCGTGTCCTTTAAATACTAGGTCTTGCACCCTTACCCCCTACCCCCTCTCCCATTAAGGAGACCGCTGGCGAATGGGAGGTAAGGCTCCTCAAAGCAGGATAAAAAGGCTCTCCTGGTAGATGTGGTGATAAGAAAAACTAATTGATAAAGCTAAATGCTTAATGGGTAAGGAATTACCAATTACCCATCACCAAAAATGCCGTTTTCCACTACAAGTACGGGAGAGTCTGATTTTATGATTGGGGTATGCCGAAAGATGACAATTGGTGACAATTGGGTAAACTCACTCTATAACTTGATGTATCAGGATTTGTTTTAGTAGCCACTAGGGTTACATTTCCCTGTTCATTGATTACCCAACCTGTTGCTTCTACTATAGGAGTGGTGCGATCGCTAATCAAGGATGAGGCATTTTCAGCATTGGTCATTGGTAATTGGTCATTGGTCTGAGGAGACTGACTCCCATTCACTGAGGTATGCAATCCTTCCGTGGCTAATGAAAAATCTTGCCAATCACGCCAAACTGTTTGACCGCGAATCGTTGCCGTCGGATCTTCTGGTAATCCACCACGCCCAGTAATTGTAAATGAATTTCCTTGAGCTGCGGCACAACCGACAATTACTCGGTTAGTCGAGTCAGTTACATCTTCTGGTAATTTAATTAATCCGGAAGTGGGATCTACTTCCGGGTTATTGATAGTAACAAGTCCCTGAATGCCAGTTTGAGAACTAGCATTAATTTCACTGAAGGCATTATTGAGGGAACCGCTGGTGGAAACTAGTCCGAAAATTCCGGTATTCTTAATGTTGATATTGCCACCATTTCCCGCCACAGCATTAGCAATAATATCGCTATTTTCAGCTTTTACTGCGATGATAAACGGTGAGTCAATGGCAATATTACCACCGTTGCCACTACCACCAGCTTGGGCAGTAATTTGGCTACCATTTCTTAGTAATAAGAAGTCTACTAGTTTGAGATTAATATTGCCACCTGCACCAGACCTAGTAGCAGCACTAATCCGTCCTCCTCGAGCTAAGATAATATCACCTGCTGTTATATTAAGATCTCCTGCATTACCAAAACCTTGATTTTCTACACCAACTATACCGAGATTTAAAACAACTAATCTCGGCGTATTAATAGTTACAGTGCCAGCATTTTCATGAGGTAGTGAATTGATTTCTAAAATTCTTTGAATCGGTAGATTAGCCAAAGCTGATGAGGCGATAAAACTCATTAGTGAAGTATCTCGATCAAACCCAGTCACTTCAATAGATTGAGAGGAATTTATAGTTAAATTTCCGCCGACTCCACTTCTTGAAACAGTAGTAGAAATACGCCCGCCATCCCGAACACTTAATCTAGATGTATTTATGGTTAAATTACCAACATCTCCAGTACTTTCAAGACCAATTATTCCTACTCCAATACCACTACGAATGCGTTCTGATGAGGGACTAACGCGATTTACGCCAATTATTTCCACAGAATCATTAGCTTTCAGCGAGATATTACCTCCATTCCCACTATCTGTAATCTGATTTACTATAATTCCGCCATCAATAAGCTGCAAGCGGTTAGTTAATATGGTAATGTTTCCACCATTTCCCGCACCAAAATTTCTCAACCGAATAGCGCTGAGACTCTGATTGCTAAAAGGGGATGCTCCCCTAATTTGTAGATCTCGATCGACTTGAATATTGATATCACCGCTACTGCCTTTATCGAAGGAAAAAGAACCTACGCTAGCTCCACCTCTGATTATTAAATTTGGGGCGCTCACTGTAATATCAGTCCCATTTCCTTCAGCAACTGCTTGAGTTCTTAATCCACTAGGAATACCTTTGGGATTGTCCCCGCTCAAGTCGATTAAATCTGAGGCGAAGAGGTTAATCTCCCCTCCAGACAAAGAGCCTTCAATGTTAGTAAAAGCGAGAGAGCCATCACTCATAGTTATCTGTCTTCCTACTATTTGGATACCGCTACCACCACTTGCGTCGAGTAATGCAGCATTATATAAGCGAATGTCTCCATAGTTTTCCACCTCTGGATAGCTCAATATCCAGCCTTGATTCATAGGATTGATAGTTACTTGTCCATTAGCAATACTACCCAGTTCAATCCGTCCCCTTTCTCCTGTTAAAATTCCACCATTTAGATTAACATCTCCACCAATTAAAGCAAGGGTATGACCTGGTTTTACCTCTAGTCCTGACCTGTTGCTGCTTCGTTCTAGGGGAGCGGTACTAGGATTTCCTTTCACTGTCAAAGGATGTCCTATACCAGAAACATCGATCGAGCCAGGATTTGACCCAAATTGTAAGCCTAGGGGTACATTGACAGTTAGCAAAGGTGGGACTTGAGGGTTAGTTGCGCTGAAAAAACTGCCATCAGAGAAGAGGATGCTATCAGCAGTACTTGCTAAAAATGAACCACCTATATTTAATTGTGCTTGAGGGCCAAAGATAATGCCATTCGGATTGATTAAAAATATATTAGCTGTCCCGTCTGCTTTAATTATCCCATTAATACTAGAGCTACTCTCGCCCGTGACACGAGTAATAATATTGGTGATAGCTGTATTATTGTTAATAAAATAGGCTATTTCCCCCGTCCTGATATTGAACTGATTCAAGCTGTGAAATAAATTATTACCTACAGTTTCTCCTGCTTGAATCTGCCACTCTTGACCAACTTGATTAACAACTGAATTGTTTCTGAGGGTTTTGTCTGGGCTAATTTGAGCATAAACTGAGGGGGTGAACCAGCCTATCCATAGAATAGGTATTATTGGGAAAACTAAAGAGCGCATCGCTTCCGTTAAGTTTGAGAAATTATATGATGTTTGCTGGCATTGTTATGATAAAATTTAATCGCAGATGCACGCGGCACTTTTTTGGCAAATAACAAAACCTTGGCTGTGTAATCATTTCAGGGATTTTCCGCTCGTTCTAAGTAGTAAATGTTATTACTTATGGATGCACTTCTAATGTGTATTGGTACTGTCTAGACAGTGTCTATTTAAATTGTTAATCGAGTTTTTGATTTAACATCTAAGCATAATTGCTGAATTTTCATCCGTATAATTGCTGAAATATGTTTGCTTAATGGGTATGTCATTGTTAGTTTAGCATTCTAAATAACAGAATACCTGCTATTCTCTATTCAAAAAAACGGTAGTTCAATTGCGGTCTGGCATATATTTTTTTACCAGTTCTAGGATTTGTTTTTCCTGAAAGCCTTTGGCTAATCGACGCAGTTTTTTGGCAAAAGGCACGAATTGAGGATCTAATTGTTCGAGTTGTTGAGCTTGTTCGCTGATGCCTCTAATGTCGCCCATCATGGCCAGTTCGTAAAGGATCGCCAGTTTCTCTGGAGGGGGAGCCACAATTTCAGCAGTCTGGAGGGACAACTCAGATCTTTGACCGGAACTCGCTTGGTCTTGGCTTTTTCCTACTTCTGCTGGAGTAGCCGCGATCGCATCCTCCTCCTTGGATTCGTAAATCCATTCTAACCCTAGATGCAACTGTAACTGAGCAAACAGATAGTCGGCCTGTACCGGTTGAGGGATAAAACCGTTACAGCCTGCTGCCAAACATTCCTGCTGTTTATCCGGAAAAACTCTAGCCGATGTAGCCAGTATTACAACCTCTTGGAATTCCGGTAACTGCCGCAGCCGCCGAGTAACTTCTAAGCCATCAATTTCCGGCATTACCAGGTCAATTACAATCGCATCGGGTTTGGCCTGTTGGGCTTGATGGATGCAGTCTTGCCCATCTGTTGCTTCTATCACATCAAATCCTAAGGACAAAAGTAGATTAACAAAGATAGAACGGTTTTGCCACTGATCGTCGGCAACTAACACTTTACGCGGGTGGCCTCGAAAACCCACAATAGCTCGTTCGTCAACTGCCACAGTGGGCTGCCATTGCGGCACTTGGGGTAACTCTAACTCCAGGTAAAACACGCTGCCTTGACCCAAGATACTTTCTACCCTCAATTCACCCCCCATGAGCTGGACTAATCTTTGGCTGATTGCTAACCCTAACCCAGTGCCTTCAACTCGACTGTGACTGTCACCAAGTTGGTGAAATGGTAGAAAGATTTCTGCTAATTGGTCAGCGGCCATGCCAATGCCCGTATCTTCGATCTGAAACCGCATTGTGCGGGGAACTAGGTGTGGGGAACCGAGAGAGAGGGAAAATTCTTCTCCCCTACTCTCCATAACATAACCAACTTTAAACGTTATCCCACCTGTATCTGTAAATTTCACGGCATTGCCCAGCAGATTAATTAGTACTTGGCGCAATCGTTTTTCATCCCCGCGCACGATTTGCGGGAGGGGAGACAGGGTTTCGTAATTAAAGGCAATATTTTTTTGTTCGGCACGGATGCGTACCATTTCGATAATGGCTTCCAGAAAATGAGGAAACTGAAAATCGCTCAGGAAAAGTTCCATTTTCTGGGCTTCAATTTTGGAAAGGTCTAAGATATCATTGAGCAGAGTTAACAAATGTTCGCCACACTGTTCAATAATTTCCAATCCTTGCTGTTGCTTGGTAGTAAGATTCGGTTCTCGTTTGAGGATTTGAGCATATCCTAAAATGCCGTTTAAAGGAGTGCGAAGTTCGTGGCTCATGTTCGCCACAAATTCACTTTTGGCATGATTGGCTGCTTCGGCTTCCAGTCTGGCTTGTTCTAAATGGAGATTTTTCTCTGCTAATTGCTGGCTAGTTTTGGTTTCCTGCTCCAACAGTTGACTCTGAGCCAAGGCAATCCCGACCTGGTCGGCAAGTTGGCGCAATAACTCGATTTCAAAATTCTCCCACTGCCTGGGCCCATTACATTGATGGACGATCAGCAATCCCCAAAGGGTTTCTCGCTGAAGGATAGGCACCACTAAATTGGCTCTCACACCAAACGGTTGCAGCAGTTCTACGTGGCAAGGTTGCACTCGAGCTTTGAGAAGGTCTACTATAGCAGAAATCCGCCCTTGACGGTACTGCTCTAAGTAAGATTCAGCAAAGCAAGGGTCATGAATTATCTGCCCTTCAATTTCCGGCCAGTCAGGCACCACCGCTTCGGTAACGACGGTGCCCGATCCATCCCCCATTAATTGGTAGATGATGGCTCGGTCAACCTGAAGTATCCGACGCACTTCCATAACTGTGGTTTGCAGAATGGCGTCTAACTGCAACGACTGACGGATCTTGAGGGTGATTTCTGCAAATAATTGCCGTTGTAGGGTTTGGCGGCGCAATTCCACTTCCGAGCGTTTGCGTTCGGTGATATCTTCAGCAATGCCAGCAATGCGTACTGCCACACCAGCCTCATTCAAGACGCGAAAGGCCCTCACCCATACCCAACGCTCTGAACCGTCAGGTCGCACGATGCGATACTCTTCCTCAAAATCCTGCTCCCCTTGAATCTGTCGCCCCCAAGCTGCTGCTATGCGATCGCGATCGTAAGGATGCATACTATCAAACCAGAAGCTAGGTTGGTCGTACAGACTCGCTGGATGACGCCCCCAGACTTCTTCATAGGCAGGACTGACATAGAACATCTGGCTCAGATCCGCAGCGCTCAAAAAGAATACCTCACGGATGTTTTCCGCTAGCTGACGGAATTGCTCTTCGCGATCGCGCAGTGCTGCCTCTGCCTGTTTGCGATCGCTGATATCGGTGTGAGTCCCGATCATCCGTACTACGTCACTGCTATCGTCCCGGAGTACCAATCCCCGCGAGAAGATCCAGGGAGTGGAACCGTTGGAATGGAACATGCGAAACTCTAGTTTCCACTGGGATATGTATCCAGCAAACAGAGCATCCATCGTTGCTTCGACAGCAGGTAGATCCTCAGGATGAACGAGAGCCATGAATTCATCGAAGGTAGGCCCGACTGCCTCTAAGGGATAGCCAATCAAATTCCTAAATTGTGGCGAGTAATAGTAATCGTTGGTCTTGAAGTTAATATCGAAGAGTCCGCTATCATTAGCTTGGATGGCTAGAGCAAACCGTTCCTCACTTTCCCGTAAGGCTTGTTCGACTCGCTTGTGTTCCACTACCTCGGCTAGCAGTTGACGATTGGCTGCCCTTAACGCTACCGTTCGTTCTTCAAATTGATTTTCTAACTCCTGATTTCTCCGGGCAATTACTTCCTCAGCTTGCCTGCGCTCGGTAATATCTTCAACAGTACCTTCGTAATAGAGGATTGCCCCACTTTCATCGCGAACAACCCGCACATTTTCGCAAATCCAGATCTGGCTGCCATCTTGGCGGTAAATCTGCGACGCCAACCCCGACACCATACCCTCTTCCTGTAGCCGCTGCTGCAACTCCCTGTAGCGTTGAGGCTCGACGTAAAGTTGGTGGGTAATATCTGTGAGTTCAGCTATCAATTGCTCTGGTGATTGATAGCCATATATCCTAGCCAGCGCTGGGTTAGCGCTAATATAGCCAGCGTCCGGCGTGGCTTGAAAGATGCCATGGACAGCGTTCTCAAATAGTTCTCGATATTTTGCCTCACTAGCTCGCAACTTCTTCTGGGTCAACCTTCGCGCAGTCACTGCCGCTGCCCAGAGCAGTGCGTTGAGGGTGATAAACCCGATAAAAGCTGTCAAGAGTAGGAGTTGGTGGTTCAAATCGCTGACTTGAAAATAAGGCTCCAGGGTAGAGGGCAGAAGGCAGAGAGTAGATGGCAGAAGGAATAAGAATTTTCATGCGTTCTGGTGTACGCAGTTCATGACGGCTATTTATATATAGTTTATCGCCAAAGCCTTACTGCTAGAATTCGCTAAAGCTGAAGCGGGATGAGGCGTAATTGCTGAAGCGATCGCAATTCAGGTAAATCGAGTTTAGGTAGAGGCACCCTGAAAAACCCTGTCTACTTTTAACTTAATCAGGCGTTAAAAATCTTAGCGCCCTCCGGGTGTCCGTCCACCTTCGTCATTACTGCCGCCATGAGGACGGGAGTTACCAGGGTCACAACCTTCTGCACCATTACCAATGCCTTGGTTGCAGTTTCGGCGTTCTGGCTTGTCATCGTCATCGTCATTGTCATCGTTTTCGACTTCCCGCACTTCACCAGTTCCACCCGATTCAACAGTTCCCCCTGTCAGGACTGCTGAATCTACGACATAGGGTGAGGAAATAGCGATCATATCACCTGTACTAACCATGGCTTGATACAGAAACGCTGCTACCTCTGCCCGCGTTGCTACCATGTTGGGACTTAAAGAGCGAACGTTAGGATAGTTCACCACGATACCCTGTTGTGTGGCAGCGGCAACTAAGCTGCGAAGATTGGCAGGAATGGCAGTGGCATCGCTGTAAAATCGCAAAATACTTTCGGTTGAGCCACTATAGGAATAGTTCAGCCCTTGGGTGAGAGACTGTAAAACTTGCAGCCGGGACACGCTTTGATTGGGGTTGAACTGACTGCGGTTATTAACACCTAAGAAGCCCATCTCACAAGCTTGCCGAATCGCGCTGTAGGCCCAGTGGGTAGTTGAAACATCCCGGAAGCTCACATTGCGGGTTTTGCTCTTCTTAAATGCTTTGCGAATCATGGCAGCAAACTGAGCGCGAGTGACTGGCTCATTAGGACGGAATTTCCCATCGGGAAACCCAGTAATAATGTCCATCCGTGCTAGTTCGGCAATAAAATCTCTAGCCCAGTACCCTTGAGGGATATCAGAAAAACTCACCTGAACGCTGCTGCGGGTTGCGGCTGCCTGCTGCTGGCTGCTAGCACTAACACCGACTGTAGTTTGAGCAGTGCCTCCTACAATCTGACTACTTTGGCTACTGGCACTAACACCGACTGTAGTTTGAGCAGTTCCTCCTACAGTCTGGCTGCTTTGGCTGCTGGTGCTACCGACTGATTCCACCGTCTCGACGGTACGAGAGGTCACCCGCTGGCGGGTAATTTCGGTATCGGATTGAGCCATATCATCTTGGCTCATCTCTTTTTCCAGCACAACCTTAGAACCAGATTCGTCAGTGCGATAGATCCAGCGTCCTTCCTCGCTAGCGATGATCGCACGCCAACCCGGAACCAATGCTTGAGAGCATACAACCTCACGGCCACCAAGACCTAAACAGCCATCTGACCAAGTTTGCGACTCGAACTCTAGCACTTTTAACTGTGAAGCTGTTAGCCCACTTCGTTTCAAGATGTCCTTGAAGATGGCTTCAATAACTGATTCTGGCAACGACTTGAGTTCATCCTTCGCCCTTTGGCTACCAGATGCTAGCTCAAAATTACCCCTGTGAGTGGAAAATTGGTCTGACAATGAATTTGCTGGGGCGGGCGCAGCGGTGGCAATGCCTATGCCCGCTACAGTCACCACCACCCCATTTAGTAACACCGAAACACTCGAACTCATAAATCCCATGCCAAACAATAAACGGTTGGTCTTGACAATAAATTGACTTAAACGTTCCCATTGCTGCCAAATCTTTCCAAAACCCCGATAATGATCGTGAAATAGTTAACGAATCTTCACAAAAATCGTGTCTACACAACAGCAAACACCAGCAACCACTTTGGAAAAGCAGATTTGGACTTGGCAAGGTCACCAGATTCAATACACCATCATGGGTACTGGTAAACCTCTATTACTAATTCATGGTTTTGGTGCATCCATTGGGCACTGGCGGAAGAATATCCCCGTACTAGCTGCTAGTGGTTACCGGGTTTTTGCTATCGATCTGTTAGGATTTGGCAGTTCCGATAAACCTCCGCTGAACTACAGTTTGGAGTTGTGGCAGGAAAAGTTAAAGGATTTCTGGGTCGCTCATATCAGCGAACCAACTGTATTTATCGGCAACTCTATTGGTGCACTGCTAAGTTTGATGATGGTGGCAGAGTATCCAGAAATTGCGGCAGGTGGCGTCTTAATTAACTGTGCCGGAGGTCTAAATCACCGCCCCGACGAACTGAATCTGCCATTGCGAGTAGTCATGGGAGCCTTTACTAAGCTGGTAAGTTCCAAAAGCGTCGGGCCATTTTTATTTAACCTCATCCGTCAAAAATCGCGCCTCCGTAACACTCTCAGCCAAGTCTACAGAGATCCGGCAGCAATTACTGAGGAACTGATCGACTTAATTTACCAGCCCTCCTGCCACCCCGGTGCCCAACAAGTATTTGCCTCAGTATTGACTGCCCCTCCTGGCCCTTCTCCAGCTGAACTATTGCCCAGAGTCAAGCAGCCCCTTTTGGTACTTTGGGGAGAAGATGACCCATGGACGCCAATTGTTGGTGCAGCAATTTACGAACAGCAACGCGAGATGGGCAGGGATGTCGAGTTTGTTGCCATTCCCAATGCGGGTCACTGCCCTCATGATGAGAAACCAGATGCTGTCAATCAGTTAATCTTGGATTGGTTGAGCAAGCGGTATAGCGATCGCATCCCCGTTTCTGCGCATAGGCTCTCCCAGAGCTGTGTTGATAAGTAGTAATGGGTGATGGGTGATTGGTAATTGGTGATTGGTAATTGGTGATGGGTGATGGGTGATGGGTGATTGGTCATTATTCAGGAATTTCTTGCCGATTACCCATCACCCATCACCTATTACCCATTACCATTTCATAAGTCTTCACAATATTCGTCCACAAACTTCACTGTGGGTCGAGCCTCCCTCGGCGCTATCATAGGCTGGGCTTGGGTTTCAACGATTTTCCCTGATTATACTTTTCCTGAAGTGACAAAAGAGCGATACTTGAAAGGGTGTACTTAGAAATGCTACGGTGCAGGAATTTGCTCGACAATGGCTTTGCCAATTTCCAAAGAAGCTGTAGCCGCTGGAGAAGGGGCGTTGCAAACATGGACAGCCTTGTGACTTTTAATAATCAAAAAGTCATCCACAAGCTTGCCGTCATTCATCAAGGCTTGAGCGCGAACACCCGCGTGGGTGGGAATGACATCATCGGCTTGCACTTCCGGAATTAGCTGTTGCAAACTGCGGACAAAGGCCGCTTTACTGAAGGAACGAACCATTTCTTTGATGCCTTCATCAGCATGTTTGGCAGCTAGTTTCCAAAAACCCGGATAGGTCATGACTTCTGCAAAGTCGCGGAGGTCAAAGTCTGTTTTTTTGTAACCTTCCCGCTTCAGGCTCAATACCGCATTCGGTCCAGCATGGACGCTGCCATCTATCATGCGGGTAAAGTGAACTCCCAGAAACGGAAACGCTGGATTAGGAACTGGATAAATTAGACCTTTCACCAGATAGCGTTTTTCTGGTGTGAGTTCGTAGTATTCCCCCCGAAAAGGGACGATCTTAGCTTGGGGATCGACCTGCCCTAGTTTAGCAACGCGATCGCTATGCAATCCAGCACAATTGATCGCCAAGCGCGTCTCAAATTGACCCTGGTTAGTTTCCAGCACTTGGCCTTGGTCAGTTTCCACAATTTTTTCTACTCTGGTATTGCAGTGCAGTTCTCCTCCTTGAGCCTCAATCAATTCCGCGTATTTCTGGCAGACTTGCTTGAAATCCACAATTCCGGTGGTCGGGACTCGAATGCCTGCCAAACAGTTGACATGAGGCTCGATTTCCTTGACTTGCTCGGCATTGAGCTTGGTGACGTTTAAGCCGTTTTCCAAACCTCGATGGTAAAGGTTATCGAGCAGTGGCAGTTCCTTTTCTTTGGTGGCCACAATTACTTTGCCACACACTTCATGGTCTATACCCTGTTCCTGGCAGAATTCCACCATGGAACGATTGCCCTCACGGGAAAACTTGGCCTTGAAACTTCCGGGCTTGTAGTAAATGCCAGAGTGAATCACACCACTGTTATGGCCAGTTTGATGATAGGCCCAGCTGTTTTCCTTTTCCAACACCACTAAGCGTGCTTTGGGATAGCGCCGACCCAAAGCTATACCCGTCGATAGTCCCACAATACCACCGCCGATGATTGCAAAGTCATACATAAGTAATCTCCTTGTCATGCCAGTATCACCTCTTTCAAAACTGACTAGAGGAGTATATCGTTGCCAAAATTAGGCAATAGTTGACAAAACAGATATTATCAGATATGAGTTATGAGGCGTTAGATCTTAACCTCGTAAATTTATTTAGGAAGGTAGGCCATTTCTAATCCAAAACCGCAGCTCACATCGTACTTATAAATAATAATTAAGCTGTCAGAAACTAAGTTTATTGTCCGGCCAAAATATTAGATATTGATAGTTTGAGGATCAAGCGTCGAAGCGCCTCTTAATTTCCGTTAGGATGCATTGGTTATCTGCACTTGAGCGCTCGTCCCTGTCGGCCTGGATACTTACAATAAAATTGGCCGATTCTTTCTCCATTTTACACGTACCCCGTAAACCCACGTCAGTATATCTACGCTGGCTTTTTCATAACTTTAGCCATAAAGTTACGTGGTTGCCTGGAAGTTTTTGAGGCTCGACAATAACAAAATTAAAGGGAGTAAAACAACACCACATTAAAATTGTCAATCCTTCACATCGAAGGTAAGACATTTGGATTACTTCCGTATTACCAGGCAACATCTACTCTAGAAGAGTCTAATGAACATTGAAGACATTGCTCAACATTATATCGCTACTCCAGCTTATGAAGTCCCTTCTTGTGTAGTTAAGAGTTTTCGGCAATTTATTGTTGACTTAGCCCAAGTAGAACTACCAGGAATAGATTTCCAGTATGTTGAATTCATCCCTTATTTAAGGGGAGAAGAGCTGTGTCTAGAAGATATCTACGCTGATTTTAATATAGGAAAATTGCAGATCAGTACTCAATTTAATCAATCAGATCTGCTAGGGCCAGATGTTAACATGATTTTCCGCTGCATTCATGAAATGCATCATATCAAGCTCAATGTGGACTTTGGCTTAGAAGGAGAATTAGCTACTGCTGCTCATATCATCTCGTTGACAGAGAATATTTTATTTAAGCAGATTCTCTTCAGTGAAACCTTAGGTCAAGTTGCCGTGCGTCTCTATAAAGGGCAGTTTCCAGAATATCAAAAAGTCGTTCTATTCGATCTCGATGTTGTGAATCGCCTGGATAAAGGTTTAATATCTCCTATCATGTCAGTCTAACTCAACAATAGATAAATCTTTCTCAAAAGCAGTGATGAGTAAATCTAAAATTGGTAATTGGTAATTGG
>DNXU01000513.1:39065-39958 GCA_003505715.1 Cyanobacteria bacterium UBA8803 | reverse complement strand
ATCACCATGTAACAGAAGATACATTTTCTCGCAGATAGCCAGGAAAATCGGTTGAGAGATCACTCCTATTCAAAT
Organism: Cyanobacteria bacterium UBA8803; assembly: GCA_003505715.1. Classification (GTDB taxonomy): domain Bacteria; phylum Cyanobacteriota; class Cyanobacteriia; order Cyanobacteriales; family Coleofasciculaceae; genus UBA8803. The sequence continues at coordinate 39,883 of DNXU01000513.1, read as the reverse complement.
TCAGTAATATTACTACCAGTGAATTATCTGAATTAAATTATGTCAAATCCACCGAAGATCCTTGCTTTTGCCGGAAGTACCCGCGAAGGTTCTTACAATAAGACGTTGGTAAAGATTGCTGCCGCAGGAGCCAAGGCAGCAGGCGCAGAGGTGACCTACATAGACTTGCGCGATTTGCCCATGCCCTTATTTGATGAAGATTTGGAGGCTAAAGAAGGGATTCCGGAAAATGCTCGCAGGTTTAAAGAACTGATGAAGGGGCATCAAGGATTGCTCCTCGCCTCCCCAGAATATAATAGCTCAATTACCGCCGTACTAAAAAACGCGATAGATTGGGCATCTCGTCCGGAGGCAGAAGAACCATCGCTGGCTTGCTTCCGAGATAAGGTGGCAGCAATTATGAGCGCTTCACCAGGAGCTTTGGGAGGCTTGCGGGGTTTAGTTCATATTCGGTCAATTCTCAGTAATATTAGTGTCCTAGTGCTGCCCGATCAAAAGGCGATTCCCAAAGCGTTTGAAGCCTTTGATGAAAATGGCCAATTGAAAGACCCGAAACAGCAAACAGAGGTGGAACAGCTTGGCAGTAAACTGGCAACCATGCTCGCGAAGTTAGCAAGTTAAAGGCAATGGTGGAGCTGGGGAGTGAGGGAGTGAGGGAGTGAGGGAGTGAGGGAGTGGGGGAGCTGGGGAGATGAGAAAGATTGATAAATAATTATGTTAGTTAGTTCCTGTCCTACCTCACTACCTTCACCCCTTCACTCCCTCACCCCTTCACTCCCTCATTCCCTCACCCCTTCACTCCCTCACCCCTTCACTCC
>DNXU01000513.1:13960-38940 GCA_003505715.1 Cyanobacteria bacterium UBA8803 | reverse complement strand
ACCCCTTCACTCCCTCACTCCCTGACCCCTATTTCCAAGCTAGTCCCTTTAAATTAAAAACGGCTCCATATAGCGATCGCTCCACTGTCCCTGAAATCGTTCCCCAATAAAAGGTTGAACCTGAAACTTAGGAGGTCGGCCATCCCGGACATTGATTCGCAAAAACGAGTAGGGTCGTCGCTTTTTAGAACCGTGACCGTGCCTACCGATAAAGAACTGCGATTTGGCAACCAGATGAGTAGAAGCGTTTGCACTCAAACCAAAGGGTTCCATCAAGTTCGGCCCCTCGCTCCGCTGGCGGCGGAGGCTGTACCCGCTGCCGCCGCAGATAATCCAATGCAGGTGAGAATCAGCATGTCCGGTATCAACGGTGCGCAGATATTCCAGGCAGTGAGCGTGACCGCACAAAACCAGATCGACAATCCCACGATCCTCTGCTAGGGAACCAACAGCCTCAGCAACCCCATCCAATGCCTGCCTAAGATGGTGGCGAACGGCTAAGGTCTGCGCTTGATCCCATTTCGTTGTCTCGGTCACGTAGGGGGGGTGGTGGAAATAGAGGATGCGTCCCCGTACCTCCTTGGTATTCCAGGACTCGATCAGCCTTTGCCGTAACCAATCAAGCTGTTCGATATCGATAACTGTTTCTCGGTTAGAGGCCAACTGTTTATTGATATCGAGCGTCATTTCTTCAATTTGTTCTAGTTGCGTCTCCAGGTCATCAAGTTGTTCGGCTTCGCCAGGATTATTAGGGTTCAGGGTGTCTGAAATTTCTAAAATTCGCAGTTTTTCGAGATCCAGTTCTTCCCGGCGCTTTTCCTGGAGGCGACGAAAGGCTTCTCCCTCTGGTGTTGCCGGAATCGGTAATGGGGCATTAAAAGTATTGGAGTCGAGAGCAAAAAAGTCAATCCCGCCATAGCGAAAAGTGTAATAACGGTTGGGTAAGCGAGTATAGCGTCCAGGTTGGTAGCGCAGGCAGCGACCTGTATCGGTCTCACCTGTATAATGACGGTCGAGATGACGCACTAACTCCTCTTTGTTCTGGAAACCCTGGAGATAGTCAAGGAAGGCTTTGGCATAGGTTCTGCCTTGATGGGAACCCCGCCAGCCAATATCGAGATCGATTTGAGATCGGAGCAATTTGCGCAGCGGCCAAGCTGCTTTGGCCATCAGTCCGAAGACAATCGGCAGATCATAGTAATCATGATTACCAGGAACGGGTAGGATAGGCAAGTTAAAGATCATCTGGTCATAGGCAATGCTTTTGGGATCTTCGCCACCGACCAGGAACTCTTGATAAGGCTTAATAAAGTTGTCTTGGTAGTACTCCCTAGATCCCACTAAATAAACCACATCACCAGTGTGCAACAGGAAACGGCAGTTATCGCGATTAGCCACCATCAGTTTGGCCAGCTGTCGTTGGGGATTGTAGCCCCAATGGCGTCCGGAACCACTATCACCCACAACTAAAAACGAGAACTCTGGACTGTCTGCCGTGCCATCATCCAAAACGAATCGGGTTTGATCGATTTGCTGTTTGACAATTAATGGGTCTTGCCACCGTACTCGTTCCTTCATCTTACGAATTTTGTCGGCGATCGATGGATCAAGAATGAATTGCATGAGGCTGACTCCTGGATTCCTTCATTTTTGAGGCTACCTCCCCCATTGCATCATTGCATCTGCCTCAGTTATCATCATGAACGAGCGCGGCAATAGGGGTGGTGTGGCAAGCAAGAAATTAGAAAAATCTTTCCTTAGAGAGATTTTCTCGTGAGAATATCTATCTATCTTAAAACTAAGTCGTGGATAGTCCTTGTTGGAGCAACACTGCAAGAGAGCTTTTTACTAACACAAGTTTTTTCTTGGTAGTAAAAAGCTCGATTTTTTTAGCATTTTCGCGCTTGGGCTTGATTGAGGCTAGGATTTACTGATAGCTCAGGGCTAAACAGAATAATACAGAAGTTCAGGAGTTTATAATTTGAGTTGACTCTTAGGGAACAGCTAACTTTTGGTGACCTATAGGGAGCAGGGGTGAGAAGCTTCAGATGAAAACTTTTCGGCTTGTTCCATGCAGGTGGGGTCAGAATACCATTATGAATGGCATATCTCTATTCCTGAGAACCTCACTCTTGAACTGGTTATTCAAGGCTGACAACCAATTACAGCTTAACATTGTCACTAATAAGGGCACAGAGCTGGAGAGTAGTTTGCATTAATTACCGTTTAATTGAGAAAGGATAGCAGCAGCTTCAACCCCAGTGGCGTAGTCAAGAGTGCCAATTAAACGGACTTGACAAAAACCGTTTGTAAAAATATCTTTAAGAAGATATAAGGTAGAGGCCGCCATCTTTTCAAAGACCCCTTTTTCTGCTATACACTTATGAAAATTGCTCAAATTGCTCCGCTTTGGGAACGTGTTCCCCCTTTTCGCTATGGCGGTATTGAACTGGTTGTCAGTTTGCTGACGGATGAATTAGTTCGACGCGGTCATGACGTAACATTATTTGCCTCTGGAGACTCCATTAGCAAGGCGAATCTCATCTCAGTTCACCACCAAGCGTTGAGATTAGATGGAACCATTAAGGAGCCAGTACTTTACGAGCAAATGATGCTTTACGAGCTCTACCATCAAGCGCATCATTTTGATATTATTCACTCCCACGTAGGCTTTGCATCTCTACCCTATGCGGCTTTTGTGAAAACACCGACCGTTCACACAACTCACGGCGTTTTCACACCAGATAACGAGAAAATGTTCCGAAGATTTGCAGAGCAACCCTATATCAGCATTAGCGATGCCCAGCGGGAACCACGACTGGGTCTTAATTACGTTTCCACGGTCTACAACGGTATCGATCCAGCCGAATATCCTTTCCAGCCAGAGCCGACACAACCCCCGTATCTGGCCTTTATCGGACGCTTCTCTCCAGAAAAGGGGCCGGAAGACGCCATAAAAATTGCCCGTGCTACTGGTCTGCCCCTGAAAATGGCCGGGAAAGTTGATGTAGTAGACCAAAAGTATTTCTCCGAGCAGATCCAACCCCTTATTGATGGGGAGCAAATTCAGTATCTGGGCGAAGTTTCCCACGAACAGAAAGTGCAGCTATTGGGAAGTGCCACCGTCACCCTATTCCCCATTACCTGGCGAGAGCCATTTGGCCTAGTGATGATTGAATCTATGGCAACAGGAACCCCAGTGATTGGCAGAGGGCTTGGCTCAGTCCCAGAGGTCATCGCCCACGGTGAGACTGGATTTGTGTGCGATACCCTGGAAGCTATGATTGAAGCAGTTCCTGCCGCCATGAAATTAGACCGTCAAAATTGCCGGGACTACGTTTTAAAGCGTTTTAGCGTCAATACGATGGTTGATGAGTACGAACGAGCCTATAACATGGTTTTAGAGCAACGATTCAGTCATCATCGACCCGTGATTACTCGTCTGGATACTCAGAAACGGGAAGCGGTGTGAGACAATGGCTAATTGGTAATTGGTAATTGCTCGTTGTTATTGAACATAAGTACCTCAACATTCAGCTCGAGCAGCTGGAGGAGATCAGGGGGTGAGGAGGTGAGGAGAATTTCTGCCTCTTCCCCCTCTTTCTATTCCCTATTTTCAAGCTAGAGACCTTAGTTACTCCTATCGATTGAGGGAATAACTGCTTCAAAACTATAGAAATAGAATGGTTGGCACTCCCAAATGGGTACACCAACTATTTTTCCCAGGTTGAGAGGGGGTAAGATGGCTCTAGGTAAACTAAGGCGTGCGATCGGCGTATTTTCAAGTGCCAGGAATACAGAAGTGGCGATTGATGAACTAAAAACTTCTGGCTTTCCGATGCATAATATCTCTATCATCGCACGGGACGATAACGGACATCATCAGATTGGAGGTGTTGATGTTGATGAACGCTCTCACAGTGGAGTTGGACAAAGTGCAGTAACAGGGGCCCTAACAGGTGGTGCTGTAGGGGGTTTTGTCGGTTTGATCGGTGCTTTGAGTTCGTTAGTCGTTCCGGGAATAGGCCCTGTTGTAGCTGGCGGTGCTGTAGCATCTGTTATCGGTGATGCTCTGTTGGGGGGTGCGATTGGTGCGGCAACGGGTGGAGTGGTTGGTGCTTTAGTCGGTTTGGGAGTTCCGGAAGACAGCGCCAGAAATTATAACGATCGCATCGTTCAGGGACATTACCTGATTATATTAGAAGGCACGGAAGACGAAATTCATCCTGCTGAGGCAATTTTGCACAGGAGGGGAATTGAAGACTTTGCTATCTATGATATTGCTGATGGGGATAGCGATCGCGTAGGTTATGTCGAGGATAAGGCTGACGACGCGCCAGTTGTGGATACCCACCCCACCTCCTATGCGACAGAGCGTCTTAGCGAACATCCTGATGTTATCGTTATTGACCGCCGGGAGAAAACTCCTTAAGCTAGGGAGTTGCTAACAACGATTGAGGGCTAAGTGTAGGAGTCGGTTTATTCCAAACTAGCTTCTCATCAAATCCCTGCTCCTAAGTACCTTTCATGACTCTCCAAGATTCTTACTCAAAGATTCTTAACAAAACAGTTGCTTTCCCAAGGAACGCCCAGCAGGGAATCAAAGAAACTCAGCCCTTGAAAGTACTGTCATTTTTCACAAAATAGGAAAACTATGGAAACCAAATTACCAGAACCAGGATACGCCGATACTCCAGAGTTCACAACCACCGAACTCAATCGCCTAGAAGCAGCAACGGGAGATGTTCCGCTGCTAGCACCTCCTCAGCCTGAAACTGAAATGGAGCGGATTAGCAAACAAGTTATAGCCTTTTTAGAGAATCTACCCGATTATCTGGGTGAATTCTTTAATGAATACAAGCAGCCCATCACGATCGTTGCTCTCATTGTAGGAACGATTATTACAGCCAAGGTAGTTCTGGCTATTTTGGATGCTCTAGATAATATCCCCTTGATGGGCTTGAGCTTGGAGTTGATTGGACTTACTTACTTGATCTGGTTTGTTTACCGCTATTTACTTAAGGCTTCAGATCGGCAAGAGTTGTGGGGAGAAATTAACAGGATCAAACAACAGGTGTTAGGAGACAAAGCCTAAAGGAAACTATCTGGCTCAGGACTTAAGCCTGCCCGGAGTTTTACACTCCGGGCTTATAGCTCAAGTCCATTGTTGAAATGGACTAAAAAATAGGGGAAAGGCAACAGGGAGAGGGAAGAGGGGGATGAGAGCGGTAGGTAGTTGCAGCCGATGGCTTAAAAATTTCTTAACTTACTTCTGGGCTAGATTAATCCCAGATAAATTTTGAGTACATGTCTACTCTGGAAAAAAAATTGGCTGAAATTGCCTTCAACTTACACCACGATTGGGTTTAGCATTGAGTACAACAATGCCAGCCCCCCTGCTCTAAAATACTAGTACCCAAGTCCAGAAACACTAGCTCCCATGCTCCCCAGAATTTTTGAAACCCTTATCGGCTTAGAGTTTTAAGCTTTGAGTACAACTTTAATTAAGTTAATAATTATGATCTAGCCAATAATCCTGATTGCTATCTGGAACGGATGATATAAGAACTAATAGTACCAATTGTTTGTTGATCTCAATAATCTGGATATCCTTATGTCACCCGCTGAAACCTTCTTCACCTTCGCCTTAGCTTGTACCTTTTCTGTTGGTCTCTTAGCTACTTGGTATCGTTTTACGAGTAAATCTTCTGATGGAAAACGAGCTTAGGATTGGTTGCTGAGACTCTCCCCCCTAAATCGGACTTCGGAGTGAGATCACCGTAGAAGCCTCACACCGAAGTCTGCTGAAGAAATACTAAGATATGCCATTAATAATATCAAATTTACGGATAATTATTTTTTTATAGAATGGGAAAGAGATACAAACACTTCAATAACCGTGCGATTCAAAAAAAAATATAAACAATAAACATAAAACGTTACCCCAATTAGCGCCCGCAAAATCTGGGGGCTCGTCAAAACCTTTGCGGGTTTTTCAGCGTTATTCTTATAATTATCGTGAAACTGAGTGAGTGACTGAGGAAAGGACGAACCCGCCGAAATGGGATAGAGCATTGGGCATCCTTTCTCTCAGCCCTCATTCCTCATCCTTCTCAGGAAGGTAGAATGCTATGACTCCACTGCTCCCACAACACGACCCCAACCCCGACAGACGCCAAAAATTTTTGGAACGTCAGCGCGAATTCTACAAATATAATCACGACTACTTAGCTCCCTTGGCTTATGCAGACGAGGTGCCGATCTCTGAGGCATTCACTGCTAAGTACCAAGCGCAGCAATTTAGGGCCATTAGTAAGATTCTACTCAACCTATCTACCGCTGAGTTAGGAAATTTATTTGACCCCTTCGATCATCTGGATGACTACGAAAAGCTATTTTTAGGCGAACCCCTGCTGCCAAAACCCGCTAGTACCAAAACCTTCCTACTAGATACTGAGTTTGCTCGCCAGCGTATTGCTGGGCCTAACCCCTTGATCATAGAGCGAGTGGACTATCCTAAATTGCAACAACTGATTCAGCAATTTCCAGTCACGGATGCTTTATTCCAACAGGTAGTTCATACCGAAACAACCCTAGAAGGTGCAGCCAAGGAAGGAAGGTTGTATCTAGCTGACTATGCCATGCTGGAAGGAATGCAACCCGGACGCTATCAGCATTGGCAAAAATATATCACGGCTCCCTTGGCTCTATACTACTGGCAGTCTACAGGTTATAGCGATCGCGGCGTGTTAGTTCCGGTAGCCATTCAGCTTCACCAAAAGCCAGGACCAGACAACCCCATCTTTACCCGACTCGACGAGCCAAACTGGTCAATTGCCAAGACTTTCGTCCAGATCGCCGATTTTAACCATCACGAACTTATTTCTCACCTAGCTCGCACACACCTTACCATCGCACCCTTTGTCTTAGCAACCGCTCGGCAATTAGCAGATAACCATCCCCTGCGTGTCTTGCTAAAACCGCACTTTCAATTCACCCTCGCTATTAATGAGTTAGCCAGATTTGAGTTGATTAATCCAGGAGGTTTTGTTGATAAAATTTTCGCTGGCACCTTGAAAGCCTCCCTGTCACTAGTTGTGGAGTCATTCCAGAACTCGGAATTTAAGGATGCGGCACTACCTACTGAACTGAAGCATCGAGGTGTGGATGAGGTGGATGTTTTGCCAGACTATCCTTACCGGGATGACGCCTATCTCCTGTGGGAGGCCATTCATCAATTTGCAACTGACTATCTGAGCCTCTACTATAAGGCAGCTAGTGATGTTTTTAACGATTACGAATTGCAGCGATGGGCGAAGGATGTCACCGCCTGGGATGGGGGTCGCGTGAAAGGGTTAACCGCAGATGGCAAACTGGATACCTTGGAAGAATTGGTAAACATTGTCACGCAAATTATATTTACTTGTGGCCCACAACACGCCGCCGTAAACTATCCGCAGTACGACTACGAAGCATTCACTCCTAACATGCCTGCGGCAGGATATGCACTCCCGCCGAAAACTAAGGAGACTGCCCAGTTAGAGATTGATAATGCAGAGTTTTTTAAGTTTGTCTCTCCCCATCTTTTGAAGTTTCTCCCCCCCAAACAGCAAGCAGTCAGCCAACTGCAACTTACTTACTTTCTAACCGCATTCCAGTACAATCGTCTGGGATATTACGATCGCAGAGACTTCCAAGACCCCAGAGTTGCACCTATTATCAATTCCTTCCAAAGAAACCTGCACCTAATCGAAGACCGCATTAACATCCGCAACGCCAAGCGCAGCCAACCCTATGTATTCCTCAAACCATCCCTAATTCCCAATAGCATTAACATTTGAGTACCAGGAAATAGGGTGTAGGGTGTAGGGTATAGCAAAAACTACTGTAGGTTGGGTCGAGGCAACGGAATGCCAGGTAGAGTTTTAAGTTTTGAGTGGGGTGAAGTGTTGGCCAATTCTCTCCCCACCCTACACCCCACACCCTTATATAGCCTTTCTCGTGGTCGTGAGGTACAAATTGAAAGCTGAAAGGTTTAAATCAAAGACTCTGGTGTACCTCACGATAGTGGGAACCGCTATATATGGTGATAAATAATAACTGATTAATAATGCCAAACGCTTACTGCGCAAGAAATTACCAATTACCCATCACCAAAAAGGCGTTTTTCACCACAAGTACGGGAGAGCCAAATGAGCCTAGATAACATTGTCATTGGTAGCGGGATTGGTGGGCTTACCGCTGCCGCCTTACTATCACGTTACGGCAAGCGAGTATTGGTGTGTGAAAGCCACGCCATTGCCGGAGGTGCTGCTCATAGTTTTCACAGACGAGGATTTGAATTCGATTCTGGCCCTTCATTTTACTGCGGTTTGGGCAACCAACGCCCCAGCCTCAACCCCTTACGTCAAGTGCTAGATATTTTAGGAGAATCCTTACCAACCATTCCCTATGACCCCTTAGGACATTACCACTTTCCCGAAGGCACCTTTCCGGTATACTCCAACCTCGAACGCTATCGGGAAGCAGTTGCTGAAATTACCCCTCAAGGAGCAAAAGAACTAGCCCAATTTGAAAAACGCCTGTTGGAACTCTATGCAGGATTGCAGAATATTCCCATTCTTGCTCTCAGATCCGATTGGCAGGTTATCCCCATCTTAATCGGACGCTATCTGCCAGCTCTGTTAAAATTACTGCCCCAACTCGGTACGATCCAGAGTTCTGTCGGTGAAGTCATGGACAAAACCGTGCGCGATCCTTGGGTGCGGCGGTTAATAGATTTAGAATGCTTTCTTTTATCGGGATTAAAAGCACGCGGCACCATCGCCCCAGAAGTCGCATTTATGTTAGGAGAACGATCGCGTGCAGGTGTTGAATATCCTGTTGGTGGTAGTGGTGCAATTGTAAATGCCTTAGTGCAAGGTTTGGAATGCTGGGGCGGTAAGTTGCGATTAAATGCTCATGTCGAGCAAATTCTGGTGGCAGGGGGTCAAGCTGTTGGGGTGCGGTTGCGTCAAGGGGAGGTAATCGAAGCACCTATCATTATTTCCAATGCCACGATCTGGGATACCTATACCAAACTTTTACGAGCAGAAGACTTACCCGCCTCTTATCGCCAGCAGTCTCTAGCAACACCCGCCGTTGATAGTTTTATGCACCTTCATCTGGGGATTAGAGCAGAGGGGTTAGAAGAGCTAACCGGACATCACGTAGTCGTTCATGATGCCCATCAAGATATTACAGCACCAGGTAATACCTGCATGATTTCCATTCCTTCGGTATGGGATGCCCATCTTGCTCCATTAGGCCATCATGTAGTTCATGCCTACACCTTAGAACCTTACCACGGTTGGCAGCGAGATGAAGGGTATCAAGAGAAGAAAAAGTTGCGATCGCAATCCTTATTCCAGGCGTTAGAAAGAGTCATACCAGACATTCGAGAGCGGATAGTCCTAGAATTAATCGGCACCCCTCTCACCCACTCCCATTACCTGCGCCGTTACCAAGGTACTTATGGCCCTGCCATTGCTGCTGGCAAAGGGACGTTCCCCAACTGCCAAACCCCCATCCGTGGCTTATATCGAGTTGGAGATAGTACCATGCCAGGAATTGGCGTACCAGCCGTTGCTGCTTCAGGTATCCTCTGTGCTAACACTTTATCTGGGAGATAACCCCACACCCCACCAAGATTGTAAAGCTTAATTATGGCAGTCAGAAAATAGAGGGCACTCTCATGTACCTTATTAATTAACGTCCTAGTGATTCGGTGCTTGGGAATGTCATCCTCCCTTTCAACAAAGCCGCAGCCGGAGCCTGAGAACAAATGCCCGGATTGCTTGTTCGTGCAGTTGGAAGGAATTCCAGTTCTACCAGAAAACCCCGACTATTTGGAGCTTTTGCCCACACTCCAAAGGTCGCAAATTGACCTGCACTTAACCATCCGCTTTAACGAACAGTGGCAACCCCTCAGGGAAGGTCGCGTTAAATTCGGACTTAAAGGTGGAGAACTTAGACTCAAGCTGGAAAATGGGGAAATTCCTCATGAGTCCCGACAGCTGGCTGGTTCGGTGGAACTGGTTAGGTTAACACTAGAGCCAGAGTCGGCTAAAAATAAAGAGCCAAAGAAGTTTGATCGCCTCTCTCGTAATAGCAATTCGGCTTTGGTAGTAACAAAAGCGAGCGATCGCACCCCAATGGTTTCAGGGCAACCTTCAGACACAACCAGTCTCAACCAAGCCAGTGTCTGTCACATCACCGTTAAGGTTTCTGAAGAGAATCCTACCTGGATATTTGAAGAGGAGAGGGGCGAACCAGTATTAAAAGGCTTGCTCAATAAGGTGAAGCTAGCTACCTTGACTATCACCGCTTTTCCCTGTCGTGTAGAAGCCATCTTTGAAGTATCCCGACGGGATATTTGTCTAACCGATGCTGAGGGGTTGTGGCCGCCAGATCTTAGTCGCAATAAAAGGGCAGTGTTAGACAGACTGATTATTCAGCGTTTATTGGAACCCCAATTTCAGCCCTATCTCAGTCGAGCCAAGTTGCACTATGACGGATGACCAATATTTAAGAGAACTGCAAGTCCCGATCCAGCGCATTTTAGCAGCAGAAACCGATAACCTGGCTCAGTTAGCGGCCTTGGTGGGTCTCAATCTAGCAGAAGATTTTGCGGAGTCTGACCTGAGGGATACTAATCTAAGTGCCGCTAACTTGGTTGAGGGTAACTTTAGAGGCACCAATTTTCGAGGAGCTAACCTGGAAGGAGCCAACCTCCGGGGTGCCGATCTGCGAGGAGCGGATCTCATTGGTACTAATCTAAAGAGGGCTGACCTCAGGAGTGCCAATCTCCGAGGCGCTGAACTCAGGATTGCTCACCTACAGGGTAGCCAATTGGACAGTGCCAACCTGAGCGATGCTAACCTCAGCGGTGCAGACTTGAGTTATGCTAACCTGAGCTTTGCCGATCTCAGAGGAGCCAATCTCTCCCTCGGCAACCTTTATAGAACTAACTTACGCGATACAAAACTCAGGGCGGCGAATCTGGGTAGTACTGACCTGAGGGGAGCTAACCTCACAGGAGCTTATATCGTGCGTGCTTATTTGGGAGGGGCTGATCTGCAAGGTGCTGATATCTGTTATGCCAACCTAACCGAAGCCGACCTGCACGAAGCCAAACTGAGCAATGCCAAACTGATCGGTAGCAACCTGCGAGGTGCTGATTTGAGCCTCAGCGATTTGAGCCGTGCTAATCTGATTCGAGCAACTCTGAGCCATGCTAATTTAATCCGTGCTAGTTTGCAGGGAGCCGACTTGATCCGCACGAACCTTAGCGGTGCTGACCTGCGGGGGGCTGACTTGAGCCTGACCGATATGAGCCTTGCCAACCTCTACCTGGCTAATCTAGGTAGTGCCAATTTAATCCGTGCCAACTTGAGCATTGCCGAACTAGGGGGGGCTAATCTTAGCGGTGCCAATCTGAATGATGCTGACTTGCGCGGGGCAAATGTCGTAAATGCAGAGTTTGCTAGTAACCAGGGAATTTCTGAGGAAATGAAACTAGTATTGCTCAGGCGAGGGGCAATATTTGACGAAACCATAAGCGATCGCTCTGAGGCTCTCATTAAGGGATGAGGGATGAGGGGTGAGGGAGTGAGGGGTGAGGGAGTGAGGGGGGATAAAACACAAAGAACAAATAATGCTGCCATCTATATTTAATGCCTGCATTCCTAGAGCAGAAATTCAAGCCGGAGAGCTTTCGGTAGACTTATTTGCTGCTAAAATTCGTCCGGTTGTGGAAGGCACTGCACCTTTAGTTTATAGAGATGCTAATACCTTCTTTGCCAATACCTTTCCTACCGATGGGATTAAAACCCTGATTCGGGAAGTTTTCGGGCGATTAACTGGCGTAGGAGTTGGTTCTCCTGTGATTCGGTTAGAAACTAGCTTTGGTGGTGGCAAAACTCATGATGAGATTGCTCTTTGGCATATTTGCCAGCAAGGGCGACGCATTGAGGGATTAGAACGCTTTGCCGACTTGACTTTAATCCCAGAATATGCAGTAGGTGTAGCTGCGATTGATGGTAGAGACTTAGATCCAGAAAATGGGGTGCTTCATAGTAGTACTGGTATTACGACTTATACCCTTTGGGGAGAAATAGCCTATCAGATTGGTGGAATTGCAGGATACCAGCTGTTGCGTGGTTCTGATAGTAGTGGGATTAGTCCGGGGACATCGGTGCTGGAACGGCTGACTGCTGGTAAGCCGACTGTGATTATTTTGGATGAAATTGCCCGTTACTTGAGAGCGGCGGAAGGAAAATTGGTGGGACAGAGTACCCTCGCCAAGCAGGTGGTGGCGTTTCTGTTTTCCTTGATGGATTTGGCGGCATCGGTCAATAATTTAATTTTGGTTTATTCTTTGGCATCAGCCTCGGATACTTTTAGTGAAGAAACTACAGAACTTAATGAAGTTATCCGGGCATCGGCAAGGCAAGAACGGGTATTAAGTCCCAGTACCGATATTGAAATTTACAATATCGTCAAGCAAAGGTTATTTGAAAGCGTCAGTACTGAAGCAGCTGAGGCAGCGGCGAAAGAGTATTTACATGCCTATCGTGCTAGTCGGATTAATTTGCCGGATGGTTGTAAAGATGCGCCTTATGCAAATGCGATCGCATCGAGTTACCCGTTTCACCCAGAACTGTTTAGCTTGCTGACTAAAAAGATTGCCTCGATCCCTGAATTTCAGCGCACGAGGGGGGCATTGCGGTTATTTGCCATGGTAGTGCGGCACCTATGGCAAAACCCAACGGAATGGATACCGATGATTCACACCCATCACATTCCCGTGGGTGTCGAGGTTCAAGTTACGGATGAGTTAACCTCTCGCTTGCAGCGTCCCCTGATGCGAAATCCTATTCAGGCGGATTTCTATAATTCATCAGGGAGAGAAGCTTACGCCCAAGTCCAAGATCAGCAGTGGGTGGCGGCGGGGAAACCTGCCTTTTCTACCTGGGTGGCGCGGACGATATTTTTACATTCTCTCACCCAAGGGATTTCATCGGGGATTCGACGGGCGGAGTTAAATTTATCTTTGCTGACGCCGGGGTTGGAAATTGGGTTTGTAGACCACGTATTGGATAAACTGACATCCGTAGCCTGGTATTTGGATCATGACCCCATTACTTCCATTACTCGGTTTAAGGAAGAACCGTCGATTAATAAAATTATCACGGAAGAGAAAGAACAGGTTGGTAAGACTCAGGCGAAAGACGATTTGCGATCGCGCCGGGATAGCATCTTTGCCTCGAAAGCCTTTAAGCTAGTCATACCAGATGCTCCGGCTGATGTGGATGACGTAGCAGATCCGATTGCTCTGTGCGTGATTGATTTTAATGAAGCCGACGTTTCTTCCTCTCAAGACTCCGCCCCCTATCTGGTTGAGCAGATTTTTGGGAATACGGGCGAGTCGGGGAAGTTCCGCACCTTCCGCAATCGACTACTATTTTTAGTCGCCAACAAGCATGAATTAGAACGGGCTATTGACTTGGCACGGGAGCATAGGGCGATTAAAAATATTCTGGCGAGTCCTAACCGGTTGGAGGATATCTCAGAAAGCCAGCAGCAACAACTACGGAACAAAGATGGTGAAATAGACTTGAGGTTGCGGATTGCTTTGACGAATACTTATCGTCATTTGTTTTATCCTGCTAACGATCCGGTAAAAGCGCCTAAGGGTTTGATGCACTATACCCTACCCACCCAAGATGCCAGCACAGTTAAAGGGAAGAATAATCAGCAGGATGTCATTCTCAAAGCCTTGAGAGACTGCGGCAAAATTCGTGCAGAAGAAGAAGACTTGGCGAAACCCTTTGCCCCTGCTTATATTTTGCAGAAGGTTTGGCCTGCGGGCATCGACCATTGGACAACGAAAAGCTTACGGGAGGAATTTGCGAAGAATCTTGCCCTGAATATGCCTATTGAAGCTGAAATTCCTAAGCTGCGGACGACTTTACGCCGGGGGTTGGCAGAGGGACAGTGGGATATGAAGGTAGGAGAGAGGATATTTATTAAAACTGACGGTGATTTGACCCTACCGGAAACGATTGAGTTCTCAGAACGGATGGTACTCTATCGGCGGGGAATTTTGGAACTGCCTAAACCTAAGGAGGTTGAATTGAGTGCCCAGTTAATGCCTAGTACTCAAGCTACTAAACCCGTGCGGGTGCGGTGGAAGGCGCAGGGAGCTTTAACTGTTTCTTTGTATCAAGATGGTATTCAGGTAGAGGGAGAGTTTCGGCCTTCAGATGAGTATGAGGGTAGTATCTCCAAGACTACTATTTTTAAGGTAGTAGCAGATTATGGTAATGGGGAGGTGGAACAGCGAGAGACGCGGGTAATATTAACCAGTAGCCCCACAGCTTCTATCTATGACGTGGGGGGTGCGGGCAGGAGTCCCGGTGTGAGTGAGCAGAGGGGGTTATTTGATGTTAAACCAGAACAGTTTGAGTTAAATGGTACACCGAATAGTGTGTTTACTGCTTTGAGCGATCGCTGTAGTGATTATAAGGTGCAGGGAATTCAGTCGTTGGAACTGTCTGTCGATCAAGTGATGGACTACCGCAAGCTAGGGACGGCGTTACCCTTGTTAGGTCGTTTGCCGTTGCAAATCGATCAGCGCGTAATGATTCAGACAGGTGATTTTACTCGGTTGGAGTACCAGGGTTCGGTGCGAGGATTCCAGAGTTTCTTCTCTACCATTAATACTTTGCTTAATACACCCAACGTGCAGGCGGATGTCAACCTGAAACTCACGTTTGAGTTTGACACTGCTGTGACGCCAGGAGGTTCAGAAATCAATACAATCAAACAGGCGCTTTTCCGCAATCCTGTAGATCGTCTGTATTTGAGTGCAAGGGTAAGGTATTGATGCAAGAGTTTCAGCTGCGGGTGATTTCTACTGATAACAATAATTTTGCCTTGGAATTGTATCAGTGTGCCTATAAAAAAGCTGGGGAAAAGAAGCGACCTCCTGCAAAGCGAATCGGGCGCTTGAAAGGGAATGCACTAGTACAGGCAAGACAGGTAATTTATGGAGTTTTGAAGGCGAATAACTACGACCCAAAAACCTTATCAAACAAGCGTCAAGCTCCCTATGTATTAGATGAGGAGTCGGGAGTTAATTTGGCACTTTTATTTCAGGCGTTACAGCCTCTATCAAAACCGGAACGGATTGCTAATATTGCAGCGGGAATTACAGCAATGAGTAATGAAGAATCTCACTACTGGTTTGCCAAAATGACTAACGGAAAACGCAATACCGTGTTGAAGGCAATGCGGGTATTATTGGGGGATTGAAAACAATTTTTTAACTACTTTTTCTAACTAACTGTTTCAGTTCGATTGGTCGGGTCAACCAGCTTGTAACGCTGACCTGGTTCCGGAGTTGGAGGTAAAGGTTCCCCTTTTGTGACAGTTCGCTCCTGTCCCGTCCCGCCACCACGCGGGCCTGTGATTTCGTATTGCCCGGATTGAGTGGCTATTTCACCAGGTTTCCTGAGTTCGTCAGACATAGATTACTCTTTCTTCAGAGAGTTAGATTATCGAACATAATCTAAAATAGTAGTTAGATAATCTAACAAAGCTAAGTAAAGGTTTGTTGCTAATTCGGGCTAGGATTAAACATCGTGTCCGAATATCTAACAAGCCAGTCGAGAGAGGAGAATGGACTACGCAGAGCTAGGTCGCCGTATTCGTCTTGCCAGGGAAGAGGCATTACTGTCTCAAGATGCTGTTGCACAGTATCTTGAGCTACCGCGTTCTGCTGTGTCTTTAATTGAAGGGGGAAAGCGGAAGGTGGATAGCTTGGAACTTCAGAAGTTCTCCCGCTTGGTTGGAAAGAGTATTCTGTTTTTCTTGGATGAGGAGTCTGGGTCGGTAAAAACAAGTGATGTTGATGAGGATGACCCGACGCAGATCCTCTTTAGTGCCAATCAGGCTGTAGACATATCGCCAGACCGTGACCAGATCGAACGGTTCCGTCAGTTTTACCGCAATTTTGCCAACTTAGCTCGGATGCTCAATCGAGTTCCAAGTCCTTATTCAACTGAACCGCTATATAACATCTACAAACCCACTCCAGCGGCAGCTAAGTGGATGGCTCTTAAAGAGCGTGCCAGATTAGGACTTCGAGCATCGAGTCCTGTCAGGGATATGTTTACCATTTTAGAAAGTGAAGGTGTCCGGGTAATGTCCTGGCCTCTTCAAACTCCTAAATTAGGAGGATGCTTTATCTTTTCATCATCTCTTGGCTCTTTTGTCTTAGTTAAGCGTAATCTTGGAGCGAATAGTGCGAATATGCTCAATTTCGTACTAGCTCATGAATACTGCCATCACCTGATTCATCGTCAGCAGAAAGGAATTACCTGCGATAGCGAAGCGGGACGCGGTAGCGTCCTTCCAAGTGGTAATTATCGTAAACCAGAGGAATACTTTGCTCAATGGTTTGCGGCGAATTTTCTGATGCCGGAGGAGGCGCTTGTCCCGCGATTGATGACTTACCTTGAAAAGTCCGCTAGCACCAGCGGTAGCGACGCAGGAGCGTCTGGCATAATCACGGCAGAAATAGTGATGCATCTAGCGCTGGACTTTGGGGTAAGCTACACAGCGATGCTAAACCGTATGGCTAGCAAAGGGATTGAATTGATCGATCAAAGCACTTACAAGCAATTTTCTGCATTGAAACCAGGGACACTACTTACTCGGATTGAACATTCTGTACCTCGCTTTGATGAGTTAAAGCAATTTCCCCAGGAGTACACAGAGATGGCATTGGAGGCATACTGTTTAGGTTACATTAGCTTGAATAAACTGGCTGAACTGCTGGAGATTCCGGTTGAAGAGGCTAAAGCCCAGGTTGAGGCTCGCAATGCTCCATTAGACTTGGGTGTGAGTAGTGAGTTAGAACTGTTGAGTGACATCGAGAACGCCTGAACCAGACACATCACCAATCATTTTCGATAACACTGTCCTGAGTAATTTTGCTCTGGTACAGGCTTTTGATGTTTTACGAAGGCTCTATGAAGGTAGAGCCTTTATTTGTAGAGCTGTTCTACAGGAGATTCAGGCAGGAATTGATAGTGGTTGGAAATATCCTTGGTTACGCGGCAGAATTAGATTACAGGCAATTAATCAGGCGTTGGACGATGGTTGGCTTCAAGTCCCCAGCAGTGAAGTAAATCCAGGCGACGATATTGTGGAGCTTCGACTTGCCGTGGAGTATGGTCAACGCTTCGGCGCAGGAGAGGCAGAAGCAATGGCGATCGCTCGTACCCGTGGCTGGGTATTTGCCTCTGATGATGGAGCTGCTAGGCGATTTGCCCGAGAACGCGGTATTCGATTGACTGGAACTTTGGGCATTCTAGTTAAAGCGACTTCTGGCGAAATCCTGAGTTTGTCCGATGCCGATGCGATTCATGGTCGCATGATTGATGAAGGATACCGCTCTCCACTGCCATATGAAAATGGCATCTCTAGTTTTCTCAATCGCTCCAACGAATAAGTAGAACCCATTTTTGCTGCCCCATGACTAACCCTACTCCCAGCCGTCCCCAAGTTTTCATTGAAAAAATTATGCCTGTGGAGTTATTAAACCAGCAGGTATATTACGAGAATGGGGGAAATCCGTTTAAGGGGTTGCATCGCTGGTATTCCCGCAAACCGCTATCGTTTAGTCGCGCTAGTGTTTTGGGTTCGCTATTACCCGCAGATATTTCGATGGATGATTTTGAATATTTGTTGGGGTTGGAGAGACGAAAGTACAGAAGTAAAGAGATAAAGCTATACCAAACACCCCCATCTCCGGAACGAATTAAGCAGGTACATGATTTGTGTGAGAAGGTTTGGGGAAAGCGGACTCCTACAGTGTTAGATGCGTTTGCGGGGGGTGGGAGTATTCCGTTTGAGGCGGCGCGGTATGGGTTGAATGTGCTGGCATCGGATTTGAATCCGGTGGCGGTGGTGACGATGAAGGCGGCGATGGAATATCCCCTCAAGTTTGGGCCGGATTTGCAGGAGGATATTGATAAGTGGGTGAAGTGGGTAGGGGATGAAGCAGAGAAAAGATTGGCTGAGTTTTTCCCTTCGTTGCCAGGGGAAACGGTGCAGAATTATTTATGGGCGCATACTGTGGTTTGTCCGAGTTGTGAGTCGGTTGTGCCGTTGAGTCCGAATTGGTGGTTGAGTAAGACTAGCAATTATGCAGGCAAGGGACAAGCTAGAAAAGTTACAAGTGATTGGTATGCTGTGAAACCAATTCCTAATCCTGAGAAGAAGCGGGTTGATTTTGAATTGGTTAAGGGAAGGAAGGGGAAGGGAACAACAATTAAAACGGATGATGACGAGTATAATCCAGAAGAAACGACAACCTTCAGCCGAGGTGTTGGTAAATGCCCAAATTGTAGCAGCGTAATTGAGAACAATTTTATTAAAGCGCAAGCGCAAGCACAGCAAATGGGGCATCAGCTTTATGCAGTTGCTTGCCGAACTGGTGACTCTGAACTTCAATTTAGGCTTCCTAATAAAACGGATTTCGATGGAATTGAAAAAATAGAGAATTATTTAAGCGTTCATTATTCGGATTGGGAATTAAAAAATTTGATTCCCAATGAACCCACCGGGGATTACGTTGGCCGTATTAATGCTCATTACTATGGATGTGAGCATTGGTATCGAATGTTTAATTCACGTCAGCTTTTAACCCTTGTCACCTATGTAGAAATTATCAACGAGGCAAAGTCAAAGCTACAGGCTGAGTATGAGCCAAAGAAAGCAGAAGGGATCGCAACTTATTTAGCTTTAGTTTTTGATAGAGCGGCTGATAGACATTGCCGTTTAGCAAGATGGCATCCAAGTAGAGTTAATGTTGAAGCTTGCTCCAGCCAACACGCATTAAATTTAATGTGGAATTATCCAGAAATTAACGGTGCTGGCGAGTTATGGTATTCATGTGCTGATGCTTTTGCCTCAGATTATGACAAACTTTGTACTTTATTTGGAACAAAACCCCATTCAACAGGCATTCCAGGACTCGAACAACACAATCCTAAATCTATTCAAATCGATACAGCATCTGCTGATACCCTATTTCACATCCCCGATAACTCCATAGATGCAGTTGTCACCGACCCCCCCTACTATTCCACAATTCAATACGCCGAACTCTCAGACTTCTTCTACGTCTGGCAAAAACGCACACTAGGCGACATCTTCCCCGAACTATTCCTAACCGAACTCACCGACAAAGACAGAGAAGCCGTTGCCAACCCCTCCCGCTTCCGCAACATGGGAGTATCCGCCGACGAACTCGCCAACCAAGACTATGAAGCAAAAATGGCACTGGCATTTGCCGAATATTTTAGGGTACTGCGCGACGATGGCGTAATGACCGTGCAATTCAACCACAAAGACTCCGGCGCGTGGGATGTTCTCGCCAAATCCCTCATCGATGCAGGCTTTGAGATTACCGCATCCTGGGCAGTCAGCACCGAAAACCCCCAAAACCTGCACCAAGCCAAGAAAAACTCCGTCTCCAGTACCGTCCTCTTAGTCTGCCGCAAACGTGACCCCAACGCCGAACAAGCTTGGTGGGATGACTTGCGCCCGGAAGTCGCCAACCTTGTAGAACTTCGCGCCCCCGACTATGAAGCCAACGACATCACCGGAATTGATCTCTACCTGAGTGCCTTTGGCCCCGCCTTAAACGTCTTCTCCCGTTCCCACCCCATCCTCGACAGTAGCGGCGAAGAAGTCCGCCCCGAACTTGCCTTTGCCGAAGCCAGAAAAGCGATCGCAAATTACCGCTTCCGCAAACTCGTCCAAAGCGACACCGCAGGCTTTGACTCCCTCACCCAATGGTATCTCCTCGCCTGGGATGCCTTCAAAGCGCGAGAATTCCCCTTTGATGAAGCCAGACAACTCGCCCTTGCCATTGGTGGCTTCAACCTCACCGACTTAGCCAAAACCCACAAACTCCTTGACTCCACCAGTGGCACCTGCCAACTCCTCACCCCCCAACAACGCCTGAAAAAACGCGCCTTTTCCGTCAACGAACCAGAATTTT
Organism: Cyanobacteria bacterium UBA8803; assembly: GCA_003505715.1. Classification (GTDB taxonomy): domain Bacteria; phylum Cyanobacteriota; class Cyanobacteriia; order Cyanobacteriales; family Coleofasciculaceae; genus UBA8803. The sequence continues at coordinate 18,821 of DNXU01000513.1, read as the reverse complement.
CCGCCCAATATTTAGTAGACGGACTTCACGCCATCCTCGCCATTTACACCGAAGAACAAAACATCCAATTAGTGCGCCGCTTCATGAAGAATACGGGGTTGGTGAGTAATGATAGATTCATGAAAACAATGGAGGTAGCATTTAAGGTAATTCCTGATACTGTCCCCGAACACAAAGCCTTGTTAGATTTGTGGTTAGCAATGGATGAGATTAAGGCAAAAGTCGTAGTAGAACAGATGGAACTGCCGTTAGAGGTTGGGCAATTGAGTTTAGATTTCAACAAAAATCAGGAGTAAAAACTATGAAAGTCAAAGGGATTTTACGCGGCAAAACGATTGAGCTTAATGTTATCTCTCGACGCTAGTCCTCGGAGAACTCTATAAAGGAGTGTATTGTTCGAGTCGAATTGAGTAAAATCTGCTCGTACTCAATCAATTGGCCAACCCGCTTCCAAAGTTAACTTCGATGAAAATGCCGCTAGGGAATTTGGGAAAATCCAAGGAGATACACGTCACTTTATCAATATTACAAATTGGCAACTTGAAAACTGGCTAGAGCCTTGAAATAGAGCTAGAATCCATTTAGCCATGTATTCATCTGAATCAAGGAGGATAAAATGAGTCTTTTAACCCAGTTAAAACAAAAGTGGCAGACCCTAATCACGGGATACCGATTCATGCAGCTTGTCGAAGCTCCCTATGGAGACTTTGGTGCAATTGGACGCATCTCTAACGTTATCAATAGCCCCCATAAATTGAAAGAAATCATTAAGTTTATCGCTGCCGATGAACAAGGACGAAAGGCTTTAGAGGAGCAGCCCAGACTGGGTAAAATTAATTTACAACAACTTCATCAGTTTCCTCCAAATACACTTGGCTACCTCTACGCTGACCACCTGTTAAAACACAATTTAACTCCCCCTGAAGTACCGGATACCGTTGATGACTATTCGTTCCCTGGTGTTCATCTTTTAGAAACGCATGACATCTGGCATGTCGTAACAGGTTGTGATACGACCAAAGCCGGAGAAATTGAGCTAGAAGCCTTTTATACAGCCCAAATTTATCCATCTCCAACCTTTTTAGCACTGTTGGCTAAAAATTTAATGAAAACGGCTATCGAAGATACAGAACTCTGCGAACAACATATGAATGCCTTATCAAGAGGATGGATGCGAGGAAAGCAAGCCAAACCCTTATTTGGCATTCAATGGAATACACAATGGGAAATTCCCTTAGAAAAGTTGCGGACTCAGTTGAACCTCAATCAACCCATAGACAAGACTGTAGAAGTTGTTACAGCCGCTTAATTAACAGATGAGATAGTTTTCAATAATGCTCCCTTTGTTGTGCGATCGCACCTGGCGAATCAGCTACTCCAGCAATGAAAATAACCCCATTGCTGACTTCTACATCCCAGCATTAGAGTGCGCCGTTCAATACGATCGCAAATCCGGCTTCTTCAACAGTGCCATCTTGAGCAAAGTTGCCCGTGGCTTAGGGGCAATGCTACACAACGAGGGGAAAATGCGGCTGATTATGGGCTGCCAGTTTTCCCCCCAAGACTTGCAAGCCATCCAAGACGGTTATGAACTACGAGAGGCATTACTCACTCGCCTCGATGCCGAACTCAACCCCCCAGAGAACTTCGCCCAACTCAAACACTTTGAGATTCTCAGTTGGCTAATTGCTAACGGCTACCTAGATATTAAAATCGCCGTACCGCTCAAAAATAATGGGATACCGGAAGAGAGTCACACTCAACTCGACCCCTATCACATTTTCCATGAAAAGGTAGGCATTTTCACCGATTCTCAAGGCAACCAATTAGCCTTCAGTGGTTCCAACAACGAATCCCTCAGCGGTTGGGAACTTAACGTGGAATCATTCCATGTTTACTGTAGCTGGGAAGGCGATCGCGATTTAGAGCGAGTCAATGAAGAACTCTTCCGTTTTGAACAACTCTGGAATGATTTAGCGCCCAACGTCCAAGTTTTTGAAGTCCCAGAAGCGGTTCGGCAAAAGCTGTTATGCTACACTCCAGCTACTAAACCCACTTGGAACCAACAAGAGGAAGTAGTAAGAAGTTCAGGAACTCAGAATTTAGAAGTGCAGGATAATAGCTATTCTGTAACTCCTCTAACTTCTGAACTCCTGAACTCCTCTGAAATCGAAGCTTTTAACCAACTTGCCAACCTTCACGAACACCCTGGCTGTTTGGACTTCTGCCTCAAATCTATTCCTATTACTCCCTGGCCCCACCAAATAAAAATACTCCGTCGAGTTGCCCAACAGTTCCCCCGCAGTTTCCTCATTGCTGACGAAGTTGGACTAGGAAAGACAATTGAAACAGGCTTGATTCTGCGTTACCTGCTGGTTAGCCAAAAAGTGAAGCGCGTTTTAATCCTCACCCCTGCTAGTGTCCAACCCCAATGGCAGGAAGAACTGCGAGAAAAGTTTAACCTTCATTTCTGGAGTTACATCCAAGGGGGATTAATTGACCCTTATGGTAACAGGAGTTCAGCATGGGGGAATAATGTCTGGAATTCTCAAGACTTAATTCTTGCTTCCAGTCACTTGGTACGCCGTACTGAAAGAATGCAGGAACTTTTAGAGGTAGATTCTTGGGATTTAGTCGTGTTAGATGAAGCCCACCACGCACGGCGCAAAAGCCCTCAAACCCGTAAGGATACTCTAAATCGCCTGCTGGAGTTAATGCAACAGCTTAAAGAAAAGACACGGGCCTTAGTACTGCTGTCTGCTACTCCCATGCAGATCGATCCCATTGAAGTATTTGATCTCCTCTCCCTGCTAGGACTTCAGGGACACTGGTCTTACGCTGATAACTTCTGTAATTATTTTGCTACTTTACCAGAACCCCCAGACCGCTACATCCTGGAATTTTGGCAGCATATGTCTGTGGATTACTTTAAGCAGGGTGGTAAGTCCTGTCCTCGCTTGCAGCAGTATTTGGAGAAACGCGATCGCTTTATCACTTACCGACTGCAAAATGTCTGGAAAGACGGTCAAAAAATAGTCAACCACAAACAGTATCTCGCCGACGAACCCTTCATCACCGCCTCGCGGCAGTACCTCACCATCAACACTCCTCTCAAAGACTTAATGTTTCGCCACACCCGCGATACTCTGCGACAGTATTATCGCTTGGGTTTGCTAAACCGAGACATTCCCCAACGGGACGTGCGGGACAATGCCATTATCTTAGAATCAAACCGGGAAGTCCCCCTGTATCGTGCCGTCAGCGACTACGTGCGGGATTTTTATCGCCTTGCCCAAAAGCAGGAACGTAAAGCGTTAGGTTTTTTGATGACGCTGTACCGCAAGCGACTTACCAGTTCGTTTTATGCTATCCGCGAATCCTTGCAACGCCGCTTAGATTCCCTAGTAACGGAAACTGGTAGCAGTATCACCAGCGATGATTTGAGCGATATAGACGAGGCAGATGATGCGGTAATTGCAGGGTTAGAATCCTACTTGGAACCCGTAGATCCCAGAGAGATTGAATATCTCGAAGACTTGCTGCGTCAGTTTGAGAATACGGGAGAAGATAGCAAGCTATCCCACTTGATTGACACCTTGCGCCGGGAACTGATTGAGCGGGAGTGTGCAATGATTTTCACTCAATATACCGACACGATGGACTACCTACGGGAGTCTTTGCGACAGCTTTACGGGAATCAAGTGGCATGTTACTCCGGACGCGGCGGAGAGTTGTACCAGGGAAGCGAGTGGTGCATTCTGCCCAAAGAAGTTATCAAACGCCAGTTCCGAGAGGGCGAGATTAAAATTCTGCTGTGTACGGAATCTGCATCTGAAGGCTTGAACCTGCAAACCTGCGGGGTGTTAGTTAATTACGATATGCCCTGGAACCCAATGCGGGTGGAGCAACGAATCGGGCGCTTAGACCGAATTGGACAGATTTATCCCACGGTTAAAATTCACAATTTCTACTATGACGGCACGGTAGAGGCGAAGGTGTATCGGAAATTACGCGATCGCATAAATGCCTTTGCTACAGTCGTCGGAAACCTGCAACCGATTCTGGCTCAAGTTCCCACGTTTATCGAGCAAGCGGCAATGAGTGCCGATCCAGAAGAAGAGGACGTTCTGATGTCCGAATTCGAGCAAGTCCTCAGCACTCCAGCTCTACGTCCTGCTTTAGAAGAGATGGTGGCAATGGACATAGAGGCTGATTTGGAGGACATTCGCAGGCCAATTCCTCCACTTCCTATTACACCAGAAACGATTGAACAGCTATTTACTACTTCAACAATTCTACAGTCTTGCAGTGTATTGTTTGAAAGCAAGAGCGAACGTACCTGGCAGCTTACTTACAAAGGGCAGAACTACAGCATTACTTTTTATCCAGAGTTATTTGATGAAATGCCTTCGCTGCGGTTGATGAGCTTTGGGGAGCCATTATTCGAGGAGTTACTCTCGAACGCCATCACAAAGACAAAAAAACTGAGTATGTCTGCTCCGGAAACTTATGGGGCTTTTTAACATCTAACATAGGAGTTTAAATTCTAAAGCTCAAAGGTTGCTGATGTCTCTAGCCAATCCAAAACCTATAAAACTAATTTGGGTCAATTTGGGCTTATTCCCCTTACTGCTAGCAACTGGCTCCTTTACGCTCACAGGCTGTAGCCAGTTAAAGCCAGAAATTCAACCCCCAAAACAGGAAGTGAAAGAGCAACCTGTAGGGGAAGACCAAGATGAAGACCAAGATGAAGACCAAGATGAAGACCAAGATGGAGATAAAAAGTATGACGCAGAGGGGCAAGACAAACAAGAGGACGACGATCCGGAATAAGGAAAGGATGAGGGATGAGGGATTAGGG
>DNXU01000513.1:0-13718 GCA_003505715.1 Cyanobacteria bacterium UBA8803 | reverse complement strand
GCTTTCGCGTAACGCACCCTACTGATAGGGGTTGTGCGTAAGTTCTAGGAAATATGCTACCCTCCAGGTTATGGAGACTTACAGTGATCGCAATTCCCTAGCCACAACCCTGCGCGACCGACGGCAACGCCTTGCCCAGCTCTTGGATGCCCCGGTCATGCTCTGGTCGGGTCAGCGGAGTCCGCGCAATTTTCCGGCCAATCCCTTCCCGTTTCGGGCGAGCAGCCATTTCCTTTACTTTGCAGGTTTACCGCTGGAAAATGCGGCCATTTACCTTAAGGATGGCAAGTTAGAACTATTTATGGATGAGGCACCGCCTGGGAGTATCCTTTGGCATGGGGAAATGCCCAAACCGGAGGAAATTGCCGGGATAATTGGGGCAGATGCCGCGTTTCCCTTGTCGGAACTGCCACCGCGGGCACCAGGAGCAGCTACTATTGCCGTTCAGGATGTTATTACTTACTTGCAACAAGCTCAAATCTTGAACCGACGTGTGGCACCTGCAAATGCTACTGAAGGGATTGATCGGGATTTAGCAATTGCGATCGCGACTTTGCGACTGTGTCACGATGGGGGAGCTTTATCTGAGTTGCGTCAAGCGGCAGCAGTGACGGTAGAAGCTCATAAAGCGGGAATGAGGGCAACCAAAAGCGCCCAGTTAGAAGCAGCCGTCCGAGGGGCAATGGCGGAGGTCATTATTGCCCACAACATGATGGATGCTTACGGTGGTATTGTGACGGTTCACGGTGAAGTACTACACAACGAGCAATATCACCACCTATTGCAACCGGGAGATTTGCTGCTGGTTGATGTTGGGGCAGAAACAGAGATGGGATGGGCATCGGACGTAACCCGGACTTGGCCGGTTACGGGGAAGTTTTCCGCCACCCAGCGCGACCTTTACGATGTTGTATTAGCAGCTCACGATGCTTGTATCGATAAAGTTCGTCCTGGTGTTGAATATGGGGATATTCATTTGCTGGCAGCAGCGACTATGACCCAAGGATTAGTAGATTTAGGAATTTTGCGCGGACAGGTATCAGATTTGGTAGAAATGGATGCCCACGCTTTATTCTTTCCCCACGGTATCGGTCACCTGTTGGGTTTGGATGTTCACGATATGGAAGATTTAGGGGATTTGGCGGGTTATGAAGACGGACGAACTAGAAGCGATCGCTTCGGCTGGTGCTACCTGCGACTCAATCGCCCTTTGCAACCGGGAATGCTCGTTACTATAGAACCGGGATTTTATCAAGTGCCAGCAATTTTGCAAGACTCTGAATGCCGAGCCAACTATAAAGATGTAGTCAATTGGGAGCGTCTGGCTCAGTTTAGTGATGTGCGCGGAATTCGGATCGAGGATGATGTTTTAGTTACTGAGCAAGGGAGTGAAGTACTAACAGCCGCATTACCTACAGCTGCGGAGGCAATTGCAGAACTTGTACTTTCAGGAGGAAATCTGCTCTAGTAAATGGTGGATGTTGTCTGCACAAAGTGTATCCGTTTCGGCAGCTTTGCCAAGTGAGCGTCGAGCCCTATCTAGGGCATCGTTCATCATCCATGCTAAGACCGCATTTTCGTAGGCGAATATCCGGTTAGCAGCAAAGGCTTCCCAGTAGGGCTGACCTTTTTCCAGTCGTAGTTTCTGTGCTACTTCCATAAATACCGTTCCAGCTTGCCGATATTCTTCTTGTCCATAGAACTTCTTTGCTTGCTCGAATAGAGCTTGGGCTTCGTCAAAGGCTATGGGTATTGGTAAAGAACCAACTGGTCGTATTAGTTCATACAAAACATAAGGCGGGCAGTGTCCTAAAATCATAGACTTCGGTAGAAACCTTCCAAATTTTGATTAATCACTTCAAATGCTCTCCGCTGTTAAACCAATCTACGAGAGGTTTAGCGTTAGCCTCGAGGTAGGTTCGGTCATTTAGCCAGAGTGAGTAGGCTTCGGCAAAGAATTCTTCTGGATGGTTAGGCCAGTTTTTCTTGGCATAGTCAGTCAGTGGAGGAATTTTATGCTTGTTTACAAGGTCAACAAAGTTCTTAAGCCGTTTGGATTGACCGCTCTTGGAACCAGAGACTGCCTTCTCATCTTTCTGTTTCTGCTTCACCTTTTCTGCTGAAGCTTGCTGAATTGTGTGCGCCTTAGCACGCTTCTGTGCAGCAGCAAACCAATCATTTTGGCGTTGAATTGTATTGGCAAAGTCAGTCAGTGCTGGATGAGTTGCTGATGTACTAGCAAGCTTAGTCTTCTCAGCATCACGCTTCTGAATAGCGGTGCTAGCGTCTGACTCTAGCTTTTGATGCTGGCTAACAGTTTGATTTTTACTAAATGTGCTTATTGCATTAGTTGCACCATCAATGGCTTTGAGGAAACTTTTAGCATCTTTGCTTTGCTTTGAGTTGTAACCTTTAGCCTTAGAGAATGCAGCTTTACTTTCGGTATTAAAGGCATTAACTGCTGCCTTGAGTGCTTGGATTTTGGCGTTGAGTATTCCTATATTCTGATTGTCCTCAGCCGTCGCTTCCATGGTGGCAAACTGGGCATCTCGCAACGCTTTGGTTTCTACAGCATGGCCGGCCTCGTGCAAGATAGTCTGGAAGCTTGCTGCTGCGGCATTACTCTTGTCACCGACAAATGAGATATTGTCTCCAGTGAATGCTAAGTCTGCCAGACTAAGAGATTGCGAACGGCTGGCAGAAGTTCCGCCTTGAGGGAGTTGAGCTTGGTGGGAAAACAAGCCCGACAACTCGTTACCGTTGTCGTCAACAATTTTCTGTTGGCGGATGAGTTCCACTCCCTCTAGTGCCGCACGGTCACTGGCAGGCATTCGCGAGAAAGCAGCGTGAACTTTTTCGAGTTCCTCCTGTTTCCAGTTCGCTGAACCATCCTTAATGTCAGCAATCTTGAAGTCAGCCTTGAGCTTTTTCTTGACCTCGTCTATTGATTGAAACTTGGGAGGACTGGCTACTGCACCTTTATTGACTAGCTCTGCTACAGCATTTCCCTTGTCGTCAATCTTGAGAGTAATTTGTCCAACAGGAGGCTTGTTACCTGGTTTAGTTGGCCAGCCAATGTCTGTTACCACGTCACCCTCACTGCCCCAGCGATCATGTGTACCTAGCTGTAGCATTACATTCCAGAGGAAAATTTCCTCTTGGCTTCCTGAGGTAACGCCTTGGACATTTAATGTTTTCCCTAGATCGGGTTGCGGCTTCTGATCTTGCTTAGTCTGAAGCGTTGCTTTAATATCACTCAATTTTGTATTTGGCGGTGGCGGAGTGATGGTGTATTTTGTAGTATCGTATTTCAGCGTCGGACCTTTGCTGGGACTACTGCCACCGCCCGATCCTTGACCGCTTTTGCCGCCAATTACTGTCGGGCCATCCAACGAAGCCCAAGTTCTGGGACCGATAATTGCATCAGCCACTAATGCGTGGCTGTTTTGGTAATCTAACGTTGCCTTGCGAGTCAGTGGGCCAAAAATGCTGTCTACCTCTAGCAGTGGGGTGGCAGCATGAGCATTGAGCCGCTCTTGGGCATAAATCACTTCCTTGCCTTGACTGCCAATCCGAATCATACGTCGCTGTTCTGGTGGCGGCAAATCTTGACTAGAAGGTAGGTTGACGGCCTCGTCTGCACTGCTTTGAGCTTGTACGAGTAATTGGCGCTGAACCGTTTCTTGCTGACTGAATTGCTGAACTGTTAGCTGATTTATCCCATTTAATACAAGATCGGCTCTCGGCGGCTGATCCCAATTCCCCTGCTCCCCTTCCTTCCTCTGTACTGGTGGCGTTGGCGGTGTAGTAGGAAAATTAACCGGGACATTAAGACCGTTATAACCAAAACGGGATGCCCTCTCCAATTGCTCAGAGATGGAAGGCGTTTCCTGCTGTTGGGGTTCCGACTGAGTTAGGTGTGCCGGGACTTTTAAGCGTCGCGGTTGAAGCGGGTTAGTTACTGAGGTCTGATTAATAGAGGAAATCTTTTTCCTGACAAACTCTCGACTTGACATACCCGGCTTCTCCCACTCAAGAGCATGAAGTACTTCAATATTAGATAATTGAGTTCGCTTGTAGCACCAAACCTGTTGCAAAACTTGACCAATGGCGATCGCTTTTTTTGTCTTTTCTAACCTTTTTCAAATGGTGGGTTATTTCCTCCGCCCTGTACTATTTTTGTACCCGTAAGCCAATAGGTCATCATTTCCCCCTTACCTTTAACGGCGATCGCTCCCCGCGGCTCAAATTCAAACTTATCTTGCAAGCGCTCGTAAGTGGTAGCCGTAACTTGAATTTTACCGGGTACTCCTGAAGATTCCATGCGAGATGCCACGTTGACGGCATCACCCCACAGGTCATAAATGAATTTTTGAATACCAATGACTCCGGCCACAACTGAGCCAGTGTTAATGCCAATTCTAATTTCAAAGGATTCGCCGTGTTTAGCTTGGAAGTGGTGAATGGCTTGTTGCATATCCAGGGCCATTTGGGCGATCGCTTCAGCATGGTTAGGCATAGGCATCGGCAGACCTCCGACTACCATATAGGCATCCCCAATGGTTTTAATTTTCTCCAAGCCATACCTTTGGGCGAGTTGGTCGAAGGTAGAAAAAATCTGATTGAGTAAGTTAACCAGTTCGAGCGGCCCCAAACGAGCTGATAGGGGAGTAAAGCCAACAATATCAGCAAATAGAATAGTAACATCCTCAAAATGCTCGGCAATGGCCGCTTCGTTACCCTGTTGTCCTAAAGGGCGTTGGTCTTGTTTCAACCGATTAGCAATGAATTCCGGTAAAACATTGAGTAATAAACGCTCGGACTTTTCCTGTTCGATACGCAATCCCTCTTCAGCTTGCTTGCGAGCGGTGATGTCACGCGCCATCCAAATAATTGAGTGGTCTGAAATTGGGGAAATACTGGCAGAAAACCAAATCTCATCTTGGCCTGCGGATAGAGCGTAATCAAAATTGATCGTTTGCCGAGTATCTAAAGCCTGTTGAATTTTGCTTATCCAAGCTTCAGCCCTCTCATCCGAGAAAAATTGCTCGATAGTCTTGCCAATCGGGTCAATGTCTCGTGGGTACAATCGAGTCGGATTGGTTGGTGCAACTTCGATATTGACAATGGCGTTTTCTTCAACATCGACGATCAAGACAATATCCGTCATCGCCTCGAAGAACAAGCGCATTTTACTCTCAGAGCTGCGTAGTTTCTCCTCTAGTAATTTACTCTCGCTAATATCACGCGCCGCCCAGATAACTAAGTCCTCTCCCACTGGGGCAAGGCTAGCTGCAAACCAAATATCCCTTGCTTCAATTGTCAGGCTGTACTCAATCCTAACCGTTTGTTGAGTGAACAGTGCTTCGCGAATACCGCTCAGTATGAGTTCGGCTTGTGCTTCTGGAAAATTTTCCTGTAGTGTCTTGCCATTCATTTGGGCAAGGGGTTTGTATAAGTTCACGGAATTTGTCGGAGCTATGTTAAGACATCGTCCGGAGGCATCCATCACCAGTACGATATCTGTCATTGCTGCGAATAGGGCTTTCATTTCCGCTTCGGCTTTTTTCTGTTGCATCACGGTGCCTAACTGGGCAAACACCGCTGACACTAACTCAATCAACCGCTGCTCCTGGGAGTGCCCTTCTAACATAAAAAAAACCAGTACCGCTAAGACAGGCGATCGCGAGGTAACAGCTTGTGGATCGCTAGCAGCGACAATTGGCACGGCAAACGCTGCTTTTAATCCAGATTCTGCGGCTAGTTTAAGTCTTGGGAAAACATCATCTAACTCGATTGAAAGATCGCAAACCCATTCTGGCTGCACTTGATACCACACTCGTCCCGGTAATTCCTCGCCCGGTACAAACCTTAGTGCTTGGCTGTATTCTCGAAATTGATCTAGGGCAGCAGCCATGCTGGGAGCAATACCGCTACGTTGGCGATACCAACTGCGGCTGCATTCTAAGATCGATCCATCTGCTGCCGGTAGCCAGACTTCACCGTAAATCCAACCCGTGGTTTCGCACACCTGACGCAGCGCTATCTCTAAAGCGCTGTGAAAATCCGGCGCACAACTGATGGCTTGGCTAATCCTTAACAATAGCTCAACTTTTTCCTCCGCCTGCTTGCGAGCCGTGATATCTGTGATAAAGCCTTCGATGGCCAACAGGTTACCCTCCGAATCAAAAATCCCCCGGCCTTGCTCCCACACCCACTTGAGTACCCCATCCCTGGCCACAATCCGATAGACTGCTTGGAAAGGGTGGCCTTGCTTGATGGCCGAGATTACCTCGCGCTGCACCAGTCCTCGGTCTTCCGGATAAATTATTTGCCTGTAAGAAACCTGGCGATTATTGATTAAATCCTGCGGTTGATACCCTGTCAGCTCGTAGCAGCCTGCACTGACAAATTTGCACGTCCAGTCCCTGTCATCAATTCTGCGGTAGGCCATACCGGGGAGATTGCTGATTAAGGTTGCGAGGGTGTGTTGGCTGTCTTGGAGTCCTTCTAGAGCCTTTTGCGGCTCGGTAATCTTGCTCATCACAGACAAACTTTGAGTGATTAGCCTTCAGTTTTAACTTCAGGCAGAAATAAACATTAGGTACTAAGTTTTAGTTTGGCTTGCTAAAACTTAGTACCTAATACCTACTCTAAAACTATGCTATTTTGCCATTGAACAGAAGAATACAGGAGTTCAGGAGGTTCCGAGTTAGGAGTACTGACTACAGATTCCGCGAGATATGGAATTGAGCTTGCACTTGTATTAAAGGCAACTGCCACTGCAACTCCGGTTGCCAAGCATTCACATCAAATTGGGAGTTGTAGCCTCGTTGATAAGCACGCCACAGCCGTTCCCATGTCCGATCAGGTGGGTAGCTGCCAACACCCGTTACCATCTGTTTGCAGATTATTCGCAAAAGTCCCAAGCCTAGTAAAATATGCACTAGCCGGAACTTAGCTCCCAGCAAAAATGCTTGCACTTCTGCTTCACCAAGGGGGTCAGTACCATAACCGGTTAGAACGTGAACGCTATCATGGAGCTGTTTGCGACGAGGCCCGGTGGTTAGGGGGACAAGCTGATGCGTGTCGAGAAATTCCACCAACGTGCGACCTAATGTTCCGACGGGGAGCGATCGCAGCTTCTGAATCTCCAAAATCGGTGGCACATTCAGTCCCAAAACTTCTGTGAGTCGATCGAGCGACTGGAGGAACTGTTCCACATGAGGAAATTGATTGTTAATTGCTGCCATAAGGTCAACGTTGTTGATTTCTCGGTCTAAACTCCCCCTGACCCCGACGAGACTGCATTTCCTGACGGAGTTGTTGGCGCTGTTCTTCCGTCACGATATCTCTCCCTTGCTGTCGAGCAGACTGTAAAATAGAGCGGATCTCGGTTTTCTGCTCTGGGGTCAGGTTAAGGGATGCCATTGCTTGCCGTAACGGTTTACCCTGCGCGATCGCAGCTTGTAAAGTATTCTTTTGTTGTGCCGTAAGGACGTTCTCGAGTTTAGCTTGAGTCTCTGAACGAATTTGCGCAAACTGGGCTTGTTGTTCTTCAGTAAGATTCAGGTTTGAGATAACCTCTTGAAGTCCTGGCAGAACAGGTAGGTTAGCAGGTTGCGCTTTAACTATCATCGGGATAGCTGTGAGAGCCATGGCAGCGATGCCAGCTAAAAGAGGCAGCAGTTTAATTTTCATAGTGTTGAACCGTAAATGGTCGTCTGCGGAATTTATCGCTCCCAACTTACGCAAAGCCTATATATGTAGGGTGCGTTACGAGAAAGCTAACGCACTATGACTACCATATGTAGCATAGCTGCGTAAGTTCTATTTGGTATTTGATATCTCCATCGTAAAAAGAGCAATTCTCAAACACCATGAGGATAAAGTCCCGAATTGATATAGGACTAAAGTCCTAGCTCAACAGATGACCTTAATATAGTTAGATACTTATATTTAAATAGGGTATTAATCATGAATCCCTCTCTACCCATCCGCCCCCATCCAATTAGATTTTTACTTTATGTAGAGTGGATTTTATTGGGTCTCATCGCTGCCAGCGAATTCCTAACCTTCCCTTTTCCCCGACTACATAGGTTGCCACTACTAAACCTTGTTTGTCTGGGCTTATTCGGAGTCATGGGGTTGCACTTACCGAAAGATAATCAGGGGAAAAAAGTTACTTATACGGCTTTAGAAATAGGGTTAGTCATCTTAACTACCTTAGTGGGAAACATTCGTCTGTTTCCCCTACTAGGTATTATCATCGTCATCCGTAACTGTTTTATTTTTCAAGGTGCCAGCCGCTTCACTATTGTCGGATTTACCTTTCTGTTATTTTTACTGAGGCAGTTTTATCGGGTGCGCCATCTGACTTTCTTCAGGCCGTGGATACTGCCGGAACGATTGGTATTTCTCCTGTTGAGTTCTATCGTTTCCTTTGGACTGGTTTTAATAGTTTTACAGTTATTAGTAGATGCAATACTATCAGAACGTCGCAGTCGGGAAGAACTAGCGCAGGCTAACACACAACTTTGCCGCTATGCCTTGCGCATTGAAGACATCGCTACCTTGCAAGAACGCAACCGCATTGCCCGCGAGATTCATGATTCTCTAGGACATTCTCTGACAGCTTTCAACCTGCATCTAGAAGCAGCGTTGAGATTACTAGAATCTAACCCAGCAGAGGCGAGAGAGTTTCTGTTAGAGGCAAAACAACTGGGCGCAACTGCCTTAAAAGAAGTGCGCCAATCTGTTTCAACCTTGCGTTCAGACCCTTTGCAGAGCCAGTCCTTAGAAAATGCGATCGCCTCCCTCACCGAAGAGTTCTCCAAGTCTACAGGCATCTTACCCACTTGCTACTTCAACCTCTCTCGTCCGGTGACGGCGGAAGTTAAAACCGCCATTTACCGCATTGTCCAGGAATCCTTGACCAATATTTGTAAGTATGCAGCAGCTACTGAAGTAGAGATCAGAATTGAGACAAAAGCCGACTTACAGGTGCTGATTAGAGATAATGGTAGGGGATTTAATTTAGATCGCAATACAACAAGTTTTGGCCTGCAAGGAATGCGCGAACGTACCCAAGCCTTGGGAGGCAGCTTTAAAATTGTGACAGCACCAGCACAAGGCTGTCAAATTATTGCCCATTTACCCTTTCTCTCTAAACTATGATTCGCATCCTGTTAGTTGACGATCAAAGCTTGATCCGCCGAGGATTAAAAGCTGTATTGCAGTTTGAGGAAGGTTTGGAGGTACTAGGAGAAGCGGATAATGGGGAAACTGCAATTCATCAGGTAGCAGCTTTGCATCCGGATGTCATACTCATGGATATTAGAATGCCTGTTATGGATGGTGTTGCCGCCACCAGGGAAATTTGCCAACGCTTTCCTCAGACAAATGTGTTGGTGCTGACAACCTTTGATGATGACGAGTACGTCACGCAGGCTCTACAGTACGGCGCTGCCGGATACTTGCTCAAGGATACGCCCCCTGAAGAGTTAGCCCAAGCCATTCGTGCTGTGCATAAAGGTTACACTCAGCTAGGGCCAGGAATAGGCAAGAAAATCATCGCTCAAATTCCCACACCGCCTCCAAGTCCCTCCTCGAGTTGGGAGGAACTGACACCTAGGGAACAAGAAATTTTACAGTTCATTGCCAAAGGTGCGAGCAACCGAGAAATTGCCCAGGTTTTGTATATTTCAGAAAAGACTGTTAAAAATCACGTTACCAATATTTTAAGTCGGCTGAATTTGCGCGATCGCACTCAAGCAGCTATTTGGGCTAACTCTTATTCAACTTCCCGCTAATTTGAAAATAAAAATGAGGGATGAGTATTTTCATCCTTTATTCCTCATCCCTTATCCCTCACTAATGATTAATGATTTTAGTTCGCCGAGGTGGGAAAGTTGAACGGATCGATACGATAGACTTGGGCTTTCCCCTAGGATTAGAAGCTGATATTGCCCCTTTCGTTGCTCAGGCTGAAGTGAAGTTAAACCCAGGGGACGGGGTAGTACTCTACACTGATGGAATTACCGAAGCGGAAAATATAGAGGGGGTGAGGGGGTGAGGGAGCTGGGGGAGATGAGAAAGATTTATAAATAATTATGTTAGTTAGCTCCTGTCCTACCTCCCTACCTTCATCTCTCTCATCCCCTCACTCCCTCACTCCCTCATCTCCTCATCCCCTCACTCCCTCACCCTCTCTAAGATGAAATATCTCAACCGCTGGGTTTTAAACCGTTCTGTGAAAAAAGCCCGCTTCTTGCCCTATTTGGCAGCCTCCGTGACTGTGGCGATCGTTCTAACTATGGTTTGGCTATTGCTGCGAGCGGAACAACAACAGTTCCGAGAACGCAATCGCGCCGATGTCCTCAATCGACTGAGTACGATCAGAGCTCGCCTGGAAGGAGTTCTCAACCAACGGGTATTTCTGACGCGGGGTTTAGTGGCTTATATCTCAACCATCAATCCCGATATTACTCAGAAGGAATTTGAAAGTCTTGCCAGCGTTATGGTTGCGCAGCAACAGGGTATTGAGTTTTTAGCTCTTTACAAAGACCGGAGAGTTAGCCACATCTATCCCTTTAAAGGGAATGAAGGAGCAATTGGATTTAACCCCCTCAGCATCCCTGAAGAACGGGAGGCTTTCCAAAGAGCAATTCAGAGCCGCAAGACTGTATTTGCAGGCCCAGTAAATTTAGTGCCAAAGGGGAATGCAGGATTTATCAGTCGCACCCCCATTTTTCTTACTTCCCCCGGTCAAGAGCCTGAAAGCGGCTCTAACTGGGGTTTAGTCGGTATTGGTTTCGACCGGGATACCCTGTTTAAAGAGGTTGGACTGTTCGATCGGCCAGCTAAACTTCAGTATGCTATCCGTGGCAAAGATGCCTTGGGAGCTGCTGGAGCAGTATTTTATGGCGATCCAGCTCTATTTGAAAGAGATCCAGTACTTTTAGAGGTGACGCTACCTAATGGTTCGTGGCAGTTAGCAGCAATTCCAGTAGAAGGATGGCCTAGGAGTGCCCCCATTGCTCAATGGGTTTGGCTGGGGGGTGGGTTGCTGGCAATTTTTGCAGGCACTTTGGTATTTATTTTAGTTAGCGCCCCTACACGACTGCAAGAAGCTGTGGAACGAGCCACTCTAGCGTTACGCCAGAGTGAAGAGGCACTAAAACAGGCCAATGAAGAGTTAGAAACTCGAGTCGAGGAGCGCACGGCTCAACTGGCTCGAGCCAACCAGGAAATTACTGCTCTTAACGATCGCCTCCAAGCTGATAACCTGCGCATGAGCGCTGAGTTAGAAATCACGCGCCGACTGCAACGAATGATATTGCCCAAATCGGAGGAACTTCAGTTAATTCCCGAATTAGAGATTGCTGGTTTTATGGAACCAGCAGCTGAGGTGGGTGGGGACTACTATGACGTACTCCATCACAACGGTCGAGTCAAAATCGGTATCGGTGACGTTACCGGACACGATCTAGAAAGCGGCGTATTGATGATTATGGTGCAAACTGCCGTGCGCACGCTGCTTGAGGATAACCAAACCGACCCTAGGATGTTCTTAAACGTACTCAACCGTACTATTTATCAAAATGTACAGCGGATGGGTTCCGATAAAAATCTCACCCTCTGCTTACTGGACTACCGCGATCGCAAATTGCAGGTGAGCGGACAACACGAAGAGATGATTGTGGCGCGTTCCAATGGCAGCATTGAGCGGATTGATACCATTACTTTAGGCTTCCCTATCGGTTTGGAAGCTGATATTACCGATTTTGTTGGTCATGCCGAGGTGCAGTTGAACCCTGGTGATGGAGTGGTACTCTATACAGATGGGATTACGGAGGCAGAAGACATCCAAGGAGTACACTATGGACTCCATCGGCTTTGTGAGGTCGTCAGCCGCAATTGGCAACACTCAGCCGATGAAATCAGACAAGCTGTCATTGAGGATCTGCGGCAGCATATTGGCGAACAAAAAGTTTTCGATGACATCGCCCTGCTGGTGCTAAAACAAAAATGAAACTGCGACAGAAGACATTGCTAATAATTAGCATGACGCTCGCTAGTCTGATCGGGGTTCTTTACACTACCTCATCGGCTATTTTGTTGGGCAGCATCAAGAAGTCAGAAGAAAACGAGGCACAGCAGACAGTTAAGGGAGTACTCAGTCTTTTAGTGCAAACCCAAGAAGATTTCGCCGCCCGCTTCGCTGACTGGTCGGCTTGGGATGATACTTATACCTTTATTCAGGATGCTAACCCAGAATATATTGAGTCAAATCTGATACCAGAACAATTAGCGACGTTGAAGGCAAACTTGATGCTATACGTCAATCGTTCAGGTCAAATTGTTTATGGCACTGGTTTAGATCGCCAAAACCAGATCTACAATCCTGTACCCCAAACTTGGCGCGATCGCCTTTCTGTTAACGATTTGCTCCTCCAACACCCCCACTTAACCAGCAAGCATACAGGCATCATACTTTTGAAAGAGGGGGTGATGTGGATTACATCCCAACCGATTTTAACTAGTAAAGGCTCTGGGCCAATTCTAGGCACCTTGATCGTTGGTCGCAATCTTGATGCCACTGAGATCGAACGGTTGCGTCGGATCGCTCGTTTGCCTCTGACGATCTATCGGGTTGATGATGCTGAAATGCCTGCCGACTTTCAGGCAGTACGAGGGAGTTTATCCGCTCAAACCCCAATTCTGGCGCGTCCCTTAAATCAAAAGGTTATAGGGGGGTATACCTCGATCGAGGATATCTACGGTCAGCCTGCCCTAATTTTGCGGGTGGATATTCCTAGAGTAACGTATCAGGCTGGTAGGGAAAGCCTGCGCTATCTGCTGATTTCTGTTTTAGTGGGAGGGATAGTTTTTGGTGGCGTTACCCTAGTTTTGATGGAACGAGGAGTTTTATCTCGACTTACGCGCCTCAGTACAGATGTCAGGCGCATTAGCCTGAGTAGGGATCTGGCGATGCGCGTAAAAATCAAAGGAACTGATGAACTGCCCATACTAGCGAACAACATTAACGGGATGTTAGAAGCATTGGAGCAATCCCAAAAGGAAATTACGGTTCTTAACGAGCGCCTCAAAGCCAAAAATCTTCGCCTCAGTTCTGAGCTAGAGGTAACGCGCAAACTGCAACAGATGATATTACCCAAGCCGTCGGAACTTCAATCTATTCCAGGATTAGAGATTGCTGGTTTTATGGAACCCGCTAGTGAAGTGGGTGGCGACTATTACGACGTACTCTATCACAACGGCACAGTCAAAATTGGCATCGGCGATGTCACTGGACATGGGCTAGAAAGCGGCGTGTTAATGCTTATGGTACAAACGGCGGTGCGGACTTTGTTGGAGGTCAACGAAACCGACTCTAAGAAATTTTTAGACGTACTCAACCGCACCATTTATAACAACGTGCAGCGGATGAAGTCGGATAAAAACCTGAGCTTGGCGTTGTTGGACTACCAAGAGGGTACTCTGCGGTTGAGCGGGCAACATGAAGAGATCATAGTCGTGCGCTCTGGCGGGCAAGTCGAACGGATCGATACGATTGATTTAGGCTTTCCCATTGGGCTGGAGTTGGATATTACTGATTTCGTTGCCCAAATGCAGGTACAGTTACAGTCCGGTGATGGGGTGGTGCTGTATACAGATGGGATTACGGAAGCTGAAGATATTAATGGCGTGCAGTA
>DNXU01000280.1:15659-15900 GCA_003505715.1 Cyanobacteria bacterium UBA8803 | reverse complement strand
CCCGTAAGGGGACTGAAACCCTAGAAGTGTTGAGCCTCTAGGCACTGCTCTATCTATCCTTTCCGCTAACTAAATCCCCGTAAGGGGACTGAAACAAACCTTCTCCCAGCATAGCTTTTAAGTCTTTTGGCTTTCCGCTAACTAAATCCCCGTAAGGGGACTGAAACTCTAGAGATTGGGATTCCGAGCCATAGATTAATTGATCGAGCTTTCCGCTAACTAAATCCCCGTAAGGGGACTG
>DNXU01000280.1:11926-15365 GCA_003505715.1 Cyanobacteria bacterium UBA8803 | reverse complement strand
GGTGCGACTATCGGTCGCACATGAGAGTGAGTAACTCAAACTACTCCTGGTTAATGTCTAAACCACGAGCGATCGCATCCATGATATCTGCCAGCGCTGGAGAGTAGCTTAATCCGTATACTGCCTGTACTTCAGTCGCTACCTGCTGAGCTAATTCTTTGGTTCCTGGCAGGATGATTTCGGCATCCTGAAGCGAATAGGTGTGTCCGTTGCCTTGAGGATAGGAGTATCCGTTAAGCGTCTCTAGCTGGGATTGAGTTTTCATGGTTCGATAGGGCTAAATGCCTTGTATTTTCTGGGTTTGAGGCGCATCTGGAAAGATGCGCAACCTTTTAATGCTGGTGTCCGCTTGTGCGCGTTTACCGCTTACCTCTGTCCTTTCTGCGTCTATGAGTGTTACTATAGCAACTAAGGCGCAAATACGCAAACTCACTTAAAAACTTTTTCACATACTCTAGAGGTCTGCTTACGTGAATGAGAGGATAGAGGTAAACAGACCTGAGTTATGCCTAGGAAGAAAACGGAAAGACTTAACCTCTCAATTGACCAAACACTCAAAAGGCAATTTGATGCTGTGTGTGCATTGAAGGGCTTAAGTATGAGTGATATTGCTCAACAAGTTATTAGAGAGTGGGTTTTAAAAAACGCGCCCCCTGGTCTGTTAGAGGAGAGTGAAAGTGAAATGGCTACGCAAAACGGCACCCCTGCCAGTACTAGGGGCAAGACTAAGGGCAAAGGTGAGGGATGACTGAATCAGGGAGCGATCGCCCCAACAAACAGTACAACGTCCACTCAGCCACAGACGAAGAACATTGTTTAGAGATGGAATCTAAGTATGGTTGGACTCTTGTAGACGTTGTACCAACAAAAGACCCAATACTCAAAGTGGACTGCATCTTTGAGGGAGAACAAACATCATTTGAGGACACCCGTTATGGCGACTAGAGCAAAAAACTGGATTGTATACAGGACAGACCAAGCCAGTAGCCCTGGTTGGGAAGAAAGGCTGTTGATGCCTAGAAGGAGCCTAACAGACATTCTTTGGGAGCATCGGACTTCATCTGACAAACTTCCCCAAGTGGGTGACAGAGTACAAAGGTTTGAGAACCTAGAAGACCCTGGTAACGGTGCTACCCATGCCAGAGCCGATGACTGGGTTGTAGCAGAGGTTCACGAGTTCACATCGCCCACTACGGATATGCGGGTTGTAATCTGCTTGTGCGAATATTCGCCAGTTCACGCTGAGTGGAGGGAGATACAGCGCGGCAAGCCAGTATCAGAAATACTTGAGGCGATGAAGGTAGGGCAGTAATGGGTAATCGGTAGTCTGATATCAAACTGACTTGCTTGATAGCATTTGTTGCAACATTGTGAGTAGGATTGATGAGATAAAAGCAGTTTACGGGAAATAAAATTACTCAATTGAGAATATTGAGTAATTTTAAGGAGTATTTGGGAATAAAAAATATACTCCCCTGCTGCTACTTTTAGCGCCGTGTCATACACCTGCTATGTACGGGTAGGTTATGTGTGGGGTATGCGGGGGAGGGGATAAGGAGGGGATAAGGAGTGCTCCCCTTCAGTACTTAGTATGCTAAATCAATAATTAGGGCTTGCTGAATAAGTCGGCAAAAACAACCTATGGATTAATTAGTTATTTAATCTTGAAGAAAAGATAAGTGGAAAGCCCCATCTTTTTAAGCAAAAGGTTGACGTTGCGATCGCTAAGTTGAATTCCCAGTTCTTTGGCTAGGTGCTTACTTAACCATTGCCCAGTCCAACGCCCAAATGGATAGCCATAATCACGAGGACTATGGCTTACCAATTCTTTCAACCGCTCTAAATATCGGTCATTCACAGACTTAGGGCGACCAATCGGACTGTCCTGCCATTGATGCGCCATCCCACTATGGGCTACGTGTATCCAATGTCGTGCCGTTGCTGAACAACACCCCAAGGTTTTACAAATTTCGGATTGAGATTTCCCTTCATCTGCCAGTAACATAATGTTGATACGCTGGCGGTATGAGTCAGGTAAATTTGTTTGTAAACTTTTTTGGAGCAATTTGCGCTGAAACAGGGTTAAACACTTACCTAAAGGCGTGTCAAGGTTGTTGATGTCAGATTTTCTTGGGTAGTGTGACATATTAAACTGATTGCTAAGACAAAACTATTAACTGTTCAGCCCGCGTTAACTCGCTTCTATTCAATTCAAAAACATATAGCTCTGGCTATGTAGAAGGTTATGCAGTTTTTTTTCCCATTCTCTTTAACGCTGGCGGCGACGGCACTCGCGCTTGATGAAGTTGTCACCGGCGCACCCATCCCCTATTTCCCCGCTTAACCAAGGAAGCGATCGCAGCGAAGAGTACAATTAGCTTTAGTTGTCTCGACAAGACCAGGCAGTAGGCTTATACTGAGTACAGCAAGAATTTTCGCGAAGCCAAGCGGGGGCGAATTTCCGGGAGGGTTTGCGAAAAACGCCAGAACCTAGACAACTAAATAGTTTGAGCGTTTTCAGTAGCTCAAGTAATGAGAATAGGTTTCAATAAGTGAGGCTGAAATGAGGTTAAAAAAGAGGTTTGCGAAAACCCTCTATAGAATCCTCTCTCAGTCAAGGTTTCAGACGGCGGACTTTCCGCTAACTAAATCCCCGTAAGGGGACTGAAACCTTAGTAGTCCTGGATAACCTAGGTCGCGATCACTTCTTTCCGCTAACCAAATCCCCGTAAGGGGACTGAAACATTTGTTGCAGTCGTTCAGCTTGTTCCAAGGCCGCTTTCCGCTAACCAAATCCCCGTAAGGGGACTGAAACACGAGATATCTTCACCTGCCCAACTATGCTCCATGCTTTCCGCTAACTAAATCCCCGTAAGGGGACTGAAACTCTGCTAGTTGATTCTGCGATCGCTCCAGGGCATTACTTTCCGCTAACTAAATCCCCGTAAGGGGACTGAAACAAATCAACTAAGCCGAGTTCATTTAGACATCGTGTAGCTTTCCGCTAACTAAATCCCCGTAAGGGGACTGAAACTCCACTGGAGCTACACAAGCCAATTCAAGTGGCCATGATCTTTCCGCTAACTAAATCCCCGTAAGGGGACTGAAACTCATACAGCGGTATGCGTGCGTTTAGCCCGCAATCTGCTTTCCGCTAACTAAATCCCCGTAAGGGGACTGAAACTTCGGATATTCCGTTCTAGATCTGGTTATGAAAAAGTCCGATCTTTCCGCTAACTAAATCCCCGTAAGGGGACTGAAACCAGACTCAATTACCCTGCAATCATCGCTACTTAGCTTTCCGCTAACTAAATCCCCGTAAGGGGACTGAAACTCGAACTGAGGACTGAGCGTAGTCGAAGTCCGAGTCAGCTTTACGCTAACTAAATCCTCGCAAGGAGACTGATATGATGTCAGGCAAATCACCCATAATAAAACC
>DNXU01000280.1:0-11854 GCA_003505715.1 Cyanobacteria bacterium UBA8803 | reverse complement strand
AAACCCGCCCCTACAGATATTAACAGAGCGTGGACTTGATCTATTTTCTCTCTACTCGCCTACCAAATTGGTAGTTGATTAACCTGCTGTAGGGTTAATTCTACATAAGTGGTGTGGCTTTTTCCTACCAATTCCTCCCCAAAATAGCCTTGATCGCCGTCATGGGTGTGAGGGCCGCTAGGTAGAACTAGATAACGTCCTTCCCGACGAGCTTGGTTAAAGGGGGAGCCAACTGTCCAGGGCCAGCGGGAGGGGAAGATGATTTTGCTCAGGTCTTCTATCCAGTCTCGACTACCCTGGAGATGGTAAACGCGGTCAACTTCATTGAAACCCGTTGTCCCTTCAAAGTCACCTCCGACGGATACTACAATTAATTTGGCATTCAGCCACCGATCTAGATCGGGGACGGCACCGAGAGCTACTTGTACTCCACCGCTAGTGCCAAGGAGAATTATTTTGAGGGAGCGATCGCCAAACTGGGGGATGGGGTGTGCGGCATTCATCCGCTCTAGGATCGCATCAGCAATTCCTTGATTGTAAATGGGGCCGTAGCGGTCATCAGCGGAAATGGCAAACCGCCAGAGATTACGAATTTTGATTAGAACATCGGCATTTTCCAGCCAGCCATCTGCTGCCTCGGCAGCACGCCACACAGGAGCGAGAAACCTCTGTCCGCCTAAGCTTTTATTCGCTGCTGAGTAGGGAAACACATCTGAAACCGCTACACAGTTGGGATGCAGTTTTACTAAGCGATCCAGAAAAAATTCCTCACCAGGGGTTAATTGGTTGGCAGAAAAATCGCCCACTCCTGGTAAAAAGACAATGTAGCAGTTAATTTTGGAAGTGTTCGCGGTATTAGGGGAGCGATCGCTTGATGGTAAGTTCTTAGATCGGTTTTCTTTTAAACCCAAACTTTCTGCACTCTGACTCAGCCACCACACCAAGGTTCCTACAGGTGCCACAATACCCCAAGCTAGCAGCAATACTCCTGCTAGAATGAGCAGCTTTAAGGTTTCGCTTTGCAGCCGAAGGACTATTTGCTTAACAATCTGAAACATTAGGGAACGTTAGACAATTCGAGCCTTGTACTAGTAGTCTGTATGGAACCAGATCGTTTTGACCTTGTCATCTATCCCAAGCATAGGAAATGAGTGCGAGTAATAAAAAGTCACCCCAGAGGATTTGGAAAATACTTAGGATTCTGAAGAAAGCTCTGACTCTAAATGCTACGTTCTATGAGAATGCTCCCAATACGCCAAAAACTCATCAGTTAGCTCTGACTATTGTAATTTTGGCTGCCCTTTCTCATATGTTGGGGAGTGCAGTTATTTTATTAATCAATAGAGCTAGCCTGCCCGTACTATTACTAGCCCTTGTAATTGATGGGCTGAGTGTAGTAGCAGGATATTATTTTTGGACGTTCACCATCTGGAAAGTGGGGCAGTGGCTGAAACCAATCGATCCCTCTTACGGCGACCTCCTTGGCCCAATTGGCTTTGCCTATGCACCCCAAGTCCTCAATTTCTTAACCCTAATTCCCTTACTAGGAGAACCTATTGTATTGATATTATCGCTATGGAGCTTACTCGCCGTTATTGTAGCTGTCCGCCAGGGATTAGACATCACTACTCGTCGCTCTGCATTCATCTGTTTAGTAGGTTGGCCTCTAATTCAAGTTGGTATCGGTTTTATCCAAGTCCTAGAACAAAAATTAATCCAATAATATAATTGAAATTGTTCCCGGTTAATGGCGATGACCAACCTTCAAGGATGCTACCGGACTTGATATCAGTCCCTGCGCCGGATACAAATTTATCCCTATTCTCTATTCCCTTGACACCAATGCTGCCAAAAAGTTCGGTAGACGGTTTCTAAAGACTGGGTAATTAATTTGGCATTGGTGAGGGGTGCTGCTGCCATGCGATCGCGCAGGGTAGCTCGTAACTGTTGCAGGCGCTCCAGATTATTGGCCAGAGCGATCGCTTTTTGAATATATTCTTCAGGGGATTCAGCAATTAGTTCTGCCAAACCAACTGAGGATAGCAGGCTTACCCCCACTCGCGAGACGTGGGCTTGACCCGCCAGGGTAATTACTGGTACACCCATCCACATAGCTTCACAGGTAGTGGTTGTACCGTGGTAGGGGAAAGTATCTAATGCAATATCCATCTGGTTATACAGACTCAAGTGTTCCCTCTGAGGGGAAATCCAACCAGTGAGTTCCAAACGTTCGGCACCGATACCCTGCTGTTGAAACAAGCCTTGCAAGTAGTGGCAAGTGTCAGGCTCGACCAGAGGTTTGGATTTAAGTAACAAGCGGCTGTTAGGAACAGCTTTGAGGATTTGTGCCCAATAACTGACCAGTTGCGGGTTGACTTTAGCTAAGTTATTGAAGGAACCAAAGGTAATCTGTCCTTTCTCCAGAGCTGGCAACAAACTAACTGATGGGCACTCTTGAGGTGGCTGATAGCATAGGAAACCGTGGGGTAGGCGAACTAGTTCTTCCGTATGCAGATGCTCAGTCTTTCCAGGGGGATCGGCCCAGGCATCAGTAAGCCGATAGTCGATCGTGTTAAGACCAGTGGTGCTGGGATAGCCAAGGTAGCTGACTTGTATCGGTGCTGGTTTGCGGGCAAATACCAGGAGACGATTGCCAGCTGTATGACCTGATAGGTCAACCATGATGTCGATCCGATCCTGACATATTACTTCAGCCGCTTGCTCGTCGGTTAGGGAATGGATCTCGCGCCAGCCATCAGCCAATTGTCGCAGTTGTTCTGTCTTCGCGTCGGCTTTTTTATTATTGGCATAGCAAATGATTTCAAAATCACGCTGGTTATGAGCAGCCAGGAGAGGCTCGAAGAAGTGGGAAACAGAATGACTCTTGAAGTCGCCGGATACATAACCAATGCGCAGCCGCCGTTCTGGGTTGCGATCGCGTTGCGTCTCCTCTGGAGAATCGTTATTTTGAGGCTGAATTCGTTCTTTTATTAACAATGCTATGCGATCGCCCCATTTTTGATGTTCGGCATAGATTTGTGATGGTTGATACTCACTACTGTAATGAAGGGTGAACACCAGATTGTCTTGCGCCATCGCATAGTTGGGATTGAGATCAACGGCACGTTGGTAGGATGCGATCGCTTCCTGTGACTTGCCTTGGTCTTGCCAAGCATTCCCTAGATTATTGTGTGCCTTCGCCAAGTTAGGATTGAGCTGGAGGACACGTTGATAGCACGCGATCGCTTCCTGTAACTTGCCTTGACCTTGCCAAGCATTCCCTAAATTATTGTATGCCTTCGCCAAGTTAGGATTGAGCTGAACGGCATGTTGATAGGACGCGATCGCTTCAGGTAAGTTACCCTGGTCTTTGAAGATATTTCCCAGGTTATAGTATGCGTCAGCGTAGTCAGGTTTAAGTTGTAAGGCACGTTGATAGGATGCGATCGCCTCAGCCACTTTGCCCTGATTAATTAAAGCATTCCCTAGGTTACCGTGTGCCTCAGCGAAGTCGGGGTTGATTTCTATGGCACGCTGATAGGATGCGATCGCCTCAGCCAGTTTCCCTTGGTCTACTAAGGCATTCCCAATATTATTATGTACCTCAGTTAAGTTGGGATTAATTAGTAGCGCTTTCTGGTGAGCTTGGATCGCCTCTTCTAACTTTCCTTGCTCCTGGAAAATATTTCCTAAATGAGTGTAGAAGCTTGGAGCGGTTGAATTCAGCTCAATGGCTCGATTAATCCTTTCAATGGCAGTTTCGTACTCCTTTCTGTCGTAAGCAATCGCTCCCCACAGATGCCAAGCATCAGCACGATTGGGTTGGTACTGAAGCACCTGTTGATAACAAGTTTCTGCCTCTGCTAATCTCCTGGCTTGGTGATGTTCTATGCCTAAATCCAGTAGCTCTTCGCAGGCAATGGTTAGTTTTTTACGGGTGTTGGTATTATTGGGCTGAAACTGGAGGACGGTTTTGTAAGATTCACAGGCTAGATGAAATTGTTCTTGCTCGATATAGACATTGCCAAGGTTGTCGTAGAAAGTCGCTTCAGTTGGTTTCAGTGCGATCGCTCGTTCAATACGCTCAATCGCTTTTGAATACTGCTGCTGTTGAGCAGCAATAACTCCCAGTAGATGCCAAGCATCGGAATTATCGGGTTGCCACTTTAGCACTTGTTGGAAACAGGTTTCTGCTTCTGATAATTGCCCAGATTGGTGATGCTTGATGCCTAAGTCAAGTTGGTTTGCAATTGGAGCAGGATTTGTCTGATTTTTCTCAGTTTGATTTTCTATTTTCTGAACTAACCTTTCCAGATACCTGCTGGTCAAGGTTGCTCCAGTTTTTTCATCATAAACGGTCAGGAGATGGTGGCAGAGGTCAACTGAGCCATATAACTCATGGAGAATAGCCGCGAGTTTGAGCAGCTTCTCCGGTGTAAGATGATGGAGTTGCGTGAAATCGCGCACGTACACTGCATCGCTCCAAAGCACCTGACTAATCCTGGCATTAGGATTGCCGTTCTGCACGATTGGTTTGAACGGTCGGCCTGAGAGTCCCAGGAATTTATGGAAGACAAATCCGTTCTGGCGCAGTACCTGATCGACCTCTGCAAATAGCGGCTGATTGACGTAGAGGGGAACAAACTCAACCTCAGTTTGCACTACCAGGCAGTTTGACAGGACGGTAGTGGCATTACAAAAGATCTCGAATTCCAAACCCTGGACATCCACCTTCAGTAGATCGCACCCCGCCTCGACAATTTCGGGAATGTCATCAAGTCGCTTCGTGACGATCTCCTCGGTACGAACCACCTGCATTAGTTCTGCAAGGTTCACGAACAGTGATATCAAATCCTGGTTAGGTGGCAGTAGTGATGAAGTCATCCCAGTATTCTTGACATACAGCGTTCTTTTACTGCCATCTGCGATCGCATAGGGTAAATAGCGTCGCGAACCTTCTGCCTTGGCGTTGAGCTTAGCGCATTCCTCAGGCAGCGGTTCAAACCCGACGATCGTTGCCAAACCCTGTTGTGATAGACGAACAAACCGATCTTCGCTACCGGAGAGTTCCATGGCACCGATGTCTACAATAGAGATCACGGGGGGGACAAAAATGTCATTAATATAAACAAACTCGGAACCGCTGCCCATGTTCTCTGTCGCCTTTTTGGTAGCGTTAGGTAACTTAGCATCTTGTTTTGCTTCGAGCCGTTTCTTAGCAAGTTGTAGTCGGCGCTCTGCTCGATCGCTGTGGCAAGGTTTCTGGATAACCTGATTGAGTAGAGTGACAGATATCTGGGGAGAAAAGTAGGATGAGAAAGCACGGCTATTCTCATAGGTTTCCAAAATACTGCCGAATAGCCAATCGTGCCAGTTATCGTTTAATGATTGATAGTCATATTGTGGGTTGACGGGCAAAAATGGTTCGTCAATCAAGATGGTTTGGCTTGCCTGTAGAGCATTGTATAATTTTTCCAATACCTCAACACTAACTTGTCGCTTTCCCAACTCTGCGGCTACTCGTGCTAGGCTACAAAGTCTTGTCAAAGAAGGTTTTGTACGAACTGCTTGCTGAAGGCATTCAAAGGAATATTGCAGGGATGCTAACCTTTCCCCACAGGACACTTGTTTTGATTTAATCAGCAGAAAATAACTGAGACCTTCTAAGTAAGTTTGAGTATTTTCTTCAGCAGTAGTTGCCAGCGCTCGCCATTGGTTCAGGAAAGGTGCTGTGTAACCTAAAGCTGAGATCCCATCTAACCAAGAGGAGGGTGTAGGTAGTGCTGGTTTTTCTGAAACCTTCGCTACCAGTAAGTCGCATTCAACTAGCTGCTTTGCTCGATCGGCTTTACAAGCAAACAGATTGAGTTGGTAACCATCGACAGGTTGATTGACATCAAAGGGAACCAGGCAACCTAACCCAGGAACAAAGCGGTAGATAGCATAGCCGAGTTGCTGAAATAGCTGAATGAGGGGCAGGTTAATCTTTTTACCATGCTTGAGTTCAAACATGATTAAGGGGGATTGCTCAGAGAAGAATCGTTGACCGCCTGCCAAAATCTTAGGTTCTTCGCCCTCTGCATCTAACTTGATAAAACTGATATCCTGCCAACCTCGCCTTGCTAATTCTCGATCCAGGCTTAGTAGCTGAATGGTTTCCTGCCTTTGGTGAGTATCATTGTGCTGTAGTGAATTGAGTTCGCTATTGGTTGAAAGAAACAGGGTAGCTTCACCTTCATAGTCTGAAAGACCCGCGTTGACAACTTCTACGGTTGTTAAGGCATTCACCTCTAAACTTTTGTGCAGGCGCTGAACCACTGAACGATCTGGCTCATAGGCAGTGACTTGCCCCTGTCCTTGCAGTAACTTAGCCATGGTCAGGGTATAGACACCATGATTGGCTCCAATATCTAAAATCTGCATACCGGGGGTAATTAATCGGCGCACAAAAGCCATCTCTGGCTCGAACCAATCCCCCTGCTCTAACAAGATATAGGTTGTCAAACTATTGAGATCGTTTTTAACGCAGATTTGGATATTTCCCTCGATCTCAACTAGGCGTTGGTCTGGTTCAAGTGGAGATTGGTCACAAAATTGCCGCCACATTGTTCGGTATGCCTCCTCCAGAGATTGGGTAATTAGTTGGGCATTGGTCAAGGGTGCTGCTGCCATGCGATCGCGGAGAGTAACCCGTAATGCTTGCAGTCGCTCTTGATCGTTGGCCAGCTCAACAGCTTTTTGGATATATGCTTCAGGAGATTGAGCAATCATTTCCTCCAAACCAACAGCGTGCAGTAGACTTACTCCCACCCGTGAGACGTGAGTTTGCCCTGCCAGGGTAATCACGGGTACGCCCATCCACAGAGCTTCACAGGTAGTGGTTGTGCCATGGTAAGGGAAAGTATCCAACGCAATATCCACCTGGCTATACAGGCTCAAGTGTTCGCTCTGAGCGGGAATCCAACCCATTAGTTCCAGACGTTCGGCATCAATGCCCTGCTGTTGGAATAAGTCCTGTAAGTAGTTACGAGTGCCAGAGTCAACCAGCGGTTCTGATTTAAGTAAAAAGCGACTGTTAGGAACGGCTTGGAGAATTTGTGTCCAATAACTGACCAGTTGCGGGTTGACCTTAGCTAAGTGGTTGAAACAGCCAAAGGTAATTTGTCCTCGTCGAGAAAACGGTGGTGGACTAACTTGTGGAGAATTGACCGGAGGCTGATAGCATAAGAAGCCCTGAGGCAAGCGAACGAGTTGTTCTGTATGCAGGTGTTCGGTCTGCCCTTGGGGATCGCTCCAGACATCGACTAGGCGATAATCGATTTGGTCGAGTCCGGTAGTGTTGGGATAGCCAAGATAGGTGGCTTGGATAGGTGCTGGTTTGCGGGCAAACACTAGCATCCGGTTGCCCTTGGTATGACCGGAAAGATCTACTAATATGTCAATTTTGTCCTGTCGAATTAGTTGGGCAACCTGCTCGTCATTGAGGGCATAAATCTCGCGCCATCCATCGGCGAGTTGACGTAACCGTGCGGTTGTGGCATCGGTTTGTTTGTTGTTGGCGTAGCAGATCAGATCAAACTCGCTGTGGTTGTGGGCAGCAAGCAAGGGTTCAAAGAAATAGGAAACCGAATGGGTTTTGAAGTCACCCGAAACATAGCCAATGCGCAGCCGCCGTTCTCGATTGCGCTCGTTGCTGTGGGGCTGAATCGGTTCTGTTATTAATGCTATGCATTCAGCCCATTTTCGATGTTCGGCATATATTTCTGATGGCTGATACTCACTGCTGTAATGGAGGCTGAACACCAGATTGTCTTGTGCCACCTTATAGTTGGGATTAAGCTGGAGGGCCTGTTGGTAGGATGCGATCGCTTCGTGTGACTTGCCTTGGTCTTGCCAAGCATTCCCTAGATTATTGTGTGTTTTCTCCAAGTTGGGATTAAGCTGGATAGCACGTTGATAGCACGCGATCGATTCCTGTAACTTGCCCTGGTTTTTCAAAGTATTTGCCAGGTTATAGTGTGCATCAGTGTAGTCAGGTTTTAGTTGTAATGCCTGCTGGAAGGAAACAACTGCTTCCTGTAGCTTTCCTTCTTCTTGCAACGCATTTCCTAGGTTGTTATAAATTTCAACATGATTAGAATTAAGTTGTAGGGCACGTCGATAGGAAGCGATCGCCTCAGCTAGTTTCCCTTGCTCATAAAAAGCGTTTCCTAGATTATTGAGAGCCTCAGCATAGTCAGGCTTGAGGTTTAGAGCTTGTTGGTAGGACTCAATTGCCTCAGCTAGTTTCCCTTGTATTTTCAAGACATTTCCTAATTGGAAATGAGCTTGTGCATAGTCAGGTTGGGGTTGAGTCCTTTGAGATTCTTCCTTACTGCACCAATGCCGCCACATTGTTCGGTAGGCATTTTCGAGCGATCGGGTAATCAGTTGGGCATTAGTCAAGGGTGCTGCTGCCATGCGATCGCGCAGAGTCGCTCGTAATTCTTGCAAGCGTTCTAGATTATGAGCCAGATCAACTGCTTTTTGAATATACTCTTCAGATGATTCAGCAATTAGTTCTGCCAAACCGACTGACCACAGCAGGCTGACTCCTACTCGCGAGACATGGGTTTGACCTGCTAAAGTAACGATCGGTACACCCATCCACAGGGCTTCACAGGTAGTGGTCGTACCATTGTAGGGAAAGGTATCCAGGGCAATATCTACCTGATTGTAAAGGGTGAGGTGTTGGCTTGTATCAGGAAGCCAACCGAGTAATTCGATACGTTGTGCTTCAATACTGTGCTGTTTGAACTGCTCATAAACGTAGTCGCGGGTGCCTGCGTCAAACAGTGGTTTGGATTTAATGATCAGGCGGCTGCTGGGTATCGCTGTGAGAATCCTTGCCCAATAACCAATTAGCTCTGGGGTGACCTTGGATAAATTATTAAACGACCCAAAAGTAACCTGCTGGTTAGTCAAAACAGGCAGGGAGCCGACTTCTGGACATTCTATGGGAGGCTGATAACACAGGAACCCATGGGGTAAGCGCACTAGTTGTTCCGTATGCAGATGTTCCGTTTGTCCTTCTGGATCGGTCCAGGCATCAGTCAACCGATAATCTATCGTGTCGAGGCCAGTGGTGTTGGGATAGCCAAGATAGGTGACCTGCACTGGTGCTGGTTTACGGGCAAAGACTAATTTGCGATTCCCCTTGGTGTAACCTGACAAATCGACCAGAATATCAATCCCATCCCGGCGTATCAATTCTGCTACCTGCTCATCGTTTAAGGAATGAATTTCATGCCAGCCATCAGCGAGGGACTGCAACCGTTGCGTGGTAGCGTCAGTTTTTTTATTGTTAGCGTAGCAGATAATCTGGAAATCCTGGTGGTTGTGGGCGGCCAGTAATGGCTCGAAGAAGAAAGCGACTGAGTGGAGATAAAAGTCGCCAGAAACGTAGCCAATGCGTAAGCAACGCTCTGGGTTAGGGTCATTGCTGTGGCTTGGGATGCTGGCTGCCAAGGGTTGGGCATAGCTATTCGCCCATTTCCGGTGGGCAGAATAGATCGCTGATGGCTCATAGTCGTTGCTGTAGTGCAAGGTAGTCGCAAGATTACTCTGAGCGATCGCATTATTGGGTTGAAGTTGAATCGCTTTTTGGTAGTAGTTGATGGCTTCAGTCTGTCGTCCTTGTCGATGGTAGACATTTCCCAGATTGATATAAGCCTCTGCATTACCGGGTTGAATTTGCAGGACTTTCTGGTAGTATTGTAGAGCTTGAGTAAAATTGCCTTGTTTTTGATGGGCAACGCCCAAGTTTTTATAAGCGTCGGCGTTATTAGGTTGGATTTGAAGGGCTTTTTGATAACAGGCAATTGCTTGCTGAAAATCTTCCTGAGCAAGGTATACGTTACCAAAGTTGGTATAGAAAATAGCCTCATTTGGCTTCAGCTTTATCGCTTTTTCAATCCGTTCGATAGCGATTTGATAGTTATGTTGGTGGGCGGCTATTACTCCCAGTAGGTGCCAAGCTTCGGCATTGTCAGGTTTCATTTTTAGCACTTTCTGAAAGCAAGCTTCTGCTTCTTGAAATTTTGCTGATTGGCAATATTCAATCCCTAAATCTAGTTCTGTATCGAGCTGGTCAGGATTTGTAGATAATATTTTTACTAATGCTGCTTCAGCAGATTTTCCCTGGCTGCACCAGCGCTGCCACATTGTCCGGTAGGCATCCTCTAGCGATTGGGTAATCAGTTTGGCATTGGTCAACGGTGCTGCTTGCATCCGATCGCGCAGAGTAGCCCGCAACTCTTGCAGTTGTGCCCGATTCTTGGCAAGAGCGACAGCTTTTTGAATATACTCTTCAGGGGATTGGGCGATTAGCTCTTCTAGACTCACTGAGGACAGCAGACTTACCCCCACCCGGGAAACATGGGTTTGCCCCGCTAGAGTAATCACGGGCACCCCCATCCACATCGCCTCACAGGTGGTAGTCGTGCCGTGGTAGGGAAAGGTATCTAGGGCAATATCCACCTGGTTATAAAAAGCTAAATGTTGGCTCTTGTCGGGCAACCGACCAACTAATTCTAGGCGATTTGAGTCGATACCCTGCTGTTGGAACAGTCCTTGTACATACTCTTGGGTGCTGGGGTCAACCAACGATTTAGATTTAAGCAATAGGCGGCTATTGGGAACAACTCTGAGGATTTCTGCCCAGTAATCGATTAGTTTGGGACTGATTTTGGCCAGGTTGTTGAAGGAACCGAAAGTAATTTGTCCTGTTTCTAGGACTGGCGGTGAGCTGACTTGGGGAGCATCTACAGGAGGCTGGTAACAGAGGAAGCCGTGGGGTAAGCGAACTAGTTCTTCTGTATGCAGGTGTTCAGTTTGTCCTTCGGGATCGGCCCAGACATCGGTAAAGCGATAATCGATTGTGCTGAGGCCAGTGGTATCAGGATAGCCGATGTAGCTGGCCTGTATAGGAGCAGGTTTGCGGGCAAATACGAGAAGTCGATTGTTGGCCGTATGGCCAGAAAGGTCGATTAGGATGTCAATCCTATCTTGGTGAACTAACTCGGCTACCTGTTCGTCCTTTAAAGCAGCGATCTCGCGCCAACCATCGGCAAGTTGGCGCAGCCTTTGTGTTGTTGCATCTGCTTTTTTATTGTTGGCGTAGCAAATGATTTCAAAATTACGGCGATCGCGAGCAACTAGCAGGGGTTCAAAGAAGTAGGTAACCGAATGGGTTTTGAAGTCACCGGAGACGTAACCAATACGAAGCCGACGGTCAGGGTTGTATTCGGGTAAAGTCTCCTCTGGAGCATTTTTATTATAAGTTTGGATTGCTGTTGTGAACGGGGCTGCATAGAGTTTGTCCCACTTTCGATGTTCGGCATAGATTTCTGAGGGTTGATACTCGCTGCTATAATGGAGACTGGACACCAGATTGCTCTGAGTAACCTCGCAGTTGGGATCGATCTGGAGGGCACGTTGGTAGGATGCGATCGCCTCAGCCAGTTTCCCTTGCTCTTTTAAAGCATTACCAAGATTATTGTGTGCATCAGCAAAGTCAGGCTTCAACTCCACGGTACGCTGGTAGGCTTTAATAGCCTCGTTCAACTTCCCTTGCTTTTCTAGGGTATGTCCCAGGTTGTAGTAGGCATCTGCATAGTTAGGATTGATTTCTAGGGCTTTCTGGTGAGCTTGGATCGCCTCTTCTAACTTCCCTTGCTTCTGAAAAACATTGCCTAAATGGGTGTGAAAGCTTGGAACGATTGAATTCAGCTCAATGGCTCGATTAATCCGTTCAATAGCGATTTCATACTCCTTTCCTTCGTAAGCAATGACTCCCCACAGATGCCACCCATCT
>DNXU01000114.1:4892-17305 GCA_003505715.1 Cyanobacteria bacterium UBA8803 | reverse complement strand
GGTGAGGGTGTGAGGGTGTGGGGTGTAAGGGTGTTGGAAGAGGCTTGTACTAGTAAAATGTTTCTCTATGCCCCATACCCTCCCCCCTACACCCCACACCCTCACACCCCACACCCCTACACCCGATTTTCCCGATAGACTGTCATACGGGTATTACACCTCAAGAGTAAGACGCTAAGTTAACTGGTGTTTTGGCCAATAACTAACCCCTAATTTTATAGACGTATTTGTAGCATTATTTAAACTAAATTAATAAAAGTATCCCTCGTTCAATTGCTGGTATCTCAACTTAGCTATCACGAAGCGATTACACCAACAAGCTAAAAAAACTCTTCTTTACTGCCCACTACTCGCTCCCCACTGCCCATGTTGCAGGTTTCATTTACTTCATCAAACTTATTGGAATTAGCATGGCGACTCGGCTCAGTACAGGCGTAAATGTAATATAGCTGTATCACACAAGATTAAAGCTATGCCGAAGGAAAATCCTAAAATTAGTGGCTCTGTACCAGCCGCTGTTTACGATCGCTTAATTGACTTCCAGAAAAATCGCGGTCTGAGGTCACTCTCTCAAGCGTTAACCACAGCCTTAGAAGATTACTTGCAACCGGAACCCTCTGCGAACGGTACTGCACAAGTAAATAACATCAGGGTAGCAGAACTTGAAAAAAAATTAGCCGACCATACCGAGCAGTTATTTCGATTGACTCAACAGTTATGGGCAATGAATCAGCAGCTAGAACAGCTAGCAACAGCCTGTAATACCCCGCCGAAATCTACGGCGTCGATGAGGGCAACTACCTTATTAACCCAACCCCAAAACGGCTTCTACGGCAACAGTACAGCTGCCTCTGTCTATCCAGTTTTAGCAGCAAACTGGCCAGAACTGTTAGAGATTCTCTCCTCAATAGAGGAACGCCTGACACTGATGGCAAAACCCCCATACCTGGCAGAGTTGGATCGCGATCGCCAAACTAAGCCAACTCACCCCTATCCAACCAATCAAACGAGAAAAGAGCGCGGTAATGCTCAACAATCTCGCCAGAAAATAAGGATGGATCGTGAGACACAAACATCTGCTCAAAAGTCTCAACCAGAAGTCAAGCTCATGACTACCCAGGCAGTGGCTGAGTTTTCGGGGTTCACTAGCGCTCATCTCAACCGGAGCAAACGGCGAGGGTTCTTACCTCTACAAGCGACAGTGGATGGTGTCAGGTATAGCATCGACTACGCTCAAAAAAGCGAACAAGGAAAAAACTTATGGTCTGTTAAACTTTTACCCGAAAAAGAAAACCAGTTAAAAGCATCAACATCATCAAACCATTCCCATCGTCAATCATCTCTACTTAACTCCCAGTTGTCCTTCCTCTCCCAGACGGCTATGAGCGAACGGTTGGGGGTGCCGAGAACGACCTTTAGAAGGAAGAAAAACCAACTGCCTGCCGCTGAGTTCGCCGAGTGGACTCGTTCCCACGATCCGGATGGTATTGCCTGGACCTTTTCCAAGGAGTTTAACAATTATCATCCTGTGAACTAAAAGACGACTCTTACTAAGTTGCGATCGCATTATTTTATAAGTTTAGAGAGACATGGTGACGCTCCCTCTGGAGCTATAACTAGAGGAATAGGAAGTCAAGCAACTTGGTAGTAGAACGTCTGTGGCGTTTTTTAGGAAACTTGCCGGATCGCGGAACAGTTGAGGTGCATTGGGAAGAAACCACGCCTTGTTTAAGGTAGCGAGTACAATAATTGCAGAGCGCCAAAGCAAACAGCTCATTTCTCCCCCATGAGTTCTCCCCAGCCCCCACAACAGCCGAAAACGCTGATTGGTCAGCTAACTCAGGCCGTTCAAACAATTCAAGCTAAAGTAAACTTTAAGGCACTGGCTCTCAAGCCCAATGCTAAGGTTCCGGAATTATGGGTGCAAGACGCCGATGCCCCGAAAGCGGATGTTTATCCTTTACTAGGAGACCGTTATTTACTGGGGCGCAGTTCTAAGTCCTGCGATATTGTCGTGCGCAACCCAGTAGTAAGTCAGATTCATCTGTCCTTAGAGCGCTATGGTCGCTCTCAACGAACGTTTCTGATTAAAGACGAAAACTCGACCAATGGCATCTACCGAGGCAAACGCCGACTCTCTTCGCTGGTATTACGCCACGGTGATGTTCTGACTATTGGACCGCCAGAATTAGCAGCATCGGTGCGGCTACAGTACGTCGATCCCCCGCCCTGGTATATATTGGCAATTCGATATAGCCTTTACGGGGTGGGGAGTTTGGTCGGCTTAATGGTCTTGGTGGTATTTATCGAATCGTTAAAAGTACCGCTGCCGCCATTACCCACAGGAGTGCATGGGCCATCTGTGATCTATTCAGAAGAGCAGGTGCCGCTGCGGCAACCTCGTACAACAGCTCACCGAGAGTTAAGGGCGTTATCGGAATTTTCTCCCTACTTACCCAAAGCGGTAATTGCTTCAGAAGACAGTCGGTATTACTGGCACTTTGGGGTCGATCCCTATGGCATTGCCAGGGCGCTGGTGCGGAATATTAAAGGGGGCGGAATTAAGGAAGGAGCCAGTACTCTTACTCAACAGGTGGCGCGGAGCCTATTTCCTGAGTATGTAGGGAGAGAAAATACGGCTGGCAGGAAACTCCGGGAGGCAGTAGTCGCCCTGAAGTTAGAGACTTTTTACAGTAAGGATGAGATTTTAAAAACCTATTTAAATAAGATCTACTTGGGCATTGAGGCGTATGGGTTTGAGGATGCCTCCCAATTTTATTTCGACAAACCCGCTAAGGACTTGACCCTTTCCGAAGCGGCAACCTTGGTCGCAATTTTACCTGCGCCCAACAGCTATAATCCCATTCAAGATTACGATACCGCTCTGCAACTGCGCAATCGGGTAATTACTCGGATGAGAGCCATGGGCATGATTAAGGATGAGGAAGCAGCACGGGCAAGGCGATCGCGTATTGAGGTTAGTCCTAAAGCTCGCGAGTTCCTCTCTAGTACCAAAGCGCCCTATTTCTACAGCTACGTCTTCAGCGAATTGCGGGACTTATTAGGAGAAGACTTGGCTCAAGAGGGTAACTTTATTGTGGAAACCTCTCTAGATCTAGACACTCAAGCCAAGGCAGAAACAGCACTGCGTAACTTTGTCAGTACTAATGGATCTAGCTTTCGCTTCTCTCAGGGAGCCCTCGTCACCCTGGACACCCGAACTGGAGCCATTCGTGCCTTGGTGGGTGGGGTAGACTACCAACAAAGCCAGTTTAATCGCGCTACCCAAGCCTTGCGGCAACCGGGTTCAACCTTCAAGCTCTTTGACTACACTGCTGCACTGGTGCAAGGGATCTCACCGGGTAAAACCTACTCCTGCGCCCCTCCCGTAGCCGGGATACGGCCTTGCGAGCGTTCTGGTGGCAGTATTGATATGTACACCGCCCTAGCTTTATCAGAGAATGCTGTAGCGATTAGGGTGGCGCAAGATGCTGGTTTAAATAATGTGGTAGAAGTGGCGCGGCGTCTCGGTATCAGGTCTAAGCTAAATCCGGTGCCGCGATTAGCGATCGGGCAAAGCGAAGTCAATGTCCTGGAAATTACTGGCTCCTATGCAGCGATCGCCAATCGCGGAGTGTGGAACCGTCCCCATGGTATCAAACGCATTCTCGACAGTGGGGATTGCACTGAGCCAAACAATCTGCAAACCTGTCGGGTGATTTACAGCTTTGACGAGAATGGCGAACGGGGTTTCCAGGCGGTTTCGCCAGGAGTAGCTGATACTATGACTACCATGCTCCGGAGAGTGGTGCAAGGGGGCACGGGTAGCTCTGCCTCCCTAGGACTGGGGGAAGAAGCAGGGAAAACTGGCACAACTGACCGGAATGTTGACCTCTGGTTTATCGGTTTCATTCCTAGCCGTAATCTGGTGACAGGGATATGGTTGGGGAATGATGATAATTCTCCCACGCGAGGCAGTAGTGCGCAAGCAGCTCAGTTATGGAGTAATTACATGCGTCAGGTGATTCAGTAGTTCGGTTTATTGAATACATCAGCTAGTAAAATTTGAAAACCTACTGGAGATCGCAAGTATTTTAACTTGAAAAATTAGGTTGCGCTTCATTAACTATTGCTCTTAATAAATCTTGATCGGGAAGATTCGATCTGGCTCCAAGTTGTTGCGATACCTCTCTGGATGTAATAAACCCAAAGTCAGCACAGGTCTCAATCTCTTCTCCTTCTAATATTCCATATAAGAAGCCGGCTGCAAGCGCATCACCAGTTCCAGTAGTATCTTCCGAAATAAGAGTTTTATCTTGTCGGTTAAATTTTTTAATAGGGTGTCTTAAAAAACTGACATAATTATCAAAATTACTAGCGATATTTATTTGATTTTTATATATATTGTTCGACTTGTCTTTTGAATAATCTTTAATAACGAGAACCATCGGATGAGTCATCTGTTTTCTCATTTTCCACTCAAAAAAGATATCGACCTTCTTCTTGAGAGAGAAATGTCTCTCAAATCCTTTGATTTCATTAGAACGCTCTAAGAGTTGATCCAGTTGTTGCGTGTACAAAAACATTATATTTGTACAGGCTAAAATTCTATTCAATTGATCGAGACCTTCTGCCACATAAATAGCTCCTGGCGTCAAGGATACTACTATATCATCAGTTTTGATAAAATTGAGAATATCTAACTGTAAATCCATCTCATTCCGTCCGGCAAAAGATGATAAGTGAAGAATTTTTGATTTTTTTATTTTCTCGACAGCTGCTTTTAGGAGTTCTTCATTATTGGCTTTGAGTATTTTTGATAAACAGTTGTTGATCCCTGGATTTACTAAAATTTGCCTTCTCCCAGAAAATCTTTCAACTAATACTGTAGTTCGACCTGTTTTATAGCCCGTATAAGCTGGGTCATTTTTAATTCCTTCGCTAAGTAAGTGAAGGAATTGCGTGTCTACCGAAAAATCCTTGAAAGACTCAAATATTTTTATCCCTTCAGGGTCATTTTTGACACAACCTACTATAGCTGTCTTCTTGCCTAGTTTTGATAAACCACAAATTGTATTTGCACCCGAACCCCCTGCACAGGTAAAAGGTTCATCTCTAATCACAGATTCATGTTCGGGAGAAATTTTGTCTACTTTTATAAATAAATCGTAATTATTAGCACTTATAGCTATGACATCAATTTCTTTGTTTCTTTGGGATTTTATTAAATCAATAATTTTAGTAAAACCCTCAAATTGTTCGTTATGAATCATACTATCGTTACCCGGTTTAGACTCTGGAGACTCTGGAGGTTCTGCTTCTAGCTCACCCACTCTATTTCTGTATCGCTCCAGTGCTGTCCGAAAATTTGTATGACTAGCTTTTTCTCCTAATGCCTCTCTAAGTAGCTTCCAGAACTTAAACCCAACATCTCTAGCTATAGTTCCAGCAGCATACCCTCTTTCCATGGCAATCTGTTCATAAGTTTGACCTTGCCAAGCTCCTTGAAATACAAAGGTTTCTAGGTCATTGAGAGACCTGTTGTGATTCTCAAGAAATGCTTTATTTACAAGAGCCAGTGCTTCATTATATTCCATAAGCTATTCAACTTTGCTTTTCATTCTATTCTCGATGAAAGTCAATAATACCAAATTACTTGTTTATCTCAAAGATTACAACCATCGGTTTTAGGCGGCAGCAATTCTACAGACCAATAAGCAGCGGTCTTGGTCGTCTACTAAGTACTTCTACTTCGATGGCTTGGCGTGACGTTAGCGAAATGCGGTGCTATCCGTTCGGTTTTTGGTAGTTACTGCCCGTGTAACCCTTGAGGATACCAGATGCGGTCTAGAAAATTAACATTTTTTAGTGGAGAAAAATACTGAAAATTACTGATTTTTTCTGATCTAACTTAAATCAGTCTGTCAAGTTCAGGTGATTTAGCTGGAAAATACTGAATTTACACCTGAATTTATCTATAGACATTAGCTTTTTCTAATGATAGAAATAGATGAGAATTAGGCGAGTAGCAAATCTTGTTAAAGACTTAACAGAACTGTAAGCTTTTACTTACATTTTTTAAGTTAAAGCCTCATTGTTTAAAACAGTTTGGAGACCAGCTTATGCCCAGCGAACAAATGCGAAGCCTTCTACATTATGACAGCAAGAGCGATTGAGGCTGCGCTTGACCTAGTGTATCTTCTATCAATGGGGTATGAAGGATATGAAGCTTATAGAATCTACCTTTTAGCTGATTTCGTCACCACCTCAGAGTGTGACAGTACAGAGTCGGGTAAATTTTAGCTCAGTGCAGAATTATTAATGAGCTTGCAACTGAGACTGTGACTGAGCCTGAAGATGAGCCGTAAATCCAAGACAAATCCTGCATCCTAGAAGCAACAGGACTTACGCAGCTACACCATCTTATAGAGTTAATGGTGCGTTAGCTCCCGCGTAACGCACCCTACAGATAGAAGCTTTGTGTAAGTCCTAAGCCAGCCAGCAAGATAGATGGAGGGAGCTAATGGCAACGGGTCAGCTACTAATTGTAAATCTTTGTAAAAATCAATCGGCCTTTTGCGTATAAAAGACCGCCCCATACTGAGTATTCAGTGAAGGTTCGCTAGTTGCAGCAATTCAACTGTAGTGACTTTCCTCCTCAATGTGGCTTTTTTCAGTAAGTCTTGAAACTTTAGATAACGAGAGTTTCAGAGGAAAACTCATGCTTATTTACCTAGGATGATGCTACCAAGAGTAGCTCAGAGTGCATATGTCAACCCTTCTTAGATATATCCCAGCTCAGATTGCGATAGTCAACTGAAAGGAATGGTCGTAAACAAACGGCTGGAAAATTTTTGATGACTAAATTTTTGATGATTTAAGGGTTGAGCCATCTACGCCCAGTTCTGAACGATGGGCAAAAATCAGCTACGCCACAAAACATATATTTCAAGGATGATACCTATGTCAGGTCATAATTTACCGAACGAACTTAGCAAGACTCAGAGCGATCTCAGCGGTTTAGGAGTAGAAAAAAATTATATCCAAGGTGAAGTAATTGTTAAATTCAAATCGGGAATTCACTTAAGTGAGATTCAATCTCTTCAATCTAATCTTGGAGCTTCAGTCCTACAATCTACTACTATATCAGACGCTCAGCTTTGGCAACTCAATGGACTCAGCGTAGAAGAAGCCATAGCAACCTATGGAACAAATCCGCTGATTGAATACATCCAACCCAACTATAATATCTTTCTCAACGCCACTATTCCCAATGATCCTAATGTCAACGAACTCTGGGGGTTAAATAATATCGGACAAGCGGGGGGCACTCCTGATGCCGATATTGACGCTCCCGAAGCTTGGGATATTCAAACCGGAAATAACGTAGTGGTTGGGGTGATCGATACAGGAGTGGATTACACCCATCCAGATCTCGTTAACAACATGTGGACGAACCAGGTAGAATTAAACGGTTCACCTGGAGTCGATGACGATGGCAATGGATACGTCGATGATATTCACGGCTATGACTTTGTGAACAACGACGGGAATCCCATGGACGATAATGGGCACGGCACCCATGTCTCGGGCACGATCGCGGCTGAAGGAAATAATGGTATCGGCGTCAGTGGGGTGAGTTGGTCATCCAAAATTATGGCACTCAAGTTCTTAGGTGCCAATGGTTCCGGTACTCTCTTCAATGCTATTAAAGCCATAGAATACGCCACGATGATGGGAGCCAAAATCACCAACAACAGCTGGAGTGGTGGTGGTTATTCCCAGGCACTGTACGATGCGATCGCTGCCGCAGGTACAGCCGGACAGTTATTCATCGCCGCAGCCGGGAACAGTAGTAATAACAACGATCTAAATCCCAGTTATCCCGCCAGTTATAACCTGGATAACATCATCAGTGTAGCTGCCACAGATCGTTACGACCAGTTGGCTGGATTTTCCAGTTACGGAGCCACATCTGTAGATCTAGCTGCTCCAGGGGTCAGTATCTACAGCACTGTGCCTGGAGGTGGATACGCCAGTTATAGCGGCACTTCTATGGCGACACCCCATGTAACGGGAGTTGCCAGTTTGATTTGGGCACAGAAGTCAGAGTTGAGCGCATCAGAAGTCAAGGAGCTAATTCTGGCAACAGTCGATCCCATTGCTGCCTTAAAGGGAAAAACTCTTACAGGGGGGCGATTAAATGCTTACAACGCCCTGATAGCCGTGAACGCAGGAGAGATCCAAGGCAGCAAGTGGCATGACTTAGACAATGATGGGGTGTGGGGTGGAAATGAGCCAGGTTTAGTAGGTTGGACGCTGTACTTAGACCAGAACCAGAATAATCAGCTAGACCAGGGCGAAATCTCCACTGTAACTGATGTTAATGGTCACTACGCTTTCAAATTCTTGCAACCAGGCACTTACAGGGTTGCTGAGGTACTCAAACCCGGATGGACGCAGACCTATCCAACTGAGTCGGACAACTATACTCTGGAGGTTGCAGAAAACCAGACCATTTCCGGTGTTAACTTTGGGAACATCCTGACCAACCCTGCTGAAATCCACGGTAGTACTTGGAATGACCTCAATAAGAATGGTATCAAAGATGCTGGGGAAGCTGCTCTAGCAGGTTGGACGCTCTACCTGGATCAGAACCAGAATAATCAGCTAGACCAAGGCGAACTCTCTACTATCACCGACACCAACGGAACATATTCCTTCACCAAGCTCTCACCCGATACCTACACCGTGGCTCAAGTAATACAGCCGGAATGGGAGCAGATCTATCCAGTTGTCGGCGTCATCACAGAAATTTTCAATGCTGACTTTAGTGACGACAGTGATAATCCGAGCTTAGACGGATTTGTAATTGATAATACGGGTGCAACTGTAGGAGGACTGTGGCACCTCTCCCAAGGGCGCGGCAATCAGCCCGGTCACTCTGCTGACGAC
The DNA here is from genome assembly GCA_003505715.1 of Cyanobacteria bacterium UBA8803. Lineage (GTDB taxonomy): Bacteria > Cyanobacteriota > Cyanobacteriia > Cyanobacteriales > Coleofasciculaceae > UBA8803. The sequence goes on along the minus strand of DNXU01000114.1, from coordinate 8,350 downwards.
AGCATGTACTTCGGTAAAGGGGAAGATCCCAATGGTGGCGGCAATTATAATGTTGGTGACACCGCAGGTAGGATTACCTCGCCAGAAATCGACTTGACCAGCGTCAGCAATGCTGAGCTGTCATTCAATTACTTCTTAAAAACTGAGGATGCGGCACCAAGCTGGGATAATGCCCGGGTACTGATTTCTAAGAATGGTGGTTCCTTTAGCGCGATCGCCTCGAACGCCACTCAATTGACAGACCCTACCACAGATTGGGCTAAGGCCACCCTTGACTTAACTTCCTATGTCGGCAGCACCATCCGAGTTCAATTCGACTTTGATACCGGTGATAGTGTAGGAAACAACTATGAAGGTTGGTATGTAGACGATGTCAAAGTCAACAGCGTCGGTAAAGGCACCCACCAACTGAACCTCAGCCCTAACGATATTGCTACCAACATTAACTTTGGCAATCGCCAGATTCAGCTTATACCATCACTCAACCTGAGTTTTGAGACGGGCGACTTTACTGACTGGAATACTATTGGTCAAGCCAGTCTTGAGACTGCTGCATTAGGAAGCAACCCAACTGATGGAGAATTCCAAGCTTTAATTACCACTAGCTCTGGTGCAGTAAGTGATGCTGCAATTGAAACTTTCCTAGGCTTGAATGCTGGAGCCTTAGATAACTTAGGCAATGGGGATGCAATTGAAGGCTCGGCTCTTCAACTGACACCGATTACCGTAAAAGCTGGGGATATTTTAAGCTTTAGTTGGAATTTGCTTACGAATGAGAAAACCCCCAGTAACTTCAACGACTTTGTCTTCGTCTCTATCACCTCTGGTTTGTTATCGGAACTAGCCGATACCAATAGCAACTTCAGTCGGTTTGCAGGCTCGTTTGGTTCGGAAACTGGCTACGGAACATCCAGCTACCAGTTTACGCAGGCTGGTACTTTTACAATAGGTCTGGGCGTGGTAGACGGAGAAGATTCCAGTGTTGATTCGGGACTACTAGTGGACAAGTTTCAAATAGTTGCCGATCCGGTGTTCAACTTTGGTTTTGAGAACGGTGACTTTGCTAATTGGAACGTTACTGGTAATGCCAGCATCAAGACAGCAAACTTTGGTAGTAATCCTACCCAGGGGAATTACCAAGCTTTGATAACTAATGGTTCCGGTGCGGTTAGCGATGCTCAACTCGAAACCGCTTTGGGGTTAAATGCTGGAGCAATAGATGCACTGGGTAATGGTAATGCAACTGAAGGCTCAGCACTGCAATTTCAACCCATTACCGTGGCAGCAGGGGATACTTTGACCTTTAATTGGAACTTCCTCACGAATGAGGGCACCCCTAGCTGGTCTTTTAACGATTTTGGCTTCGTCAGTATTAGCAATAGTTCCTTATCAGAATTAGCTGATACCAATAGTAGCTTTATCCCCTTGGGTAGTAGCTTTAACGAGCAAACTGGCTACGGGACTTTCACCTATCAGTTCACCCAAGCAGGCACCTTCAAAGTAGGTGTGGGAGTTGTAGATGTAGGCGATACCATTGTTGACTCTGGGTTATTAGTAGATAACTTCTTACTGACTTCGAGCAATACCGTTAATGGAGTATCCGTTCAACCCCAACGTGAGGATATTCCTCAAGGAACACTCGCCTCTATCACCCCCAATATTATCCAGGGTAGTTTAGAGAGTGAAACTCTGCTTAGTCAGGATGAAAGTGGGGTATTTGTTCAGCCCAAACCTACAGTTGAGCAAGTTACTCCAGCAGCAGTCCCATCTGTTCACCGCCATACGATCCGGGGTAGCCTCAAGAGCGAAACTCTAGTTGGTCCGGATGGCACTGACAATGAGATCTTTGCTGGTGCTGGTAAGGACAAGGTTGTCGGTGGTTTAAGAAGTGATGTTATTTACGGCGAAGAGGGTAACGATATCCTACGCGGTGACTTCAAAAAAGGTTCAACAAAAGGTGCCCTTGGTGGAGATGACATCATCTACGGTGGTAAAGGGAAAGACCAGATCTGGGGTAATGGTGGTAAGGACAAACTCTACGGAGAGGAAGGGAACGACAAAATCTGGGGTGATGATGGCGATGACTTACTCTGTGGTGGCCAAGGCCAAGACAAACTCAAAGGTGGCAAGGGTAAAGATACCTTTGTTGTGGCTGTAAGTGAAGGAACTGACACAATTGGCGACTTCAAGGTTGGGGAAGACTTCATTGGTTTGTCAGGTCAACTGACATTCGGTCAATTATCGATTACTCAAAATGGCAAGAACACCTTAATTGGTTTCGAGGATAAGACTCTAGCTATCCTGACCGGAGTAAATGCTAGTACCCTAACTGAACATTATTTTATAGCTGCCTAATTTGTGGAAGGAGTTGGGATGAAAGGATAAGCTAACAGGGTGACCAGCAATTCTTCAGCTTGCTGGTCACCCTGCTAGGGAATTGCACAGTGCGTCAGCTTTCGCGTAACGCACCCTACCATGGCTGCGAGGCGATCGCATAGCCTGGATTAGGAGGTAGCTTTAACCCACCAATGGGAAAAAAGGTGTGTTAGAGGGTTTCTGTAAAGTTATCCACGCACTGCTGCTGCCTATTACGATAAGAGTGTTGCTTTAGCTAAAAGCCCAGTCTATGGTTTCATCGGTTGTCAAAACGGGCATCAGCTTCGATGAGTTCATCGCCCAGTACGGAGATGATACAGGCTACGAATTAATTGATGGAGAGCTAATTGAGATGGAACCCACGGGGCCTCACGAACAGGTGGCTGCCCTCGTTAGTCGAAAGCTTAACGTTGAGATTGACCGCTTAGAGTTGCCCTACTTCATTCCACATCGCTGCCTTATCCAACCGTTAGGTTCAGCAAGTGCATATAGACCAGATGTTGTTGTTCTGGATGAACAAATGCTCGCTCAAGAACCTCTGTGGACTCGCGAGCCTGTGATTACAATGGGCGCTACAGTGAAGCTCGTAGTTGAGGTAGTCAGTACCAATTGGCAGAATGACTATGCTCGCAAATATGAGGATTATGAGGCACTAGCCATTCCCGAATACTGGATCGTGGATTATCTTGGCATTGGCGGAAAATACTACATCGGCAGCCCTAAACAACCAACTGTGATGGTTTGTCACCTTGTTGATGGTGAATATCAAAAAACACTTTTACGGAGCAACAAACTCATCGAGTCGTTGCAGTTTCCTCATCTCAAGTTATCTACAGACCAGCTATTCCCATTGGGTCGCAACAGTTGACTCAAGCGATCGCGTGCTTCGGCGATGGAGTATCGCTCAGACATTTTTCGGGTTTTCAGCTACATGGCTATCTTTATGGCTATATTGTAGTCTTTATCTGTTAGGAGTTGTATCGCTCCCAGCGGTTTAGTATTGCTAAGGCGATCGCATAGCCTGGATGAGGGGGTAGCCTTAACCCACCAATGGGAAAAAAATGGTGCGTTAGCTTTCGCGT
>DNXU01000114.1:2179-4725 GCA_003505715.1 Cyanobacteria bacterium UBA8803 | reverse complement strand
ATGACCATGAATTAGCTCTGCCCAAGGTTGGGGGGCGAGGGGGGCTAGTCTCTGTTCCCCCAAGGTTGGGGGGCAAGGGGGGCTATTCCCTATTCCCTTGACTTGCTTGCGACCTCATTTCTAACTCTTTACTCTCTACAGAACCCTGGATCTTCTCCAGTATTTGCTCTAACTGATCGACTAATTCAGGAGTACCTTTTAAAGTATTAGCTTGTGCCTGCTCGTGCAGTTTTGTTGCTACCTCAGACATAGATTGCACCGCCACCGAAGCGCTGGCACCTTTGAGTTGGTGAGCTTTATTGGCGAGGATAACCCAGTCGCTTGCTGCCATTGCTCGCTTGGCTTCAGCGAGGAAGTTTTTTCCATCTTTGACAAAGCCTTTTACTAGTTCCAGTTGAAACGCGGGATCTGCGCCAGAGATTTCCTGCAAGTGCGCCCAATCTACCGGATCTGAGGACGAACGAATATCAGTTTGTCTCTCAGACTTGCTCCTATCTGCCTGTAAATTACCTTTAACTACAAATGACCATCGCTGTAGCATTACTTTCAACTCTTTCACCATCACGGGTTTGCTGAGGTAGTCATCCATACCCGCTTCTAGACATTTCTCGCGATCTCCCGGCATCGCATAAGCAGTCATGCCAATCACCACGGTATGACGGGTAGTTCCTTCTCGCTGGCGTAATACTTGGGTGGCTTGGTAGCCGTCCATTATCGGCATCTGGCAATCCATCAGCACGATGTCATAGTCGTTTTCAGCTAATTTATCAAGAGCTTTTTTACCGTTCTCCGCTGACTCCCACTGGTGACCGAGTAGGCGTACTTGATGCTGCACTAATTTCAGGTTGATGGGAGTATCTTCGACTAAAAGAATGTTTAAGCTGGTTCCTTTTCCTGGCTCGGCGCTCGCTCCTTCTTTCTGAGCAGATCCAGCGCTGACCCCTGAAGTAGCAGGCTTCTTGGTTGATCGCAAGTCTCCTCCAGAAATCGGACTGACATCAATATGCCCTTTGAGCCGCTCCAGAATCTGCTCTAACTGAGCAATTAACTTGGTGCATGTTTCTGGATTTTTAAGGAGAGCCTGATGACGCAGTTGATTTGCCACTTCTGGCATAGCTTGCACCGCTACCGAGGAACTCGCACCTTTGATTTGGTGAGCTTTATTAGCTAAGGTCACCCAATCTTTATCAATCACGGCTTGCTTGGCTTGGGCGATAAACATTGCCCCCTCTTTAATAAATCCCTGCACCAGTTCCAGTTGAAAGGCAGGGTCTCCCTCAGAGATTTCCTTCAAGCGTACCCAATCTACTACATCTGAGAACTGATGATCTGAGAAGTTAGGAATGCTGGTGGGAATTTCACTCTGGCTCTTAGCTTGGTGCGAGCTAGGCTTGATGACAGATGACCATCGCTCCAGTACTGGTGCCAAGTTTTTCACCATCACTGGTTTGCTGAGATAGTCATCCATGCCAGCTGCCAGACATTTTTCGCGATCGCCTTGCATGGCATAAGCTGTCATCCCAATTACCACAGTATGGCGGTCTACACCTTCTCGTGTGCGCAAAGCCCTTGTAGCCTGGTAACCATCCAGCACTGGCATCTGGCAATCCATCAGGACGATGTCGTAGTCATTCTTAGCTAATTTATCAAGCGCTTCTTGACCGTTCTCTGCTGACTCTGCTTGGTGACCTAAAAGTTGTACCTGATGCCGCACTAATTTGAGGTTAATCGGCGTATCTTCCACTAACAAAATTTTCAGGCTGCTGCTGTTGTGTTTCTCAGCGTTTGCTCCTTCTTTCCCTAAAGACTCATTAGCGATCGCAGATCCAGATACTTCAGAACCCAGCACCTTGAGTAAAGATTGCAGTAACTGAGATTCTTTAACTGGCTTGACTAAATAATCGGCAAACCCACTTTTGAGTAGGGGTTGAGCAGAATCTCCAGCGTGCATGGAGGTCATCAGCACTAATTTCGTTTGCGCCCAATCTGGTTCGGAGAGAATCAGCCGTCCTAGGGTTGACCCATCGATTTTGGGCATTTTCATATCCAGCAGCGCCACATCGTAAGGTTTGCCAGCTTCCGCTGCTGCTTGCAAGGCGTTGAGGGCAATAATGCCATTATCGGCTTCATCGACTTCCATTCCTTTGGCTGCCAACTGATGCTGCACGATTTTCCGATTGATTGGGCGATCGTCCACCACTAATACTCTTTTGCCAGTCAAGGATTCCGGGGAAGTTGGTATGCTGCTAGCAACTCGCTCAATCGCTTCTGCGGTGGCCTCAGCTGCTACCTTAGTAAAGGTAGCCGTGAACCAGAAGGTAGAGCCAAATCCCAGTTGGCTATCTACGCCAATATCACCATCCATCATTTCTACAAGTTGCTTGCAAATTGCTAAACCTAAGCCAGTCCCGCCATGCTTGCGAGTGGTACTGGCGTCTACTTGTGAGAAGGCTTGGAATAGTTTGTGCTGCTCTTCGGGAGCAATGCCAATACCTGTATCTCGAACAGCAAAGCGCAATTCTAATGGTTGTTGGTTGTTGGTTGTT
>DNXU01000114.1:0-2117 GCA_003505715.1 Cyanobacteria bacterium UBA8803 | reverse complement strand
GGTTGTTGGTTGTTGGTTGTTGCTTAATGGATACGTGGATGACGATTTCTCCAGCTTCGGTGAATTTGATAGAATTACCGACTAGATTGGTGAGAATTTGCCGCAGGCGACCTGCATCTCCTAACAGTTGGCGCGGCACGTCATTATCGACCAAAAGTGCTAGTTCCAGCTCCTTAGCATCGGCTTGAGGGCTGCATAAATCTAACACCTCTTCCAAGCAACCGTTTAAGTCAAGTTCATCGGTATCCAGTCGCAATTCCCCAGCTTCCAGTTTGGAGAAATCGAGAATATCGTTAATGACTCTTAGTAAATGCTCGCCACTGACTTGCAAGGTCTTCACAAAATCCAGTTGTCGAGGCGTCAGTTCAGTGGTGAGCAACAATTCGCTCATACCCAGCACCCCATTCATAGGGGTACGAATTTCGTGGCTCATGTTGGCTAAGAACTGAGCTTTAGCCCGTGCAGCTTCTACGGCAGCTTCCCGCGCTTCGACTAATTGATTTTCGTACTGCTTGCGCTCGGTAATATCGCGGTTGACCCCAATAGCGGCGACGGGGCGGCCTTCTTCATCGCGCAGGGGCACGACTACCGTTTCACAAACCCCTGTGGTATCATCTTTACGGATAAACTCAACCTCTCGCGTCCAGCGCCCCTCGCTCATTAAGCCGTAAATCATTTGCTGGGTTAGTGCTGTTGCCGCTTCTGGCTGGTACACAATGCCGCAGGTTTTGCCCAATACCTCCGCTTTGCCATACCCAAATATCCTCTCAGCCGCAGGGTTCCAGTCGAGGATGCGACCACCTAAATCAGTAAGGATAACGCCGTCATAAATAGTTTCAAACATCAGGGCTTGTCGGCGCAGTGCCTCCTCTGCCCGTTTGCGTGCTGATATGTCTTGGACTAAACAAACTATGCCCTGAATTCTGCCGGCTGCATTTTGCATGACCGAAGCGGTAACAGATACAGGAATTTTACTACCATCTTTGGTAAAAAATGTGGCTTCTCTCCTCCCCAAAAAACTATTTTGGGGAGATTCGTTACTCTCTAAAGATGCCCAAAAATTATCTTCTTTAAAGAAGACATCTAGGGGCTGATTTCTCAACTCATGAGGCTGATAGCCCGAAAGCAGTAATGCTGCTTCGTTAAAACTCTCAATTTGGATGTTTCTATTGAGGACAATTAAGCCATCGCTGAGAGAGCTGATAATATTATCGAGATAGGATTTAGAAACCGTTGTATCTTGCAGCTGTTTAACCATATGGTTAAAGGCATCCGCTAAGATACTCAGTTCATCTTGAGTTTCTATATCGACCTTCGTATCAAATTCTCCTTCACCAATTTTAGCAGCTGCTTTCTTGAGTTTTATAATGGGATTGGTGATTCTTTCCGCAAGGATAACTCCCAAAATAATAGATATGGTCACCACTACGGTGACTGAGGTCAGGTTAATAATGAGAGAGTAGGTAGCACTGCGATTGGCACTCTGGTTGTCCCGTTCCAGGTCTTCTAATTTAGCAGCGATCGCTCTATTGACAACTGCCAAAAATTTTTCTTCAGCGCTTTCAAACTCCTCTCGCTTGCTAAGTATATTCTCTCCTTGCAGTTTGGCTTCCTTTAAGGTGATAATCTCCTGACCAAGTTCCGCTAGTTGTACCTTGTTCTTGACCAGTTGTTCATAAACCTGTTGACTCTGGGCAGTCTTAGCAAATGTCTTAAACTCAGCCAAGGATTTTTCCAGGGTTTCTACACCATTCTGAAAGGCTTCTTTTTGTTGTTTTTCTGCCTCTACTAGGGTTGAATCGATCTTGCCAGGAGGGGTGATATACTTTGATTCACCTTTGATAACTACATAACCATATACTTTAGAAGACAAATTAACAGAAGCAACTTTGACCTGATTTAATGCCAGCAGTTGACGAGCCGTACTGGCGGTAATTTTATTAAACTGTTCGTCAACATTTTTCTTGGTTTGAATATTAATGATACCCAATACAACGACCAGGGACGCAACTCCCAAAAAACCTGAAATAAATTTCGTCTTTAGTTTCATATACTTCTCCGGTGTCTATCCTGTCTTTCAAGCATTGATGGATAGGTTCCGGATCAGGAAAGGAGTG
>DNXU01000295.1 GCA_003505715.1 Cyanobacteria bacterium UBA8803 | reverse complement strand
GCCTTATTAGATTTTACAGAAATAGGAGATTTAGTCACTTGGTTAGAGGAAAATGAGAACTTGACTGCCAAAGGCGATCGCACCTAAATTAGATAAAGTTTTATAAGAGATTACTCGTGGTTGGCTGAACTATGAGTAATCTCTTGTAACTTTGGGATTAACTTTGCGTTCTTCGCGTTAAACAAGAAGACTGTGTTCCTTTCATTTAAGAACCGCTATAACGAAAGAATTATTTACCCATGGTAATGCGCCATAGTCGTCCCTGCTCGTAAACTGGTTCGAGTTTGTACTGAGTTTGTTGGGTTAGTTGCTCCCGCAAGCGGTTAGAGGGTTGAAAGAGAAATACATTTGTAAAATGCTCTGGGATGTTTGGTAGTTGTCGGTCTTTGAGTAACAAAAAATGGACATTAGAATTGAGTAGGTAGCTCAGGGAAGTGGAGCGCACTGCGCTAGTACTAATAATCAGAGAGTCAGGCGTTTGGTTGACGATCCGGGCGACTTGGGGGTCGTAATAACTGCTGTACTTGTTCCACCAAGTCTCTGCCTGTCCGCTAATGGCACAGGATAAAATACCTGCGGTGATGAGGGCGATCGCTATCAACTGCCATAGCTTTCGTCGAACAGAGACAGTCATAATTTTGGCCGTGAGTAAATAGGCTACGGCTAACTGAATTCCTAAAAAAGCAGGTATCAAGTATCGAGCGATCGTCGAACGTTGCCCTCCATCAATTAAATCCGGTACTGCCAAGGGGAGTGCCGTAGAGCTTAATAATAGCAGGATAAACAACCAAACCGATTTAGGTGTAGTTCTAACTATAAAATAAATAGCATAAATTACCCCCATTAAAATTGGTATTACTAAAAAAGTCAATGGCCGATCGAGTCCAAAGTAACCATTGTCTTGCCCAAATCTCACATCAAAGAGCTGCTCTTTATAGCTGATTTGAGGATCGAAAAAAATAGTAGATAGATTCAAGAGCCACCTTTTTAATAAAGTCAACAAAGGAATATCCTTCGCCGTCCATCCCAAAGCCATAATCTGGTTGATCGCTAAGAGCCAAGGGGAAAAAATTATCAATCCTGCCAACGACGCCAAAAGATAAGCCTTGACGGTTTTATGCCAACGCCAACCCTGAAGTGCCACCACGTAAATACCATGACCCACGAGCATCAGTACGGAAATCAGATTAGAATAAAGACTCAGGGCTACACCAACCGTATAAATTCCCCAACTCGATTTGGTATTCAACCGGAGCGCTCGCAACAAAGCTGCGCTTGAACATAAAATAGTCACCGTCCATAAACTATATTGCCTTGCTTCCTGGGCGTACAGGACATGGAACGGTGAAACCGCTAACAAGAGAACAGCCATCCAGCTTACAGCTAAGGAATTAAATAATAAATAGCCCAGCCCAAAAATGCTAGGAAAAGCTAGTAAACTAATCACTGCCGATACCATTCGGGCTTGGAGCGGGTTAAGACCTTGTATCCCTACCCAAAGTCTTACCAGAATGTAGTATAGGGGAGGATTTTGAGCATCTTCAGCCGCTAAGGATGTAATTGTATCCTTTAAGCCTTTATGGGGATTAAGTTGCTGATACTTTTGTAAATCGTCAATCCTGATGACTTGGCCTGTTATGAGTTGCTCTTCTAACTCTGTGACTGTATAACCTGCTACTCGCAATGAGGTAAAAAACTCATCATGCCAGTAAATTTTTTGGTCTAAATTGACGAATCTAAAAAATAGCCCTAGTATTAAAATAATAGCTATAAAAGCTTTTGCCCAAATAAAATGTTTATCGTGTTTTAGGAAAGACATTAGTATTAGCAATACATTGTGCCTGCAAGAGAACCAAGCTATCAACCTCAAAAATATTACAGCGATCTTGAATTCCCAACAAAGCTGGTATCTTACCTCGCTCTAATTTAGCGATCGCTTCTCCCGCTGCGGGAAACTGCATCAACCAATGACTGCCAGCAATATAGTCACGAGTAAAGGCAGCACGATGCAGCAACCAGAAGTCTACCTGATAGGTTTGAACGAACGCTGTTACCGCTGCTAGATCTGGACTGTACTGAGCGCGGATTAAATCGACAGTCCGCTGTCGAATTTGACGATAGTAACCCACATGGTAGGGAATTGCATACATCTCGCTCACTAAAACTGACCGCTTGGCAAAGGTAGGCAAATTGTTGGCTTCCTCATCTAGGGAGGCAATTACACTATCTTTTGGTTGTTGAGCCAAGAACTCATATAAAGCCGGAAATTCTCCCTGTTTGTATCGGGTGAGTGGGAATACTACAAAGCAGGGATAGAGGATAAGTAGAGCTACTAATAGAGCTGTTACTCCTACAGCTAAGGGTTTTTGCGGGAATGGAGAATAGGGAATTAGGTTATTGGGGGAATTCTCCCAGTATCTTCCTTTTCCTCTAGTCTTATCTTCCCAGTTCTCAGTCCCGGTTCCCCACTTTATAAGGACATCTAACATCACGATCAGAGCAATTCCCGTAGCAAGGGCGAGTACAATACGCAGGCTATGGGTAGTGTAGCGGATTGGTAGATGCAGTTTAAATAAACAGGCATGAGCGATAAAAAACATGGCGCAGGCAGCTAGGGCAATCTGAGGTAAGATCGCAACACGGCGGCTGACCTGCTGGGTGAGAGGAAAACGAGAGGGTTGGCTTAACAGCAACGGCAACAACAAACCCGTCCACATCAGTGGCACTACGGACACCCCACCGAAAAGACTGCTGCGCTTGCCGAACAGCCAAAATTCCCAAGGATTGTGATCAAAAAAGGGAGTGCGACCTTCAGGCCAAAATTCTGGTAAAGTTCTCGCCTCTGCTGCTGCGATCGCAGGTCCAAATTCATTAGATTGTAAGGCGTAGGGTAACATCACCAAAAAAGCTACTCCCAACCCTGCCAAACTAAACCAATAATGCTGACGGTTTAATGAGAGAGTTAGCGGCCTGCCCTGCCACCGCCATAGCTGTAAAATGAGGATACCCGCACTAATAAAGACATACTGAGGATAGAACAGCCCTAATAAGGCGATCGCTCCCAAACAAGGAAGCAGCGAACGGCGCAACAAATAGTACAGAAATGCTAAAAATATCGGATAAACAAAGGAGCGAGGCGTACCGGAAACTAGGGTGTAATTTGTCCAGAGGGTTTGATTTAGAAGTAAAGAAGCCGTAAACCCTGCTAATGGTACTGGCAACAGTTGTAAGCAAGTGCCAAAGCAGTAGCCTGTAGTAATTAGCCCTAGAATTGTCGGTAACAGCTTGTTCCATACTAGGGGATGAATACCCACAGCTGCTATGACACGGTAGAGCATGGCATACCCAGCAGGAGCTATGGATTGATGGTAATTCGTAATTAAGTCATTAGGAAATAAAGCCGGATCTAAGAAGCGCTCCATCCAGAATACATGCTGGCGAGCATCGCTATCAACTAAATATTCGCCCCGAAACCCTTGCTGTAATGCCAACAGACTATAAATAACTGAGAAAGCCAAGCTCAGGCTGAACCAAAATCGCACCGAAGAAGGGGATAGTTTATCTATAGGAGTAGCGAGCAGTCTTTTCACAGCAAGGATTTGCATAGTAGCAATTGACATCAGGGCTTAATCAGCCAATCGCTTGGTACTATAGCAGTATTTTTCAAAATTATCGCATTTTTATTTGGGATGTAAATAAATTATCTATAGGATTAAGTGGACCTGTAGGGGCGACCCGTTGTTTAGGATTAAGTAGATGTGAAGAGAATTTATTGGGTCGCCCTGGATGATGCTGAGATTAAAGGTAAAGCAAATTCCTGGCATGGGCGAGCCAATTAAGTTGAAATGGACTAAAAATTCAGAGGGAGTGGTTTCATTGTAGAACAGTCAGTTTCAACTGACTTGAGCTGTGAGGCCGGAAATTTATTTCCGGACGGGATGTATACTGTGGTCAGTTAGCTCATGTTGGGTCTCGCTGCGCTCTACCCAACCTACAGGAGTTTGTATATCAAATAAAAATGCTATACCCATAACATGAAAACAAAACCTGTCCTTCCTTTTGAGGGGATGGCTAGACTAAGCGATCGCTGCCTGGTAATGCTATTACTATGACGCAAACTCCCATTTTCACTCCGTCTGCCACTGACCAGCGCCTTGTCTATTCCGACATTACCTGGCAACAGTTCAAGCTGATTCAGAAAGGTTTTGCTGACTCTCCAGGCATTCGGCTAGCTTACTATGACAGCACCATTGAAATTATCATGCCGGGACGCGAACACGAAGTTTTTAGTCGGCTCATCGGCTTTTTAATTGGATTATTTTGCCTGGAAAACGCTATTGAATTTGAACCTACGGGGTCTATGACGCAGGAGCGAGAAGGAGAAGTTTCTGCTCAAGCTGATGAATCTTATTGTTTTGGAGCATCCAAGCCGATCCCGGATTTGGTCATCGAAGTTGTATACACAAGTGGCGGTTTAAACAAACTGAGGCGGTATCAAGCATTAGGAGTGCCGGAAGTGTGGTTTTGGCAAGATGGTCTATTCAGCCTCTATCGCCTACGCGATCGCCATTACGACCAAATCACCCACAGCGAAATTCCCGAACTGGCAACGCTCAGTATTGATCTGCTCACCCGTTGCGTGTTGATGGCTCAAACCTCTCGGTTAGAGGCAGCGAGTGAGTTTCGCAAGGCACTTAAATCGCCATCTGCTTAAGCTTTAGAACTAGGCGATCGCCAGAAGATTTAATCATGTCCGTTATAAAATTAAACATAGATTTATATTTATTAACCAAAACATGGAAGTATTGAAACAGCCCTTGCGGTTCGGGATTGGGCTTTTTCAATAAAATTAAAGTATCCCGATAACGGGTTAATTAATCTTTGAGCAACGCTAACAAGATTAATCTATAGCCAATCAATTTAATTCGGTGCTGTTTTTTATGCGGAGTGGTTAATTATGAATACCGTCGTTCAACGTCGGCCTGAATTAGACATCTCCAAGGTTTGGAATCGCCTTGCTAACTGGATTACCAGCACGAACAACCGACTTTATATCGGTTGGTTTGGTGTCCTGATGATTCCTACACTTCTGGCTGCTACCGCCTGTTTTATCATTGCCTTTATCGCCGCACCTCCGGTCGATCTAGATGGCATTCGCGAACCTGTTCTCGGCTCTATCTTGAGCGGTAACAACCTGATTACAGCTGCTGTGGTGCCAACTTCTGCTGCCATTGGTCTGCATTTTTACCCAATCTGGGATGCTGCCTCCGTCGATGAATGGCTCTACAATGGCGGCCCTTACCAGTTAATTATTCTGCACTTTCTGATTGGGATCTGGTGCTATCTAGGACGGCAATGGGAACTGAGTTACCGCTTGGGAATGCGTCCCTGGATTGCTGTAGCTTTTTCAGCACCTGTAGCAGCTGCTACTGCTGTCTTGCTTATCTATCCCATCGGTCAAGGTAGCTTTTCCGAAGGGATGCCTTTAGGAATTTCTGGCACCTTCCACTTTATGCTAGCCTTCCAGGCTGACCACAACATCCTCATGCATCCCTTGCACCAACTTGGTGTAGCTGGTATTTTTGGTGGAGCGCTTTTAAGTGCTTTACATGGTTCGCTAGTGAGTTCGTCCCTGATTCGGGAGACGACCGAAAACGAATCAGAAGCCACAGGTTATAAGTTTGGTCAACAGGAAGTAACCTATAACTTGCTAGCCGGACATTACAGCTACTTAGGACGCCTGTTTATTCCTGGTGTCAATACGGGTAACAGTCGCGTCGTCCACTTCATCCTAGCCGCGCTGCCAGTTACAGGCATCTGGTGTGCAGCGTCGGCAGTGAGTGTCATGGCATTTGGTCTCAACGGCTTCAACTTCAATCACTCAATTCTCGATAGTCAAGGCCGGGTGATCGGAACAGATGCTGACATTCTCAATCGCGCTGACTTGGGAATTCAGGCCATGCACGCTCCCAACACCCATCATTTTCCTTTAATTCTGGCTAGCGGTGAAGCGATACCGTTAAGTTGAGAACCTGATATCATGTCCGGTAGCATCTTTCCTTGTTAGGACTTACGCAAACGCCCCCCTAACCCCCCAAATCTGGGGGGAACAAGNNATTTCTCCCCCCTTTCCTTGGGGGGTCGGGAGGGCACAATGCGTAAGTCCTACTTGTATAAAAAGGTTCGTAGTAACCACTTCAGTGGTTGAAAATGCTCTATTGTAAACCACTGAAGTGGTTACTACAAACAATATCGATGTCACCGGACACGATATGAAAGGGTGACAAGTACCTGGGAGTAAGACAGGGTGTGGGGTGTAGGGTTTAGGGAACAATTGACCAACACCCTATATCCTAGTACGTAAGTCCTATAGATTTAAGGCGATCGCAGTAAAGAGGCTTCCTAGAATCGGCTCTTTTTTTTCGCTGGTTGTAAAAAGCTACAGCAATTTCTACATCCAAATTGTGTAAGAATTTTACAAACTGACCCTAGGCTCAAAGGTATCTCTTATGATTGAACTGTATTTTCAAATTTTCTTAATACATTTCTAGAGTCTAGTAATACCAAGTTGCCATCAAAAAGGTACTTTACAGCACGGGAGCGGCAGAAAGCACCAACTGTCCTAATTTTAATTTGGGCTGGCAAGGAGGGCAATGATTATCTATGAAAATTTTCCTAATTCTGCCTTAGGGGAAATAGCGCTTTATCACTAAATTACCAAATCTTTATGCTAGCTTATCAGAGTCTTTACAGTATTTATAAAAAACTTTGAGTATTATTTAATAAAAACTCAAAGTTTGAATAATTATTCCATGAAATCTACTTTTAAACAAGTGCTTAATTGCATTTCCCTTAACGTCCTGCTCATTGAAGATAATTATGCTGAGGCAGAATTGATTCAAGAGCTGCTATCAGAAACCTCTACAGTTAGAGTTGAATTAGCTCATGCTAAGCGTCTTGGCCAAGCCCTAGAACTTTTACATCAAATAAAGTTCGATGTCATTTTGTTAGACCTTTCACTACCTGACAGCCAAGGATTAGATCCGATCGCTAGGATTAAAGAATACGGACTGAGAATGCCGATAGTAGTTCTCACTGCCCACAACGATCAAAACCTAGCACTTCAGTCTATCCAAGCCGGAGCCCAGGATTATCTAGTTAAAGGCAACGTCTCCAGCGAGCTGCTAATTCGCTCCCTGCGTTATGCAGTAGAACGGCAACTTTCCATAGAAGCCCTACGCATCAGTGAAGAAAAATATCGCTCTGTTGTTAATAACATCAAAGAAGTCATATTCCAAACCGATACAAAGGGCAATTGGACATTTCTCAATCCGGCTTGGGCTGAAATTACCGGATTTTCCGTAGCTACGAGCTTGGGAACACCTCTTTTCAATTATATCTATCCAGATGATCGCCTGCGCAATGCCGTAGTATTTCGCACGCTGATTGAAGGAAAAAAAGACGATTGCCGCTATCAAATTCGCTACCTGACCAACTGTGGAGGATGTCGCTGGCTGGAAGTTCAAGCACGTTTAACTTTTGCTCTAGACGGCACAATTTCTGGTACTACAGGCACGCTTAATGACATCACTGAAGAAAAACTCGCCCAAGAGGCATTACGTCAATCAGAAGCGCGAGAACGGGAAAAAGCCCAACAACTTGAACTGACTCTGCACGAACTCCAACGCACCGAAGCCCAACTGATTCAGAATGAAAAAATGGCAAGTTTGGGTCAATTGGTAGCAGGTGTTGCTCATGAAATCAACAATCCCGTTGGCTTTATTTACAGTAATATCAACCCAGCTAGCGAATATGCCTCCGATCTGCTACATCTAATTGATCTCTACCAGCGACACTATCCGCACCCCCCAGGGGACATTCAACAAGAAATTGAAGCTATTGACCTTGATTTTGTTAAGAAAGATTTCCCCCGCTTGCTCAGTTCTATGAGAGAAGGAGCGAACCGCATCCAAGAAATAGTCTTATCCTTGCGCAACTTCTCGCACCTGGACAAAGCGGAGATGAAAAACTTTGACCTCCACTCAGGCATTGACAGCACCCTGCTGATTTTACAGCACCGCCTGAAACAGCAGTCTGCCAGACCAGCAATTGAGGTAATTAAAGAGTACGGCAATTTACCTGAGGTGGAGTGCTATCCAGGACAGCTCAATCAAGTCTTTATGAATATCTTGAGTAATGCCATTGATGCTTTAGAAAAAAAGATGGCCATAGAATCGTTCTTCACGCCTTGGATTAGAATTCGCACTCAAGTCAATGAGTGCCAAAACGCAGTGGTTATTAGCATTACCGATAACGGCCCTGGCGTGCCACCCCATATGAAACAGCGTTTATTCGACCCCTTCTTTACCACCAA
>DNXU01000291.1:1422-7937 GCA_003505715.1 Cyanobacteria bacterium UBA8803 | reverse complement strand
TAGATGTCACTTAAAACCTTATTTTCCTTAGGTGGCGTGGTCATGTGGCCCCTATTGGCCTTATCACTGCTAGCGATCGCCCTAATATTGGAGCGCCTAAACTTTTGGCTGCGAGTGATGAAGCACCAAACTACAATCGTGCGGGAAGTACTCCACCTCTACCAAGACAATCCTTCTTTAGCTTTTTTGAAGTTAGAAAAAAATAGCAACCTGCCCATAGCGCGAATTTTTTTAGCAGCGTTGGAACTTGAAGGCCCTACCCCAGAAGAATTCCGACTCGCCCTAGAAAGTGCTGCTCAAGCGGAGTTACCTATTTTGAAACGCTTCAACACGGTATTTGAAACCGTGATTAGCGTTTCGCCCCTGTTAGGACTCTTAGGGACAATTCTGGGATTGATAGAAGCCTTTGCCGGACTCGGAATTGGTGATATTGGCGGTAGCCGAACCGCTGGCGTTACGGGTGGCATTAGTGAAGCGTTAATCTCTACCGTTGCTGGTTTGTGCGTGGCAATTTTTACCTTGCTGTTTGCCAACACGTTCCGCGGACTGTATCGGCGTCAACTAGCATTAATTCAGGAATATGGCGGTAAGCTAGAATTGATCTACCGCCGTTACTACGAGCGTGTTAAGGGAGGCTGGCAGAATTCAACTACCAATTAAAAGCACATAAATTCCCTTTTGCTGCCGTAACTCTTCATGGGTGCCTCGCTGTACTACCTTACCCCGCTCCAAGACAATAATCTCATCGCAATCCCGAATTGTACTGAGACGATGAGCTATCACTACACAAGTGCAACCCCGCCTGCGGAGATTGTGGTCAATAATTAGTTCAGTTTCTGCATCCAGAGAACTCGTTGCTTCATCAAGTACTAACACCGATGGATTTCTAACCAAGGCCCTGGCAATTTCTAGACGCTGACGCTGTCCGCCACTGATATTCGTTCCCCCCTCGTTCAACTGGGCGTTGTATTCCCCCGGTAGAGATAAGATAAATTCGTGAATGGCCGCATCTTGAGCCGCCTTTACTAAGTCAACATCCCGTACAGTAGAGTCCCAAAGAGTCAGATTATCCCGCACCGTTCCCCCAAACAGAAAGATATCTTGCTCCACCAAAGCTAGAGAATTAGCCAGCACTATACGGGGAATTTGACGGCGGGATATACCATCAAACAGAATATCGCCTTGCCAAGGTGTATAAAGACCTGTAATGAGCTTAGCAATTGTAGACTTGCCAGAGCCACTTGCCCCCACGATCGCTACTCGCTGACCGGGCTTCAACGTCAAATTAAAATTCTCAATCAGAGGTGCTTCTAAAGGATTATAGCCAAAGGTAAGATTTTGCAATTTTACATAGCCTTCTAAAAGAGAGAAAGTTACAGGAGAGGCAGAGGAAATAGATTTTCCTGCTCTGTTTTCTGTGTCTCCTCCCCTCTCCTCTCTCCCTACCAAAATCGTTTCAGGATCGACGGGGTTTTGCAGAATATCTTCAAGGCGATCTAAATCTGCTTCGAGAATTTGCAAGGTACTGCCAAAATTCACCAGATTATTTACTGGACTTAAGAAACTGTTCACTAAACTTTGATAAGCTACTAACATGCCAATACTTAAGCTGCCTTCCATGACGCGGAAGCCACCTGCTACCAATAAAGCTGTAGTAGCTAGGCTAGACAACAAAGTGGGAAATAGAGTCAACCATTGACTCTGCAACGCCAAATCTTGCTGAGCGTTTATAGATTTAGTATGATATCCGGCAAACTTGGCAAATAGATCTGACTCCAGACCAGATGCTTTGACTGTTTCGATACTTTGCAAACCCCCGATTGCCATCCCCGAAAGCTTACCACTCTCCTGAGAAATCCTGAAATTGGCATCAACTCGTAGACTACGCAAACCAATTAACATCATGATATTGATCGCGGCGAAACTTACCGTCATCACGGTCAGCACCCGGTCATAGAGAAACATTAGGACAGCGTAGAATCCCAGCATGACGGTATCGATAACCGTAGTGGCAATACTATTGAGTACTCCAACAATCTTGTTATTCAAAGCAGCACGGCTACTGATTTCTCCGGCAAAGCGCTGGGCATAAAACCCGATCGGTAACCGTAAAACATGCCAGATATACTGTCCCGTCATCACCACCGACAGCTTAATTGTCAGCCGTTGGATGTAAATTAGTCGCAATCTAGCTAAAAGACTTTGCAAGACAGCTGTAATAACCATTCCCAATAGTAAGGGACGCAGCCAGTCTCCACGCCCTTGCACCAAGATTTCATCGGTAAAGACTTGACTAAAGGCAGGGACGGCTAAGCGGGGAATGGTGAGAATTAATCCTGCCAAAACGGAAAAGACCAAGCCATCGTAGGAATGGGCGATCCGAGAGTGTAAGGCAGCGATCGCATCCCGTTTACGACCACCTTTTTTAAAGTTAGGCCCCGGTTCGATGACGAGAACAACCCCCGTGTAAGCCTCATCGAATTCTGCCCTAGACACCCAACGCCTGCCCGTAGCCGGATCGTTGATATAGACGCGGTCTTTCCCCAATCCTTCGACAACCAGGAAATGGTTGAAATTCCAAAACACAATATAGGGCACCGAAACTTGAGGAAGTACCTGTAGACCTTTTTTAAATCCTTTGGCTTGCATCCCATAGCGGCGAGCAGCTTTGATAATATTGGCAGCTTTACTACCATCCCGGGATATCCCACATTCTTGACGCAGTTCTGCCAAAGGTGCAATGCGACCGTAGTAACTTAAAATAATCCCTAGAGCCGCAGCACCGCATTCCGCCGCTTCCATTTGCAAAAGGTTGGGTGTTCTAACTTTTTTAAAAGTGCGGTTCGAGAGGTTGAACATAGGGAGAGGGATGGCTTAAACCTTAACAAACCAGCGCAACCGATACATGCCGTAGCCCACACCCCACCACAATAACAGCGTTACTACAGCAAACAATAAAGAACCATTTAACGGCCCTGCCCAAGATACGAAAAAATGCTCGTAAATCCAATTGTAGGTTGTAGGAGCATTTTCCCCCGTACCCATGTGAGTTTTGACCAGAATTTTGATTGTTAAAACCGAAGCCAAGAAGAGAAAAATGGCGTTTAATCCCATGATTTCCCAAGGCTTCCCCCAGTTTTGGCGCTGGCGGACTTCAATTCCCTCATAACAAGCAGCTAGTACTAACAAAGCCCAACCTGCTGTAAACAAAACGTAGGAACTAGTCCACAATTTCTTGTTGATGGGAAACCAAAACCCCCAAATTTGCCCCATGACAAAACAGCTAAGGCTCGCCAGGATTAAATCCATACTAGTGTGAGACTTAACAGGCTTCTGTCGCAGCCATTCTCCAGTGAAATAGCCTAACAAAACTGTCACCACTGCCGGAATCGTACTGAAGACCCCTTCTGGATCGCCCATGGCGTTAAAATTATCTCCCTTATAGAGATGGGCTGTACTGATAATGAGGCGATCGATATAGGCTCCCAAATTTCCTTCTCGCGTTAAGTTACCCGCCCCATAACCTGGAACTGGCACGAAACACATCGCTATCCAGTAGCCAAAAAGTAGCAAGGCAACAAGTATCCATTGTCCCCGTCGCGGTAAGTTGAGAACCGCCAACGCTGCCAACAAGTAAGCCAGACTGATACGCTGCAAGACACCCATAATCCGGATAGTACTCCAGTCGTAATTCCAAAAACCATTGAGGAACAACCCCAAAGCAAACAGGATGGCGCTGCGGCGGAAAATACGCCAATATACTGCTGGAGTGGCTTGGTTGGCCTTGGTATATTTACCCAGGGAGAAGGGCATGGCCACACCAACAATGAACAGGAAGAAGGGAAAGACTAAATCGGCAAGGGTGCAGCCATTCCAGTCAGCATGTTGTAGAGGCGGATAGACTTGGTCGGCTACTCCTGCCATATTGACCAGAATCATGCCAGCGATGGCAATACCCCGGAATACATCAAGGGAAGTCAAGCGATAGTGATTGGTCATTGGTGATTGGTAATGGGTGATTAGTCGTTTTTACCTTACCCTTGGCTCCATATTTCGCTACACTTTGGAATGATTAATCCTATGGGAAGCAGTAATGGAGATAGGTCAAAAAGTTAAAGTCTGTCGCTTGAGAGACCGGGTATCTGGCGATATCATCGGCAAACTCGGGAAAGTCGGTACGGTCAAAAACTTCAAAATGACTGATGGCAGTGGTGTCGGAGTTGTCGTAGAGTTTGACGATAGCACTAACACTTGGTTCTTTGAAGACGAACTCCAAGTTGTAAATTAGAAGCAGCAGGCAAGAGCGTCGAGAAAAAAACATGGCCTTGATTCTAACTTTTTTGGGTAAAGGTGGCACCGGACGCACTACCGTGGCGATCGCTGCTGCCAAAAAACTTTCTAGCCTCGGTCAACGAGTGCTACTGGTAGGACAAGACCCGACGCCTGCCTTCGGACTGCTACTGGGGGTAGCCCTCAGTTCTGAACCGCAGGACATCGGGGCTAACCTCCAAGCATTGCAGCTTCACAGTACAACGCTTTTAGAACGCAGCTGGGAAGAGGTCAAAAACTTAGAAGCGCAATATTTGCGATCGCCTACCTTAAAAAATGTTTTCGGTCAAGAACTGGGTATCTTACCAGGCATGGACACTGCCCTAGCTTTGAATGCGATTCGGGAGTATGACCATAGCGGTAAATATGATGTCATCATCTACGACGGCAGCGGCGACCAAGCGACCCTGCGGATGCTGGGAATGCCAGAAATCCTCGGTTGGTATATCCGCCGATTTCGCCAAGTCTTTGCCGATTCCGACCTTGGCAGAGCTATCTCCCCCTTCATTCAACCCGTCACCAGTGCTATTCTCAACGTGACGTGGACTGCTGACAAATTCGCCCAACAACCAACCGATCAAGCTAGCCAAATGCTCGACCAGGGCCAAGCTGCGATCGCTGACCCCAACCGTGTTGCCGTTTACCTAGTAACCAACGGTGATGCTACTGCTGTGGCTAGTGCTAAGTATCTGTGGGGTAGCGCCCAACAAGTGAACCTCACTGTTGGTGGTGTTCTGTTCAACCAAATCCCGGCAACTGAAGCCTTAGCCGCTGATTTTGCACCACTGAACATCAGTACTCTCCCTCGTCAGTCCTCCCCTAATGACTGGCAACCCCTAATTGATGCCCTACCAGATTTCAAGCTGGCGGCTCAGGCTCCCCGTCCCCTTACCATAGACGTAGCTTCTCGTCAAGTCCGCTTGTTTTTACCCGGTTTCGACAAAAAGCAAGTCAAACTCACCCAATATGGCCCAGAAGTAACCATCGAAGCAGGTGACCAACGGCGCAACATTATGTTACCTCCCCCACTCAGCGGTCAACCCGTCAAAGGAGCGAAATTCCAAGACCGATATTTAATAATTTCGTTTTAGCTGAAACCTCAAGAAGCCTCAGATTGCTAATTAAATAATGGCAATGAGCAATGAACCATGAACAATTAACAATGAACAATTAACAAATGGCTAATCCCCCCTCCTCCACTTCAAGTGAACGCAGTGCCAAAACCCGGCAGTTACTGGGCATGAAAGGTGCTGCCCCCGGTGAAAGCTCGATTTGGAAAATTCGCCTCCAGCTGATGAAGCCAATTACCTGGATTCCCCTAATTTGGGGAGTTGTTTGTGGTGCAGCTTCTTCGGGCGGATACAGCTGGACTGTGGAAGACATTCTCAAAGCAGCTGCCTGCATGTTGCTCTCAGGTCCTCTCATGGCAGGTTATACCCAAACCATGAATGACTTCTACGATCGCGAAATCGACGCCATTAACGAACCCTACCGTCCTATCCCTTCTGGGGCTATATCTATTCCCCAGGTAGTTACCCAGATTTTAATACTGTTATTGGCTGGGATTGGCGTAGCCTACGGTCTAGATATCTGGACAGGTCACGAGTTTCCCATTATGACCTGTTTAACTCTAGGCGGTGGTTTCCTAGCTTACATCTACTCCGCTCCCCCCCTGAAACTTAAGCAGAACGGTTGGTTAGGTAACTATGCCCTCGGTTCAAGCTACATCGCCCTGCCTTGGTGGGCGGGTCATGCTTTATTTGGTGACCTCAACTGGACAATTGTCATTCTCACCCTGTTCTACAGTTTGGCTGGGTTGGGAATTGCCGTAGTCAACGACTTCAAGAGTGTGGAAGGTGACAAAAAACTGGGTCTAAAGTCCCTGCCAGTCATGTTTGGTATTGGTACGGCTGCTTGGATTTGCGTGCTGATGATTGATTTGTTTCAAGCGGGAATTGCTGGTTATTTAATTAGCATCCACCAAAACCTTTATGCTGCTATCCTCCTGCTGCTGATCGTTCCTCAAATTACCTTTCAGGACATGTATTTCCTCCGCGATCCCTTGAAAAATGATGTGAAGTATCAAGCCAGCGCTCAACCATTTTTGGTACTAGGAATGCTGGTGGCGGGCTTAGCCTTAGGCCATGCTGGGATTTAGAATTAAGTGGCAATGGTGCGTTACGCGA
>DNXU01000291.1:0-1376 GCA_003505715.1 Cyanobacteria bacterium UBA8803 | reverse complement strand
TGTCACAATCGGTTTTCTCTTAAATAGAGGCTGTGCCTGAGTCCTAAATAATTTGCTGATAAGTCTGAATCATTCGTTGTGCGATCGCATCCCAACTATAATGCTTCAGCGCATAGTCCCGCGCATTTGCTCCCCGCCGCTGCTGTTCCCCAGTATCCTGAAGCGCTTCCCGTAACAGTGCACTCAAGGCATCGACTTCAACTGACCCTACCCATCCAGCCTCAGCGTTTTTGATTTCCTCCCAGATATAAACCTGGTCGGAAATGATGACAGGTGTCCCAGCAACCATGGCTTCTGCCACGGCAATACCAAAGTTCTCGTAGTAGGACGGCAGGACAAACAAGTCAGCATCCTGTAACAAAGCCGCTTTTAATTCACCAGTGACAAAACCTGTACTCGTAGTGCGGCTAGCTAGGGGAGAAGCTGTTATACGTTCTTGTATCTGGTTTTCATAATCAGGATCTTGGGGATTAGTTCCAGCCAGAATAAAATGAAAATCCAGGCCCTCTCTCAGCAAAGTTTCCAGTGCTGGAATGAGTAAATTTAATCCCTTCTTGGGGTCGATACGGGACATAAATAGCACTAAAGGTTTACCATCGGGAATTCCCCACTGATGCCGTGCCTGACCTTTTGCAGACTCTAGAGGTGGAGTCACGCCTAGGGGAACTACCACATCGGGCACATGAGTACCAAAGCGTTCTGAA
The DNA here is from genome assembly GCA_003505715.1 of Cyanobacteria bacterium UBA8803. GTDB lineage: Bacteria > Cyanobacteriota > Cyanobacteriia > Cyanobacteriales > Coleofasciculaceae > UBA8803. The sequence goes on along the minus strand of DNXU01000291.1, from coordinate 672 downwards.
ATCTTTGCCTCTTGGTCACTAGTAAAGTGAATTCCTGCTGCCCCAGCTAAATTAGCTCGTTCCCACAGTGCGGCATAGAGTTGCTTTAAGTGTCGCTTTTTGCGCAAGTCTGCTGGGTCAAGGGTTCCTAAGGGACGCAGCAGATAAGGTAACTTTTTTTGTCGTGCAATAGTAGCTGCTGCCGAACTCACAGGTGAAAACAGGGCATGGATATGAGCTAGGTCAAATTCTGCTGTGTGCTGCCACAGCCAACGTAACAGATCCAGGGAGAACTTATAACGCTGGAATGGGGAGCAATGGAAGTATCGTATCTGATAGCCATCTTGCTCAACGGGTTGATTCAAGGGAACATCCAGGGGTGCTTGTCCGGCATCTCCATTGGCATCTGTGGTTAGTATCGTAACTTCAATATTTTGAGAAGCTAGCGCTGAGGAGAGTCCTAATACCATTTGGCTGGGGCCACCGTAAACTAGGGAAATTGAAGGGACGATTTGTAGAATTCTCATTTGAGCCGGGGATGGGGAATAGGGAGATGGAAGTTTACACAGTTCATGAGCCACCTGAATCGCGAGGGGCTACCCCTTCAACGAAGTAAGGGGTAGGGGGATAGCGGAACATGCAAGGGTTCACTACCCGCAGCATTTTCAATAATGCACCATTAGGAGGTATAAT
>DNXU01000340.1:34958-40313 GCA_003505715.1 Cyanobacteria bacterium UBA8803 | reverse complement strand
CTCATCCCTCATCCCTATTTTCCAGTTAGCTCTATAGCAATTTTGCTCGCACAACCTTGAACATCTAGTTCCAGTCGGTAATTATTACCCTCCCCGATTAAAACAGCACTATAGCCACTGACGAACATAGCAAAGGATAATTGCTTGCTCTTTGTAGCTGTTACGGTTGCTTCGCCAATATTCACCTGAAATAGTTCCCAATCCACTCGTACTTCCCTCGTGGTAAGTACATCAGTAATTAGAACTTGTTTGGCCTGTTTCATCACCTTGACAACCAGATGAAGTACGGCAAAGCTGACAATTCCATCCTTGAGTTGTTCTACAGTTGTGCCAGTAGGTAATCCTTTAATTATCGGTGGTGCGATCGCGTCAGATATATCAGTTGGAACTGGCTCTGGTGTAGGTGTTTTCCTCACCAGAGGCAGCAAAGTGTCTTTACTTTGCTCGTCAAAGATTGCAGTTGCGCCTGGATTAATTTGTTGGGTAATCTCTGGGAGTGAGGGGCGTTCTTTCGGTGCAGGTGGGGGGATTGGGGGTATCGAGTCGGGCGCAATCTGCCAGCTATTTGCTTTTTTGAGTAGTTCTAGGCGGTTTTTATTGGCTCTATCCAGTTTACCTTGGTTTCTGGCATAATCCTCCTGTTTTTTCTTCATCGCCATCCAGCGCTCTCGGGCGAACTGGCGGAGTTCTGGATCGGGATCGGTCACAAATTGCTCGTAAAAGGATAGCGTTTCTACCAGTACACCCAGTTTCTCGAGTGCAATTCCCACCTGCTGCATTAACAGATGCTGCTGCCAGTCCGATGTTGATAAAATTTGTTCTTTGATAAAATTTTCATAGTGTTGCCTCTGTTCTTTGGTTAAGTCATCTGGTTCTAATTCGGAAGTAGCGAGTTCAAAAACTATATCAAACTTTAAGGCAGCTTTTTTAGCCGGAGAACAAACAACAGCAGGCAGGTACTTTTCAAACGCTTCTATCGCTTCCAGCCAGTACTTTTTGCGGAAAAGATATTGCAATAGCACAGTAAAAAGCTTGAGGACAGGTTTGCCATGGCTTGCTCTTTCAAAATAGTCTTTAACTTTAACTAAGTCATCCAGCCAAACGCCAAGTACAAATGCTTGTTGGTAGCGGCCCTTAGTTTCTAGTGCTAAGGCAACATAAGTGAGCCAGTTGCGATCGCGTGGTTTCCCTGCCTGCTCCCATTCAGCCAAAATACTGTCATGCTCGCCTGCTTCAGCAAGATGCTCTAACCCCGCAGGCATCCCCAGTAATTTAGCTTGAGCTAGGTTATATTCCGGCGTTTGGTTTACGCCCGCAGCTTCCCAATAATGCAAGGCTTGCTCATAATTGGCAGCACGATAGCAGCAATCCCCAATTAACTCATCAATCCCACTGTACCCCCCTAACTCCAGCGCCACCAAAACGTTCCCAAACTGTTGCCAATCATGCGGTCTCAGGTCAGGATTATTCAGCAACTCCTTAATACGATGCACGTACTCTGCTAAAACCTGTGCCCCTTGTTTGCCCTTAATTATTGACCATAACAAATCATCCGTTACATCCGTTAGCAAATCCGCCGCCAATAATGATGTAAACTGCCTTACCGCCTCTAAATCCTGGGGTAAAGCAACCATAAAAAAGGCAAAAGAACGCTCTAAGGTTTGGCGTTCCGGGTACAGCTTGTACCAAGCTACTAACTCAGGCCAGCACATCCCCTCCCAGAAGCAATGCCACGCCTCCTCTGCTTTTTCCAACAACAAGAAGCGACTGCCTGCCTCTCTAAAGCACCCTTCAAACTTCAGTGCCCAAGCTTCACAACTATCAGCTTGAGCCGAGTCACCGAGATCGCTGTAGAACTGTTGGGCGCGTCTGAGCAAATCAGGGTTTTCTGCACTCAAGCCCTTAGTTTCAAATTCTAGGGCGATCGCTCCTGGGTCTTCTTCTCGCAGTTCTCGAACCGTTTTCGGCGTACCGGGACTGATGGTTGTAACTTTGTCTTCCCAACGGTCTTTATTTTTGGCATATCCCAGCATAGCTTGCAGTAGAGCCTCATCGCTGGCGTATTGCCATAGCTGGCGGTCTCCTTTTTCTGTATCTACTACAAATAAATACTCAGTTGCCCTGCTGGCAGCTACATAAAGTTTATTGAAAAAGTATTCCACCTTAACTTTTTGGTCGATCCCTTGCAGGTTCCAGACGTTGTGGTTGCAGTCTTCGCCAAATTTATAAAGAATAACTTTTTTGAACTCCAAGCCTTTGGCAGCAATTGCACTTAAGATATTCTTAATGGGTTGGTTGTTAGTGGCATCGGCACTATTTCCCAATTGCGGCAAGATTTTTGATAGTACTTCATCGGTGCTGGCATAAGCAGTTTCTTCTCCTTCTTCGCAGGGCACGATGATAATCGTATCTTTAATATAGGTGGCTAGTTCCGCGGCATTGATGTTCTGATTCAGAATGAATTTTTGTGGTTCAGAGAAACTGCCGGGATGCCATGCCGTTTGGGGTTGGAGTTCGGGAATGTTAAACAGGACGTGACGCCACAGCTGGATTAAATTGGTAAATTGCACGATAGATGGGCTAGAGCGGTAGTTAAAGGCCAACTCCTGGAAATTAATTGCCAGCTTTAATTGCTCTGCGGGGTCGATGGCTGTGATAACTTCTGAATCAAAGGCAGCTTGAACGCTAGACCAATGGAAGCCAGTGGGGTTTAAGGTCTGGAAGGGGTCTCCGGCAAAGGCAAAGGGCAGGCTGCGAATTGGCTGGTATCCTAAATTGTATTGGGAGAATAAGGATAATCGCATAATTAGCTGTAGTTCTAGCCGGGTAAAATCTTGGGCTTCGTCGCAAAAAATAGCCGTGTATTCAGGACGGTAGCACTTGAGTGCCAGGACTCTAGCAATCAGATCTTGGTCGTCCCAATAGCCTTGCTCAGTTGTGAGGCGCTTGTACCAGCGCTCCCAGATGGTATCGTAAATGCCTTGGAATTTTTCCAAGTCGATACTGCGTTCCTTGCGGGGTACTTCTTCCTGGTAATCTTCCGGCGTCATGAACTCCTGTTGACCGTACCCTTTAATAAAGGTGCGAATGACGTGCCAGCACATTTCTGGTGAATAGCGTCGCGCTTGAGGCAGGTGAAGTATGGCTTTACTGAGGGCATCAGTAGGACTTTGTCCCTGATAAAGTAGTTTGAAGCGATGGAAGGAAATATAGTTTTCTGGGTTAAAGCGATCGCTCTCTTGAGGAGGGAGCAAACTTAATAAGAATTTCCCAAACGGTTGGAAGCAGCGATCAATGTTGGGGATTTCATCACTCTGGCTACGTTCGGCAAGAAAGCGGTGATGGGATGAGAGCAGTCGTTTAACGCCATCTCTAGCCACCTCTAACAACCGCTCGTTATAGGTGAGAAATAAAAGTTCTCCAGGTAGAGGTTCGCGACGGCGGCGTCCCTGTTTGTTGTAATATTTCCGATAGCAGTAGTCGGCAAACAGATAAATCAGCATTGTAGACTTACCGCTCCCTGCTCGCCCGTTGATGAAGAGGGGTAAGGCACCGTCACCAGGTACTGAGGTGGAAACGGCGTGCAGAATTTGCTCTTCTTCCGGTGAAAGCGCCAAGTTTGCCTCTTTCCCCCGCTCGATCGCCAGCCAACTTTCTTCGTCTGCTAGGAGATAGGCAGGATAGGAACGTTGGGCAAAGGGCGTCAGTTCGCACAGATGTAACTCCCCTGATAGAATATTGGTGGTATTAGCCTCATTAAACAAGGCGGTTTTGTTACCGACCTCGGCAATGTCTTGACTGGAAGGTAGGTGAGGGAACGGTGCGAGCAAGAACAAGACACCGCCAAGGGTAGAGTCAGTAGTTTTAACCTGGCTGTACAGGACGTAACGTTCGTTCTCGCCGTAGAGTTTGACATGATTGGGAATGGGAACTCCGTCCTCGGCTGTTAGTTGAGTTTCCTCTTGGGAAAATGTGATAACTGCTGTTTCCCGATCGCCATCTGCCTCAACTGGTTGGGATAGGGACGCCGTATTGCTGTTAATTTGAGAAACAATCCGGTAATAGGTTTCCCAATCATCTTGAATTTCCGCTGTTGCAAACCGCCTCACCCATTCTTCACTTTCATAGATCGCCCAGTCCTCTTTTACTTGTTCCATCTGCCAATCAGGAGTTTCCAGCCAGGGATGCCAAATGGGTGGGAGTTCCGGAAGTTCCTGGGTAAGGTTTGACTCGATTTTAGCCACAGCTAGCCATTCTCGGATCGCTGCCAAGTCTAGTTGAGGTTCGAGATGGGTTCTGCCATAGGCAGCAGGCGCTTCGAGAAACTTTTCGTAGTCATTGTCTCCCCGCTTAAAGATATCGAGCAAGCACAGGATTTGATCGCAATCTACTTTAAAGATACGGGCAACCAGTCTCTGGTTGAGGATACGGCGCTTTAAGTAGGGATAAAGCCGCTCAAACCGTGCCTGCACTTCATCAATTCTTTGGGTTTGGAGTTCAGCACAAAAGTCGTCAATGCGATCGGTAATACCATACCGCTCTGCTTTGCGATCGAATCCAGAGGTGCGATAGACGTACATCGATTAGGTTCCGCTCTTGCCGATTAAAACACAAAGTTGCCTCTATTGTTTATTGTGCGCTATGGCACTTCCGGATGTGGGCAGCGGATGTGGGCAGCGGATTTTGATAGCGGATGTAACGGATTAACGGATGTAACGGGTAATAGGTATGGGGGTATGAGATAATTGTGAGGGGCTATTTATAGGGAAGATAGCTGTTACATCCATTATCAAATGTCGTGCTAGTAGTGGTTCTTAGGTGTCCATAAATATTTCGCTATCTGTGTTTGCCAACCTTTTAGTGATTTGGGGGGTAGGATTCGTTTGAATTCTAAGCGCGATCGCCCAAAATTTAGTAGCAATCCGACTTTAGCTTGTGTCGCGCCTAAATAAGCAATAACCTGCGCGATTTCCTTATCTCCCATGGGATGGGACACGGCTTTATCTTCTACTACCACGCATTCATTAACCCAGTGGTCTAGGTACAGCCTGCCTAACAAGACTTCATCGTCATAAATTTCGAGCTGATACTCTTCAGGACAGAGTAAACCTTCCTGAATCATTTCTTGCGTTAGCGCTTGCTGGTAATGCTTCTCCTTCAATCCTGGCGGCATTCGGCGATGTACTCTCATTGCTGCGCCGATAATGCGAAAGGTAATATCTTCATGGGGAATGGTGTTAGTTTTCATCAGAGTGGCAACAGATGTAACCGATGGATGGGGGATGGGGGAGTAAGATGTAATGCCGATGCTAATGGACGTGATCTAATCTCCACATCCGTTAATCCACTACATCC
>DNXU01000340.1:4367-34904 GCA_003505715.1 Cyanobacteria bacterium UBA8803 | reverse complement strand
CCGCTGCCAACATCCGTTAATCCCCTACATCCAGTATCAAAATTAAATAATTAGCGTTTTTTCATCTTTCTGAGAGATTTGGTGATTTTCTTCCACCGTTCCTTCTCTGCCAGAGATGCTTTCTGGTCTTGTTTCCTTACCAAGTAGTTGAGTTCTTTTTGCAGTTTTTGGAAACTTCCCAAACGCCCCTCATCTAACGTGCCATCTGCGATCGCCTCTTGCACGGCACAACCAGGTTCCCCGTCATGTTGGCAATTACGAAACCGACATTGCTTTGCTAAGGTTTCAATATCCCCAAAGGTATCCTGCAAGCCGTCATCTCCCGCCCAAATTTGGAGTTCCCGCATTCCGGGAGTATCGATCAGTAAGCTACCTTTTGACAGTACAATTAATTCCCGATGGGTGGTGGTGTGTCGCCCGCGGTCATCCCCTAGGCGAACCTCCCGAACTGCTTGCACTGCCTTACCCACTAATTGATTGGTTAAAGTAGATTTACCTACCCCGGACGACCCTAACAAAGCAATAGTTTGTCCCGGTATTAGGTAAGGGGTCAAGGCATCAAGTCCTTCGTTAGTGAGGGCACTCAGTACCACAATTGGTACACCGAAAGCGATCGCTTCTACATCTTCGCGCCTTGCTGCTACATCATCGCACAAGTCGGCCTTGTTCAAAATGATGACGGGATTAGCACCGCTTTCCCAAACCATAATTAAATAGCGCTCAATTCTCCTAATATTGAAATCGCCATCCAATCCGGAAATCAGAAAAGCCGTATCGACGTTAGTTGCAATAATTTGCTCTTCAGTTTTAGCCCCGACAGTTTTCCGAGAAAATTTACTTTTTCTGGGTAAAATGCTATGGATTGTGGCTTTCTTTTCCCCCTGCTTGACACTAATGACAACCCAATCTCCTACAGCTGGAAAATCTTGCCGCTCAGCAGCTTGGTAGCGCATTTTGCCAGTTACTTCTGCCGAGAGTTCGCCTTGTTCGGTATAGAGGATGTAGGTGTTTTTATGCTCAAGGGCAACTCGACCAACAGTATATTCACTTGGCCATTGGCTTTTGAAGCTGTTAGCAAAGAAGCTACTCCAGCCTAACAATTGCAAATTCATTTGTTTCCTCAATGCGTGTTACTTGTTGCCAGCAAGCAGCACAGAGGAATTTTGCCTTCATTACAGAAGGGAATAGGGAACAGGGAACTGTTTTTCTGATTGCTTGGTTCTGCTCCCGGAGTAACAGATCCCTACTTTTAAATGAAGTATGTAACAAAAAGCTCTGTGACTGCCTGCATATTCAGGTTGAGACTCGTGGTGGTATTCATGGCAACAAGCTCAGCCATATTCTCGCTCCTTGGATATTTTCAGCGTTGGGCAAGCAGTCACTCTTTTGAGAATGACTTTGTTTTGATACTTAGTATATTATAGCAAGTCCGGTTGTGTAGAGATTGGGGGGTAGTAGGTACGCTTCGTGCTGGGAAATGCATTTTTAAGGACTTTAGTCCTTACTACGAACCTTTTGCTTTTTCTTCTCTATTAAGATTTACTACCTGCTCCTAACCCGCCTTAGCCTTGGTGATACAATCCTCTATTCATAGCTAGGGGTGCCTGAGCAACCAGGCTGAGATTACACCCTTAGAACCTGAGTCCGGTTAATACCGGCGGAGGGAAGCTGTATAACTGAGGAAATCAATAATGCGAACTGAATGGGTTGCCAAACGGCACGGGCAGAGTAATGTTACTCAGATGCACTACGCCCGCCAGGGTGTTATTACCGAAGAAATGCACTACGTTGCCCAAAGGGAAAATCTTCCCCCCGATCTGATTAAAGACGAAGTGGCAAGGGGGCGTATGATTATCCCTGCTAACATCAATCACGCTAATTTAGAGCCGATGTGCATTGGCATCGCCTCCAAATGTAAAGTTAATGCCAATATTGGTGCTTCTCCTAACTCTTCCCATCTGGAGGAAGAGGTTGATAAGTTGAAGTTAGCAGTAAAATACGGTGCCGATACCGTAATGGATCTGTCTACAGGTGGAGGCAACCTAGATGAGATTCGCACCGCGATTATCCAAGCCTCTCCAGTGCCCATCGGTACAGTGCCAGTGTACCAAGCCTTAGAGAGCGTGTATGGCAGGGTGGAAAACCTGACACCGGATGACTTTCTTCAGGTGATTGAGAAACAGGCTCAGCAGGGGGTGGACTATATGACAATCCATGCTGGGATTCTCATCGAACATCTACCTTTAGTCAAAAACCGCCTCACGGGTATCGTCTCTCGCGGCGGCGGTATCTTAGCTAAGTGGATGCTGCACCACCACAAGCAGAATCCCCTTTACACCCACTTCCGGGACATTATCGAGATTTTCAAAAAATACGATGTTTCCTTCAGTTTAGGGGATTCCTTGCGTCCGGGTTGCACCCACGACGCCTCTGACGCAGCACAGCTAGCCGAACTCAAAACCCTCGGGCAACTAACCCGTAAAGCTTGGGAAGATAATATTCAGGTGATGGTGGAAGGCCCTGGACATGTGCCGATGGATCAGATTGAGTTTAATGTCAGAAAGCAGATGGAAGAGTGTTCCGAAGCACCCTTTTACGTGCTAGGGCCATTGGTGACAGATATTGCTCCCGGTTACGACCATATCACGTCAGCCATTGGAGCAGCGATGGCGGGTTGGTACGGTACGGCAATGCTGTGCTACGTGACGCCCAAAGAACATCTCGGACTACCTAATGCTGAAGACGTGCGCAATGGCTTAATTGCCTACAAAATTGCGGCTCATGCTGCCGATATTGCACGCCATCGTCCAGGAGCACGCGATCGCGATGACGAAATCTCTCGCGCCCGTTATCACTTTGATTGGAACCGTCAGTTTGAATTAGCTCTCGATCCCGAACGCGCCCGAGAGTATCATGACGAAACACTACCAGCAGACATCTATAAAACCGCTGAATTCTGTTCAATGTGCGGCCCCAAATTCTGCCCAATGCAAACTAAAGTGGATGCCGAAGCCTTGACAGAATTGGAGAAGTTCTTAGCAAAAGAAACTGTAATGCAATAGGGAGGGAGAGGGCAAAGAAGGTTCAATAATGTGAGCAACAGGTGAACTTTGACCCGCATTATTTTAGTATGGAGCGTAAAAGCGAAATAGCTTTATGAGTGGCAAGAAAATTTTAATGCTCGTTGGTGATTTTGTAGAAGATTACGAAGTCATGGTGCCTTTCCAGGCATTACAAATGGTTGGGCATACCGTCCATGCTGTCTGCCCGGATAAGAAAGCTGGGGATACAGTGCGAACAGCCGTCCACGACTTTGAAGGTGACCAAACCTATAGCGAAAAGCCGGGACACAACTTCACACTCAATGCTACGTTCAACGAAATAGCACCTGAAGATTACGATGCCCTAGTTATTCCTGGTGGCAGGGCACCAGAATACATTCGCTTAAATGAGAGGGTATTAGAGATAACCCGCCACTTTGCCCAAGTTAACAAGCCGATAGCCGCCATCTGCCACGGCTTACAGCTTTTGGCAGCGGCTGACGTACTCAAAGGCAAAAGCTGTACAGCCTACCCAGCCTGCGGCCCAGATGTCACTCGTGCTGGTGGACTCTATACCCACATTCCGCCGGATGAGGCGATGGTCGATGGCAATTTAGTCACAGCCCCAGCTTGGCCTGCTCACCCGATCTGGTTAGCAGAATTCCTCAAAGTTTTGGGCACCAAGATCGAACACCAAGAAATGGCAACTGTTTAGTTGTTGGTTGTTGGTTGTTTGGGGTTGGTTGTTGGTTGTTTAGGGTTGGGGGTTTGGGGTTATATAAGACCTACTCAAATCTAGTCATAACTATAGCCAGCGGATTGCGATCGCAACGCTTACGTCCGTAGAATATATGAATTATACGACGGCAAGAATTGGCGATGAGGATTTTGCTGATCGAGGATGATGAGGTTCTAGCTAATATCCTGTTGCAGTCTCTGACCAGTCAGCACTATGTGGTAGATCTGGCTGAGGATGGAGGAATTGGGTGGGAATGCGCCCAAAGTGCGCCCTATGACTTGCTTCTGATGGATGTGGGACTGCCTTCATTAGACGGTATTACCCTATGTCAGCGATTGCGCTCCCAAGGGTGTTCAACCCCAATCCTGCTGATTACCGCCAAAGATGCCAGCAACGATCGCATTCGGGGCCTGGATGCAGGAGCAGACGATTATCTACTCAAACCCTTGGATTTAGAAGAACTTCAGGCACGAGTACGGGCACTGCTGCGTCGTGGCGATATTCCCCGGACTCCAGTACTTGAAGTTGGGGCTTTGCGGCTAGATCCGAGTAACTGTAAAGTTACCTATGCAGAGAACTCACTGGCATTAACGCCCAAGGAATACTGTCTGCTGGAACTCTTGCTACGAAACCCATCACGGGTTTTCAGTCGGACGGATATCATTGAGCATCTTTGGACATTTGACGATCCTCCCCAAGAGGAAAGCGTGAAGTCGCATATCAAAGGACTGCGGCAGAAACTCAAAGCCGTTGGAGCAGCAGATTGGATTGAAAATGTCTATGGTCTGGGTTATCGCCTGAATTCTCATAAGTCAGACAACCAAGGAAGTCAAAAGCGCAAAAGCTCAAAAAACCACAAGCTAGCTCAATCTGATATCCCTACACCTGCTTTAGTCTCTCCATCGATTGAACAGCAGTTTAACCAGGCAGTAGACCAACTTTGGCAGCAATACCAAGGTCTAATGGCACAACGTCTAGCTGTGTTGCAACAAGCTGCCAATGCTGTTATAGGTGGAGGACTTGCCTTATCATTACGCCAGTCTGCTGGACAGGCTGCTCATAAGCTAGCTGGAGTCTTGGGGATGTTTAATCGCGACGCAGGAACCCAAATTGCCCATGAGATCGAGCAGCTTTTGTTAGGGAAAGATGACTTACTCCCAGAACAAGAATCTCAACTGCTGTCGTTGATTCAATCCTTGAACGACCTGTTAAACGTAACCAGATCAGAGATTCCTCCGAACAGTTCAAACCCTACCCTTCTGACACAGACTGGTAATAAGGTTCTGGTTTCCTCGTTATCAACAGACATTCAGGAGGTTGAAGCCTTACCCAAACACCATTCCTGTCTCCTCCCCCATACAGTAAGACTATTGCTGATTGACTCCGATCCTCAACTGGCTGGGGCATTACAGCAATTAGCGCAGTCAGCCGGGATGAGTTGGGAGCAAGTGGGAACGCTCCAAGAAGCGGAAATTTGGATGGAGGCAAAATCACCAGATTTAGTGGTAATGAATGTTGATGAAGTGGGGCAACGGGAAGAATGTTTAGCTGTTCTGACCACTTTGGCGAAGCGTACCCCTAGAGTCCCCGTGCTTGTCCTGGCAGCGGCTGATGGATTGGTGGATCGGGTGAGTGTGGCTCGTGCTGGAGGACGGGGGTTTTTAGTCAAACCTGTGACAGCCCATCAAGTGTGGGATGTGGCATCTCAACTATTAGAGTGCAACCGTTCTCAGACCGTTAATGTTCTGGTAGTGGATGATGACCCTGTATTTTTAGCTGCCTTACATTTGATATTAGAACCTTGGGGCATCCGCATGACAGGGTTAGACGATCCTCTACAGTTCTGGGATGTGTTGCAACTGCTCTCGCCCGATCTATTGATTCTGGATGTAGAAATGCCCAATATTAGTGGGATTGAACTGTGCCAAGCCGTTCGCACTGCTCCGATCTGGCAGGAGTTGCCCATTTTGTTTCTAAGTGTACATCGAGATTTAGAAACCATCCAAGGGATATTTGCCGCAGGGGCAGATGATTACCTGGTGAAACCAGTTGTAGCACCCGAACTCCTCACCCGCATCAACCATCGTCTGGAGCGCACCCGTTTTCTTCAGACTCTTTCTACCAAAGACCCATTAACGGGATTGCTGAATCAGCCGAAATCCAGCCAAGATTTAGAGCATTTGATGAAGCACTTTTCCTTGGTTGGTTTGGCTCTCTTCAAGATGACTCAGTTACACCAGATTAATATTGAGTACGGTCATGGGGTAGGAAATCAAGTGCTGCAACGATGGGGTTGGCTGTTCAAATCAGCTGTTTGCGGTGCTGAAGTAGTGGGGTATTGGGGACATGGAGAATTTGTGGTGGGTATGCCTGGATTAACTCGGAAAGAAGCTAACGATTTCCTCGGTGAGCTTCTCGCCACCCTACGTCAGCAAGTCTTTACGTCTCCGGATGGTAATCGCTTCCAAGTCAGTTGTAATTTTGCGATCGCAGAGTACCCCACCGATGGAGTAACGTTACAATCCTTATACCAAATTGCTAATTCCCACCTGACGAAACGACAAGGATAAGTACTCATAGATGAATAATGAATTAAAGACTACGTTTGAACACAACTTGGTATCCGGATCGTAAGATCAGTTGACTATCAGTACAAGGTCAGATTACTATCAGCTAGATGAGCCAGAGGTGGAGTTATATATCAGTTAGCTGTCTGAATACTACGCTGTGATTGCCAGCACAAGGATTATAACCATTGGTCACTTGATAACAGGTTGCAAATCACATCTTAAGCATTTATTTTACACCAAAAATAATTCTTATAGTTATTCCTCAAGTCCTCTTGAAGCCAGAGAATAGTCTTGAGGAACATTCCTACTTGTCTGGTTCCACACACCTGATCGAATCTCTCAACGAAAGCCATCAGCGGTTTAAAATACCCACCTATGCTTGAGATTCCTGGCTACTCCAACGTTAGCAAAATTCATGAGAGTGTTAACTCCCTTGTCATGCGAGCTATTTGCCAGGAGGATGACACTCCTGTCATTCTCAAAATCCTTAAGCAAGATTATCCCAACAGAGAAGCCATTGCTCGCTATAAGCTTGAATATGAACTCGTCTGCTCTCTGAATCTGAAGGGGATCGCCAGAGTCAAACGCCTAGAGAGCTATCAAAATACCTTTGCTATTGTCTTTGAAGATGAGGCTTGTGAATCTTTAAATTATTTCGTATCGAATCGACAATTAAGTCTTAAATATTTTTTACAAATTGCTATTCAAGCCACACAGATATTAAGCGAAATCCATGCGTCTAACCTTATTCATAATGATATCAATCCGGCGAATATCGTCATTCAACCCAAAACAGGAGAGGTTAAAATTATCGACTTTGGTTTAGCTACAGTCTTAACCAGAGAAACTCCAACCCTTTGCCATCCTAATGTCTTGGAATGCACGCTCGCCTATACCTCACCGGAACAGACTGGGAGAATGAATCGTGCCGTAGATTATCGCACGGACTTTTATTCTCTGGGTGTTACCTTTTACAAGTTGTTGACTAACCAGTTGCCATTTGCAGCAACAGATGCAATGGAACTGGTTCACTGCCATCTAGCTAGACAACCTATTCCACCGGATAGAATTAATCCAGAAATTCCCCAAGTCCTGTCCAGGATTATCCTCAAGTTACTTGCTAAAACTGCTGAAGCAAGATATCAGAGTGCTTGGGGAATTCAAGCTGACTTGCGAAAATGTCTGCAACAATTAGAAACAACGGGTCAAATTGAGGAGTTTCCTATTGCTCAACAGGATGTTTCTGACAAGTTTCAAATCCCGCAGAAACTTTATGGAAGAGCAACAGAAATTGCAACGCTGATAGAGGCGATCCAGCAAGTCAGTCAAGGCTCTAGCGAACTGATGTTGATTGCTGGGTATTCCGGCGTGGGTAAAACAGCATTAGTGCAAGAAATTTATCAACCCCTAACCCAAAAACGTGGCTATTTTATTGCGGGTAAATTTGACCAATATCAGCGAAATATTCCCTACAGCCCTTTTATCCAAGCTTTTCGAGAGTTAATGCGACAACTTTTAACAGAGAGTGAAGCACAGATAGCGACTTGGAGAGCCAAACTTTTAGAGGTACTTAAGAGTAATGGTCAAGTCATTATTGAGGTAATTCCGGAAGTTGAATTAATTATTGGCTCTCAGCCTGCTGTCCCCGAATTACCGCCAACTGAAACCCAAAACCGTTTTAACTTAGTTTTCCAAAACTTCATCGGTGTTTTTACTCAACAAGAGCATCCTTTAGTAATTTTCCTCGACGATTTGCAATGGGTAGATGCCGCCTCATTAGCACTAATTGAAAATTTGATAACTCAAACGGATAAGCAATATTTACTGTTGATTGGGGCGTATCGCGATAACGAAGTGAACGCGGCGCATCCGTTAATGTTGACTCTGGATAAGATAAGGCAGGCAGGGATAATCGTCAAAGATGTCTACCTGGCACCTTTAAACCTTACTACGGTTAATCGATTAATTGCGGATACACTCAACTGCTCACATGAAAAGGCTTTGGCACTGGCAGATTTAGTTTATCAAAAAACAGCTGGCAATCCCTTCTTCTTGAAACAATTTTTGATATATCTCTACAATAACCAACTGCTCAAGTTTAATTTTAATTTCAGAGCTTGGCAGTGGGATTTAGAGGAAATCCAAGCAGCACCTATTGCTGAGAACGTGGTCGAACTGATGGCAGGGAAAATTGAAACTCTGTCAGAGATAGCACAGCAAGTATTAAAGTTAGCTGCCTGTATTGGTAATCAATTCGACCTGAAAACTTTGTCGGTTGTCAATGAAACCAGCTTGGTGAGAACAGAGAAAGCGCTGTGGGAGTCGGTTCGAGAAGGTTTAATTATACCAATTGGTAGAGATTACAAGTTTATTCAAGCAGAAATTATCGACGAAACGGTTAAAGTCGTCTATAAGTTTGTGCATGACAGAGTGCAACAAGCTGCATATTTCCTAATTTCCGAGAAGCGCAAGCCAGTAATTCATTTCAAAATTGGGCAACTGTTATTGAACAATACGCCACTCCAAAAGCAAGACGAGAAAATTTTTGATATTGTTAATCAACTCAATTTCGGGATTGAATTAATTGATGACCAGAATCAGCGAGACAAATTAGCTAGATTAAATCTCATCGCGGGTAAGAGAGCTAAGGTATCAACGGCTTATCAATCTGCTTTTAGCTATCTGACACAAGGCTTAGAGTTGTTGTCGGTAGATAGATGGGAGAGGCAATATGATATAACGCTAGCGCTGTATGTGGAAGCGGCAGAGACTGCCTATCTCTGCGGTAACTTTGAAGAGATGGAGAGATTAGCTTCAGTGGTGCTACAGCGGGCTAAAGTTCTCTTGGATAAGGTAAAAATTTACGAGATTAAAATCTCTGCTTGTATGGCGCAGGGAAAAATATCAGAAATGCTTAATACTGGAATCACGGTTTTGAAACTGCTGGGAGTGAGTTTACCTAAAAAGCCAAGTCAGTTAGATATATTACTAAATTTAATAGGAACAAAAATTCTCTTATTCGGTAAACGTATAGAAAATTTAATTCACCTGCCACCCATGACGGCTCCAGATCAGAAAGCCGCCATGCAGATTCTCAATAGTATAGCTCCCGCTACTTATAATTCTGTTCCTAATCTATTGCCTATAGTGATTTGTAAAGCCATTAATTTATCAGTCAAATATGGTAACAGTGAGCCTTCGGTATTAATGTATTCGTATTATGGACTAATTCTTTGCGGTGCTATCGGTGATATTGAAGCAGGCTATCGATTTGGCAACCTGGCTTTAAATCTGTTGCAGCGATTAGACGCTAAAAAATTCGCCACAAGAAGCATTTCTGCTGTTAATTTCTTTATCAGGCACTGGCGGGAACATGGTCGTCAAACGTTGCAACCGTTAGTTGAAGGTTACTCTAATGGCGTAGAAATTGGTGATTTAGAATATGCAAGTTATTGTGCAATGGTCTACTGCGACTATTCCTATTTCACTGGGCAGGAATTGCGTTTTCTTGAACGGGAAAGCGCTAAATATAGTGAGGCTATGCATTTACTTAAACAAGAAAGAATCCTTGATGATATTAATCTGACTCGTCAAAAAGCTTTGAATCTGATGGGATGCTCTGAAAATCCCCTTCGTTTAATCGGTGAAGCTTACGATGAATCACAACGGTTATCCACTTATGTGGCGCGGAATGACGCTGCCGGAGCTGCAAAACTATGTATTTATAAACTTATATTATTTTACTTATTTGGAGAATACCAGCAAGCTTTGGAAAATGCAACATTAGCCGCCAGATATTTAGGGGGTGTCCTAGGGAGGCTATATGTACCAGTATTTTACTTCTACGATTCACTAGCAAAACTAGCCCTGTATTCATCTAGTTCTAAAAATCAACGGAGATACCTGTTACGACAGGTACGATCTAACCAGCAAAAGATGAAACGATGGGCGCATTATGCCCCAATGAATCACCAACACAAATTTTATTTAGTTGAGGCAGAACGATGTCGAGTTTTTGGTAAAACTGTTGAAGCTATGAGCTTATACGACAAAGCTATTACTTTGGCTAAAGAAAACGAATATATCCAGGAAGAAGCTTTAGCCTATGAACTAGCTGCTAAGTTTTATCTAGCTTTAGGCAGAGAGAAAATAGCTAGAGTCTATATGCAGGAGGCCCGTTACCGCTACCAAACCTGGGGAGCAATGGCTAAAGTCAAGGATTTAGAAGCCCGCTATTCCCAATTATGGCAGACATGTGAACCCAGTCCAACGGCAACTTTGAATACAACTCTAGATGCGATATCAACCTCATCCACTAGTACTAGTGGTAGTCAAGCCTTAGATTTAACAACGGTCATCAAAGCCAGCTTAGCCCTCTCTGGAGAAATTGTTTTGGATGAATTACTAACCAAACTGATGGCAATTCTGATCGAGAATACCGGGGCGCAGAAAGGCTTTCTGATTCTGGATAGTCAGGGCAAGCTGCTGATAGAAGCATCAGGGATAGTAGATAATGAGTGCATTACCGTGTTACAGTCTATCCCTGTTGAAAGCTCACAGGGAATTTCACCCGCTATCATTAACTATGTTGTCCGCACCAAGGAAATTGTCGTCTTAAATGACGCTACCCGTGCAGGCACCTTTACTCTCGATCCCTACATTCAAACTAATCAGTCTAAGTCAATTCTCTGCCTCCCTCTCATGAACCAGGGCAACCTCACTGGACTTGTTTATCTGGAAAATAATTTAACGACGGGGGCTTTTACAAAAGAGCGAGTAGAACTGTTAAACCTCCTTTCCTCTCAAGCGGCAATTTCTATAGAAAATGCCCGGTTTTATTCTATGCTAGAAGCACGAGTTGCCCAGAGGACAGCCGAACTCCAGCAGACTCAAGTGCAACTTCAGCATCGCGCCCAGGTAGAAAGCTTACTCAGCAGTATTTCCCGCCAGTTTATTGACCACAATGCTGACACAGCAATTGACTTTACTCTAGAAGCGATCGCGCACTTCATTGGCGTAGAACGTAGTTGTATCTTTGAATATTCTCCAGATTACAGCCGAGTCTACATGCTCTATGAATGGTGTGTACCTGATATTAAACCTCTCTCTAGAGAAGCCAAAGAGGGAACTTTTGAGACAATGCCCCAATTGTCCAAGCATATCCTGAGTGGCAATACTTTACAATTCCCATGTATTGCTGAGCTTCCATCTGCTACACCAGAGAAACAATTCTTTGAAAGCGAGGCCATTCAATCTGTCGTTATAGTACCCATGATTCACAGTGGTAAAGTGGTTGGGTTTCTAGGTGCAGATGTCGTTCACTTTACTAAAACCTGGAGTCAAGAGGAGATTAACCTACTCAAACTCGTAGGAGAATTAATTGCAATTGGTCGAGCTAGACATCAAGCAGAGGCAGCACTTTTAGTTGCCAAGGAAGCAGCGGAATCTGCTAACCGTGCTAAGAGTGTTTTTTTAGCTAATATGAGCCACGAACTCCGCACTCCCCTCAACGCGATTCTAGGATTTTCCCAATTAATGGAGCGAGATACAGCTTTAACTGAGCGCTTGCGAAACTACTTAGGAAGTATCAATCGCAGTGGTTCCCACCTGCTCAGCTTAATTAATGATGTACTGGAAATGTCTAAAATTGAGGCAGGACGCCTGGTTTTAAACCCAGAACCATTTAACTTGCACGCACTGTTGCAGACAATTGCAGAAATGTTCTCAGTGCGAACTCAAGCTAGGCAGTTATCGCTGTGCTTTGAGATGGCTCCCGATGTACCTCAGTACGCGATCGCAGATGAAGGTAAACTGCGCCAAGTTCTCATCAACCTGTTAGGCAATGCTGTGAAATTCACCCAAACTGGGGGAGTGACGTTGCGAGTGGGAATGGGGAATGGGCACGAAGCTAGTTCTACATCCTACACCCTACAGTTTGAAGTGGAAGATACTGGACGGGGCATTGCCCCAGAAGAAATAAATTCCCTTTTCCAGCCTTTTGTCCAAACTAGCAGTGGGATGCAAGCTAGGGAAGGGACGGGCTTAGGGTTAGCGATTAGCCGACAGTTTGTACAGTTGATGGGAGGCGATATCCATTGCACGAGTATCCTGGGAGAGGGGACTACTTTCCGCTTTCAAGTGCAAGTTCAAATGGCTAAACCATCAGAAGCTGCTGCTCAACCATTAACCCAAGGACGGGTACTCAAACTGGCTCCCCATCAACCTGCTTATCGAATTTTAGTAGTAGATGACCGCCCAGAAAACCGGGAACTACTCCTACAATTGCTGCAAACCGTTGGCTTTGAGACGCGCACTGCGATAAATGGGCAAGAGGCAATTCAACAGTGGCAGCAGTGGCACCCTCACCTGATCTGGATGGATATGCGAATGCCTCTGATGGATGGCTACGAAGCCACTAGGCAAATTAAGCAGAGGCAAAGAGAGGAGGATGGAGAGAGTCTTCCTTCTCATCAGTCCATCAGCTCATCCACTCAAGATCGAGTCTCTACTCCCAAGACTATCATTATCGCTCTTACGGCTAGTGCCTTTGAAGAACAGCGGGCTAATATTTTAGCCGCAGGCTGTGACGACTTTGTCCGCAAGCCATTTCGAGAACAGACAATTTTTGAGAAAATGGCTGAGTATTTAGGGGTGGAGTA
This sequence comes from Cyanobacteria bacterium UBA8803, assembly GCA_003505715.1. Taxonomy (GTDB): domain Bacteria; phylum Cyanobacteriota; class Cyanobacteriia; order Cyanobacteriales; family Coleofasciculaceae; genus UBA8803. The sequence continues at coordinate 21,895 of DNXU01000340.1, read as the reverse complement.
TGTTTATACTCAGGAGCAGGAAAACACAGAGAAAGAGGATTCCTCCCGACAGTTAGGAACAGAAAAGCAGCCCAATCTGTGCGATTTAACTATCATGCCTGCTGAATGGAGAACTGAACTTTACCAAGCCGCTCTTGAAGTCGATGCCGATAAGATTACTCAACTCATCGAGCAAATTTCCCAAACCCATCGTGCCCTAGCCGAAGTCCTTACAGAGCTGGTGCGTAACTTTGGCTTTGACGAAATTCTCGAATTGCTCGAACAGGGACAAGAATAAAGGCAGAAGGCAGAAGGTAGGAGGTAATGAGGAGTCTGTGATGAGCCCAGAAGGAGATAAGCAGGTAGAGGAAGGCTGGCAAAACAGTGAGTTAAAGTACCGTCGTTTGTTTGAAAAGTCCCAGATCGGGATTGTGATATCGCGGATTGAAGATGGATTGATTTTGGACGCTAACCAACGCTTTATTGAGTTAGCTGGTTACAGTTGTGCATCTGAACTAATTGGGAAAAAATCTACAGTTGAATTTTATGTCAATGTGAGCGATCGCGAATGGATTGTCAACCAACTGCGCCAAAAGGGTGAACTCCACGATTATGAACTCCAAGTTCGTCAGCGAGATGGCTCTCTAATTTGGGTATTATTATCCATCCACCTGAATGCAGAAGAACATTGCATTGAAGGTATGATTACTGATATTTGCGATCGTAAACGTACAGAAATTGCCTTAGCTGAAAGTGAGGCTAAGTTCCGCAGTATTGTAGAAAATACCAATGATGTTCTTGCCTTTATCACCCCAGAAGGGCTGATCCAGTATGTTTCCCCCAAGGTGGTCAGTGTGTTAGGGTACGTTCCCGCCGAAATCCAGGGTCAATCCTTTGAACGTTTCGTTCATCCTGATGACATACCGAAGCTTCAAGAAGCTTTTAATCAAGTGGTAACAACAGATGAGAAGCTTTCAGGAATTGAGTACCGCGTTAGATGCAAGAATGGTAGCTGGAAGTGGCAACTTACTAACCTATCAAGCTTTCGAGATGCTATTGACAATTTACTTATAGTTGCTGCGGCGTGGGACATTACAGAACGTAAACAAATAGAAGAAGCCCTGAAAGCCTCTGAATCTAGACTGAATGCTATTCTTAGTAGCGCTGTTGCTTCTATTCAGCTTAACCGCCTCTATGCCGATCGCACTTGGACATTTGAATACGTTTCTCCCGGAAGTGAATTGATTTATGGCTATACTGTTGAAGAAATATTAGCAAACAATTACCTGCTGGCTTCAAGGGTTCATCCGGAAGACTGGGAGACTGGTATCCTACCAATGTTTGACAGCATATTTGTCGGACGCCCTAGTGAACATGAATATCGGCATCTTCACCCCGATGGTAACTGGCGTTGGATTTGCACGAGGGTTACCTCAGTAAGAGATGATGAGGCGAATTGTTGGATGGTAACGCTTATTGCTACCGATATTACTGACAAGAAACGTGCCGAAATTGCCCTAGCTGAAAGTGAATTCAAATTCCGTAGCATTGTCGAAAATGCCAACGATGTTCTTTGTATTACCAACTTAGAAGGCATTCTCTGCTATGTTTCTCCCAACGTAGTGAATTTGAATGGTTTCACTGCCTCTGAAATTGAAGGTCAAACGTTTGAACCTTTCATCCATCCCAATGATCTGCCGCAGTTCCGGGAGGCATTTAACCGACTGGCAATAACAGAAGAGAGAATTTCCGGGATTGAGTACCGAGCCACACAGAAAGATGGTAGCTATAGGTGGCAGCTATCAAACCTATCAGCTTTTCGAGATACTAATGGTGAATTGCTGATCATTGGCGTGGTGCGGGACATCACGGAACGTAAACAAGCGGAAGAAGCCTTAAGAGCCTCGGAAACCCGACTCAACACGATTCTCAGTAGTACACTAGCGGCAATTGGTCACTTCCGCTTCTATACTGATCGCGAATGGGAAGTTGAATACTTTTCCACGGGAAGCATTTGGGTTTGGGGTTATCCTGCTGAAGAGTTGATGGCAAACCCGGATTTAATGGTATCACGCATTATTCCTGAAGATTTAGAAGCCTTATACCAGCAACTCTACAATGATGTTTTTGCTGAACAGAATGGCGAGTATGAGTATCGCTACTTGCACCCAGATGGAACGATTCGCTGGATTAATGTTACATACACCTCTATTCGGGATGAAGCTACAGATTCTTGGATCGTAACAGCTATTGCTACAGATATCAGCGATCGCAAACAAGCAGAAGAAGCGCTCTTAGTTGCCAAAGAAGCAGCCGAAGCAGCCAATCGTGCTAAGAGTACCTTCCTCGCCAACATGAGTCATGAACTCCGCACGCCTTTAAATGCCATCCTAGGTTTTGCCCAGTTACTGGAGCGAGAGCGTAGCCTTACCTCACGCCAGCGGGAGTCTTTAGCCATTATTAACCGCAGTGGCGAACACCTGCTCAATCTAATTAACGATGTGCTGGAAATGTCCAAAATTGAAGCCGGACGCATCGTTTTAAATCCAGAACCCATCAACTTGCATCGGCTGTTGCAGACTCTTCAGGACATGTTCCAAATACGAACGCAAGCCAAGCAGTTGTCACTTCAGTTTGATATTGCTCCCGATCTCCCGCATTATGTTTTAGCGGATGAAGGTAAACTGCGCCAAGTACTCATCAACCTCCTCAGCAATGCCGTTAAGTTCACTGATACTGGCAGCATTACGCTGCGAGCTAGAACGGGGAGTAGCGAACCGAAAATGGGAACTACGAAAGGCGCTAATTCTACATCCCGCACCCTAAACTTTGAAATTGCAGATACTGGCAAAGGTATTGCTCCAGAGGAAATGGGTAATCTTTTCCAGCCGTTTGTCCAAACCACAAGTGGCATTCAAGCAAGAGAAGGTACGGGTTTGGGGTTAACCATAAGTCGTCAGTTTGTCCGGTTAATGGGAGGCGATATCCACTTTACCAGTACTTTAGGCCAGGGGTCTACCTTCCGCTTTGACATACAAGTGACTCTAACTGATGAAAAAGCCGTCGAACCGGCCCTAACGCTTGGACGTGTCCTCCAGCTTGCCCCGAATCAGCCAATCTATCGTATCTTAGTGGTAGATGACCGACCGGAAAACCGCGAATTAATCGCGCAACTCCTAAATACTGTTGGCTTTGAGACTCGCATGGCTACCGATGGGCGAGAAGCCGTCCAACAGTGGCAGGAGTGGCATCCTCACCTGATCTGGATGGATATGCGGATGCCTGTCATGGACGGTTATGAGGCAACCCGACAAATTCGGGCACAAGAGACAGAAGGATGGAGAGATAGGGATTGCAATACTACCGAACCTCGCAACACACAGCCAAACCAACCCACTATAATCATCGCTCTCACCGCTAGTGCTTTTGAGGAACAACGGGCAGGTATTCTGGCAGCAGGCTGTAATGATTTTGTTCGTAAACCCTTCCGAGAGCAGGCACTTTTTGAAAAGATGGCTGAGTATCTAGGGGTGCGTTATGTCTATGCTCAGGAGTCAGACAGCCAAGAAGCTAAGGCACAAAGGAGTAGAGGAGAAGGGGGAAACCCAACAGCAGATGACTTGAGTGTTATGTCTGCCGAGTGGGTAGTAAAACTTCACCAGGCTGCATTGGAAGTGGATGCTGACCGAATTTTCCAACTCATTGAACAAATTCCCGAAACCCATGTTGCGTTGGCTGAGGGACTGACGGATTGGGTACGTCGCTTCTGTTTTGATGAAATCCTAGAGCTAACCAGCCATCAAACATAGTTGACTTCTGGTTTTAGCGCTTTGCCATCCCCTATTTGAAATGCGATCGCATTTTTGCTCATTGGCTTGATTAAGTTTACGGAAGTTCCCCCCATACAAATGTAGTTTAGTACAACTCAAATCTTGATTATTGAAAAGTTTTTAGCAAATTTTTACTCACTTGTACTATCAATACGTACCCATGTAGGTGTTGCAAAAATAGGGCGTTTGCGCTATTTTTGCAATAGACAAGAGATCGACTGAAACCCTCGCTACATCAAGGCTTCATCGATTGAACCAATGTAAGGCGACTCAAAAATGGCTGTAAGTCGCACGGTAAGACAGCTTTAATTTTTTGGCAGGGGGAACTTCCGTTTGAAGCAGGTTTGGGAATTTTAAGGGGTGTTAGTCATTGATGGATACTATAACAAGTAACTGGTTTAAGCTGGCTTTTTCGCTGAGCGGTTCTGTAATTCATGCCATCTGGCAACGAGTCATAATGACAATGGCTTTCGCGCTTCTGGTGGTGATCGCCCACCAACGGGGATGGCCAGTCAATCAGCCAATTCTGACTGGCTTAATTCCAAGTATCGTGTTGGGATTGTTGCTGGTATTTAGAACCAATACTGCCTATGAACGCTTCTGGGAAGGTCGCAGGCTGTGGGATACAATGGTCTACACCGCTCGAAATCTAGCTCGCAATATTTGGGTCATGGTGCCAATCAATAGCCCCAATGATATTGAGGCAAAAGTTACCAATATCAGGCTAATTAGTGCATTAATGATTGCTATCAAATTGCATCTGAGACAGGAAGACATTAACCGCGAGCTGAGGCAGTTGCTTACTGACAAGCAATATTTAGAACTGAAAAATTCTACCAATAAACCCCTAAAAATCACAGGTTGGTTAGCAGAATATTTCCACAATTCCTATCAATACGACAATCTGAACAACCGTCTCTTCATTGAACTGAACAATGGTGTGACTCAAATTTTGTTGGCGTTGGGAGGATGCGAGCGCATTCTAACCACTCCTCTACCCTGGGCATATACCATTCACCTGCGGCATCTATTAATCCTGTACTGTTTTGCACTTCCGTTTCAAATGGTTCTTCCCTTGGGTTGGTGGACAATCCCAGTAGTTGGTATTGTAAGTTTTTCACTATTAGGAGTTGAAGAAATTGGTGTTGAAATTGAGAATCCGTTTGGATATGATGGGAACGATTTACGCATAGACAAGTTTTGTGATGAGTTGCAGAGAGATTTAGAAGAACTGATTGCATCTATCGAGGAAGAAGCCTTCAAGCAGCAGGAATTAAATCCTACGATTTTTCTCACTGATGCTAAAAATCTTGAGAGTTAACTTCTTTGGACTGACAATAAGCTTATGCTAAGGTAAGTCATGCATTGCAATCATGACTTACCTTTGTGATTCACATCTATGAGCCAACTAATCGAATCGGTATTAAGAATGAACGCTGCAAATGTCAAGGAGCGTTGGTACAGGGGTTCGGCTTGGGTGTAGTTTCCCAGATTGTTCCGCTAAGTTGTTTTCTTCACTTCCAAAACGGAATTTTGCCAACACTGCTCTTGGGCGATCGCTTTCTGCTCCACCTCAATAACCTTGAACGGGAACACCCAGTTTTGATAAATTTACAAAAACGGGATACTCCTCCAATTGCAGGTGCTTCAAAGTTTCAAATTCCTGTGGGAAATCTTTCCACCTTCAATAGTGTCCCTTCTTGAACACCTCCATCTACCGTCCCTATTCCAATTAAGCCGTTTGAGGAATCACGAGATTCTAACGTCACCCGTCCCGATCTACTTCCCCTACCACCGATAATCGTAAACATTGAGCCATAATTAACCGGAACCAACGTACCATTTAATCCACCGTTGCTACCTGGCTCAACAACAATGGGATCTGGATCGAAAACGCGAGAACCATGGCCTGAGTAGTGATACACTACCACATCACCAGGCTTAGCTTGCTTAATCAGATGTTCCTCAAAAGCTTCTAGAATCCCTTGGCGAGTTGCTTGCTCATCCGTGAGGGTGTGAATATCTTATAGTAAATTAATACGCTCGGACGAAAGCTTTGACCGTCCAGCCAATCGTTTCACGAATGAATAAGTATGAATCTTCAGCAGTGAAAATCGAGGCGATCGCTTTTCCTAATCTTTGGGATACGCTCGCTATTCCATGCCTTATTCAGGTGCTTATCTATATAAACGGCTATATTTACTCAGTTTTACTCATAGTGGAATCTCCACAATAAACTCTGTCCCTTGTCCTGGAGCAGAAATACAATTGAGTTGGCCTCCGTGTTTTTCCACTACAATCTGGTGGCTAGTAAAAAGCCCCAAACCCCTATTACTTCCCACAGGTTTTGTTGTAAAAAATGGGTCAAATATCTTAGGAAGTACTTTTTCACTAATGCCGCAACCATTATCAATAATCCGAATTACGCCAAAGTCAGTTATTAGTTGCTCGTTGTTTGTTGTTGAGTGTTCTTTGTCACTGACGATAGACGACGGACGGCTAACAACTTCAGTGCGAATGGTAATCACTTTTGGTTCGGGTTGGGTCTTTAAGGCATCAATAGCGTTATCGAGTAAGTTCATAAATACCTGATTCAACTCGCTCGCGTAGCAGTTGACTTTGGGTAATTGACCGTAGTCTTTCACCACCTGAATTTCGCCCTTGTTCCCCTCGGCTTTCAGTCGATGTTGTAAAATTAATACGCTGTTGTCAATTCCTTCGTGAATATCAACAGGTTTTAGCTCGGCTTCATCCAATCGGGAGAAGTTTTTTAAGGAAAGGACAATCTCTTGAATGCGCTGTGTTCCCCCATGCATTGAATTGAATACTTTTGACCAATCTTCCACCAAAAAATCTAAGTCAATCTTAGACATAAGCTGCCCAATGTCGGGGATAGGATTAGGATAAGCTTTCCGATACAGTTGAACCAGCTCTAGCAAATCTTGGCAATATTGACTGGCATAAGTTAAATTGCCGTGAATAAAGTTAATTGAATTATTGATTTCGTGAGCAACTCCTGCTACCATTCGGCCTAAGCTTGATAGTTTTTCTGCTTGAATGAGTTTGGCTTGAGTTCGTTTCAACTCGTCTAAAGTTAGTTCCAGTGCTTGTGCCTTTTCTCGTTCTCGTGTTTCCGATTGCCGCAGTGCTTCCTCTACTCGTTTGCGCTCTTCTATTTCTAATAGTAGCTGTATATTTTGTTGTTGCAGTTGCCCAGAGAGCCGTTTGATTGTTAAATGATTCTCGATTCGGGCTAACACTTCCTCCACCTGAAACGGTTTGGTGATATAGTCTACTCCTCCCACGGCAAAGGCTTTCACCTTGTCGAGTACATCGTCTAGCGCACTGATGAAAATGACTGGAATCTTGCAAGTGCGTTCGTCTGCCTTCAGGTGTTGGCAGACTTCGTAGCCATCCATCTGAGGCATATTCACATCAAGCAAAATCAAATCGGGTGGTACAGCCTGCGCACCTCGTAATCCACTCGATCCTTTGGTAACACTGCGGACTTTGTATCCTTGCTCTGTCAAGAGAGCGGACAGGAGGTTTAGATTCTCCGGGGTATCATCAATGATGAGAATGTCTGCTTTAGGGATGCTAGTTGAGGGAGTAGACATAGATAGTAGGAGACTAGATGAAACTGATATATTCCTTGGATTGTGCCAGTATCCTTGAGTTAAACAAAGTCTAGTTAGAGCTGTCGAGGAACCAATTGGGAAAACAGTCCCTCTTGTGCAATCAATAACCTCTGCCGTTGTCCACCCGAAAGCTTAGTATCCCTCTGACTAATCCCGTATGCATTCCCATCGGCACTTCTAAATGTCTAGAAAGGGCTTCTGCAACGGTGCCACTAATCGTTGGTGTTGGACTTTGGACAAAATCGCCAATTACTTTCCTTGTGTCCAAAGTCCGGTTCGGAATCAACCGCAGGAAATAGGGTAGTAGCTACTTTGCGACTAATAAATTAAATGTACTGTACTACGAAGTCTGCTGCTGTGAGGGTAGATTGGTTAGTCAGATTAGCAAACTGGGCACCAGTCCCAAAACCATCAGCAGAGCCATTCTGATTATAAAACAACCCACCTGTTGTGGTGTTATAAACAACCAAAGCACTGCTCCTAGCTGCGTCTGCATCACTACCAATGGTGGCAAACATTTGCTCTGGTAAAGCTCCTGTAGCCAATCCAAAGGTCATGGGATGTAAAACAATTTTGTCAGTACCAGCGACAAAATCTTCAATAGCATCCACCCCTATCCATTTGGGATTGACAGTTCCATTGAAGCCGAACTGATCAACACCCCTGCCACCTGTCAAAATGTCGTTGCCGTCCTGACCTATCAATAAATCATTGCCACTAGATCCAGTGATGGAGTCTATACCAGCACCACCTCGAATAGTATCATCACCTTCGCCTCCATCTAATAAATCATTACCACTGCGACCGTCGATAAAATCATTACCAATATTGCCAGCTACTTGGTCATCAAATTCACCAGTCAAGATCTCGTCAGCGGTGTTAGTACCTTTGATATCAAACCGTTCGATATTTGAGAACGATCCCCGATCGTAACTTGAGCTACTGTTGTAGGCGTAGAATCCACCACTGTAGTCACCGTAATCCCACACTGCATTTATCCGCAGACCAGCTTTCGTCCCGGTGTAGGTATTAGCAGAATAGTCCACTTTTAACAAATCGCTACCATCGCCCCCATCGACTTCATCAGATCCAATTCCAATTGTGATAATGTCATTGCCTGCACCAGTTTTCACCTTTTGGTTGCGGCTAGAGGTATAGGTGATTATATCGTTGCCACTGCCGGTGGTAAGCTCATCTACATATTCAACGTCAACAAGTTTTGCCCCATTAGACAAGCTAACATCAGCCTGAGTGGCACCCGTGTCGTTGAAGACAAGACCAGTGGTAGCAGCAGAGAGATTAACTTCCTTAACAACATCTATTCCTTCTCCACCGTCAATTACATCAATGCCATCACCCGCAAAAATGGTGTCATTACCACTACCAGCATTGACAGTATCATTTCCTCTATTTGCTATTCCTATCCAGTCTGCATAAATTATGTCATCGCCACTGCCACCATCAATAAAATCATTACCATTGCCATAGTGGTTACCTGCATAAATGGTATCCTTACCATCTCCGCCATCAAGAGTGTTATTACCAGCATTTCCATTGATGATATCGTTGCCAACACCACCAATTAGAGTATCACCATAGTCCAAACCACTGAGAGAGTCGTTTGCATAAGTGCCTATAATGTAGAATCTTTCGATATTAGTGAAGTGAACGGAGTCAGCATATGCACCAGTAGGACTTGGTTCTCGCCATGCAAAAATCCCGCCATTCATCTTAATGCCAGATGGATAGACTCCTTTATAGGTATTGGCAGAGTAATCAACTATCAATGTATCAATCCCATCGCCACCATCAATGGTGTCTGCTCCATGCCCAGTTGTTGCATAGAAGGTATCATTTCCCGCCAGTCCGTAGTACCGTTGAATATCCCCTAGTTTATCGGCGACCAGAACCATTTGATCGTCACCGTTGCTTCCGTAAAAATCAATGTATGCCATTTGCATTTCTCCTTTTAAATCTAATTAGTTTGATTTGCCCTTTGTTTGATAGCTATTAAGATTAGAGATGAATCGGGGAGAACTAGGGGAGACGAGAAAATTGCATAGACGCTCCTAAAGAGTGATTGCAACTCCTAAATGTGTTCAAAGCTAACTCTGTACAAGCTGCAACCTTGTGTTTAAACTGTGATGAACCTGAGCGTATTGAAAAGAGACAGTCAAAGAAGAATTAATCCTCCTTTATCAGCAACAAAAAAGAGCTGTGATTGCACAGCTCTTCTGAAATTAATCTATCAATTTATCAACGACGTTTTATCGCTATATAGAACCACTAATATAGCGGTTCTCGGTCGAAAAAGGTAGAGCTTTAAAGAGGAAAAGGTTAGTAATCAAGGGATTCACTGTTCCTCACCGGGGTCAGGGCTGGGGTTAGGAAAAAAATCATTAGGAAACGGTACAATCAATAGATTGATTGATTTTGCTCCAAATTCAACATTGATTGCACCATGACTGATAGGTAGATACGGCTGTTCTACAATTGAATGTAGATCGGTAGCACTATAACGGTAGTATTGTGCAGATTTTTTTTCTTCAAAGTCACCAAGCTCAAAGCCACTAAGATCGATGTTGGCTGAGAGTGCCTGATCAGATTTATTAATAATCATCAGGGTGAGGGCACCATCGTTACTGCGTTGGGCGGCATACATTGCAAGCTGCCCCTGATCGGCACTAGTAGCCGGAATACTGATATCACCAAATTTGCTGCCTTGACCATCATAATTCTGGTACATCCGAAAGGCAAAAGCTCCTGGTTGGTCAGCAGTTGGTGGTTGCCAAAGGGTTGCTAACCCCACATCCTCACGCCCAAAAATCCCCAATACATCGGCTTGAGCTAAGGCTCCATTCATACCATCAAGACCACCCCAGTTATACTCCGAAATAGCTAACTTTAGACCAGGGTAGTGATCATTAACCCAAGCACGCATACGAGGGATCAGTTGCACCGCAGTATTGCCCTCTTCAGTATTCTTGATCCAGCTTTCATCGACATAACTTGCATCCCAGAGGGAGCGGGTACTGCGAAGCCGAAGTGCCCAGAGCGGGAGTAGGTTGGTTGAATAGCCGCTATCTGATGAAAGTGCGACACCCGCTGCCTGTGGATAATAATGGAGGTCAAAATAGTCAATGGTACGCTGACCACTCTGCTGATCATGGGCATAAAGTTGATCTAGATACCAAGCTACAAATGCCTCACCATTGTGGGCATCACGGTCAGCTTGGGCGGTTGCATCCGGGTAGGAGCCATATGATGAGTAGAAGTAGCGTGTCCACCCATCCTGTACAGGTCCTAAAATCTGGGCATTTGGATCGGCTTGGCGAATGGCAGCAGCGTAATCGATATTGCGCTGCAATAGTAATTCGTAGCTTAAATAGCCAGGGAAAACATCACGGTGGCTGTCGCGCCAAATCCCTGGTTCATTATCGAGACCATAAAAACGGACACCACCATTCGAGGCATCGCTAAACTGCCCAACCAAATGCTTCACCCAATGGTATACAAAATCAGGATCAACTTTAATGCTAGTATCGGTTAGGTCATTACCAGTAATCAGTGAAGAATCGAGGCGAATCCCATTGCCACAATTGCGATCAAATGGGTCAGTTAATTTTTGCTCACCATATTTACAGACCTTAAAACCACAGTTATAGGGGTGACCGAGTGGATTCGGGTCATCTGCTGGTTTAGCTTTAGCGACGCAGCCAATGATTGGAACGGTAATCAACGATTCAATTCCGGCAGCCTTGTTACGCTGGACAAAGCGATCGGCACCAGAATTATTGGGAAGTTGTGAGCGATCCGGGTTCTCGTAGGGAATATTTTCATAATAGTAGTCACTGCCAGTATTGTAGAAATCATTTTCCCAGTTGTAGCGACTTGTGGCATTGCCACCCCAACGAACAACTGTTGGATTAATGGCCTGACTTAGTTCGGCAAAATCCTCGTCCTTCATTTTAAAAGCATTAATCCCATAGATCAGTGGACTAATGGTATGGCTAGCCATCGTAGGAAAGATCCTAAGTCGAATCTGAGCAAGATGTGGAGGGGTGTAGCTATCTGTGTTGTAGTCCATTTCCTTTTCTCTAACTCTCTAAAATGTGATTGGTTCCGAAGTGATAGCAGAGAATTTGTCTTTGTTAGATGCAGTGTTCTCTGCTTTCATGCTTTTAATTTAGAGATAAATCGGGGAGAACTAGGGGAGATAATCACAAATTTGAAATTTTTTCTGCCGAATATCTACTGAGCAAACTCACGAACTAATCACAGGCATTTTGTGACTTAAATCACTTACTTAACCAAGCATAATAACTCCTATCCAGTTTTTCTGGCACTGAATAGCATCACTGACTCATGCCTATCAATATTTACAGTCGTGCTACTAAAATTTAAGAGATATTTGTGAAATATTCTGGAGTTATCTACTGCTATCAATTATCAGAGCAACCACAATTACAGCTAAACCCCTCCTGTATCGAGGAGGGGTTAATAATTAATCCTTAGAGCCTATCCAAAAAAGACATTAGAACGAGAATTAAGTGCCCTTTATAAGCAACAAGAAAGAGCCGCGCTCGCACAGCTCTTTAAGATGGATGTGAGTGGTACAGACAAAAATGCTTCGATGCCATTATTTATGGCTAGTTGGGAATCGCGATCACAGCTCCATCCGCAATTTGCGGCAAATCTCCTTCATGCGATTCTACTTTTTTACTTGACCTTTTAATATTTCTTCTAATCTCGTGAAATCATAGTCTGTTTGTACAATGGCTCCCGACATAATTTGCTCGAAAACCCCTGCCAATGTAGTAAGCTTTTTGGCTTTATGGCCTTGTGCGTTTGTTTGCAGATGCTCTTCTTGAGGTTGTTGCTGCATGGTTGTTTTCTCCTTATATTTATTGTTCAGGTAATTAGTAGCGTTTTTGCTGGTTTAGGTGTTGCCAGGTGGATTTCTCAAATAATTGATTCGATCTCATAAATTCCGGGTAGATACATAAAGCCACTTTGCTGGTACTCAAGAGGAATTCCACCTATCCCATAGGAAGATTCAGCATCGGTATTTTTTTTGAATTTATCACTATTTAGGGCTAAATTATGGGTATTTAATTGCTGCTTATGAATACGATTCTTGGGTTGCTTGTTTAGCACGATCGCTTCTCCTTGATGTAGTTGAGGATTGTTCAGATTAGCTTAAGACTTCATTGTTCAGAGCTGGCAGTCAACAGCTGTTTGATTCCTCCCTCCGTCGATACTTTGAAGATTACAGGGCAATCGGGGAGAACTAGGGGAGATAATCGCAATTGGTGGAAAATTTTTAAAAGGCCAAGAGCCGCATAACGGAATGGATAGTAAGCAAACTGTAGTTTGGCTGGAGTTTATTCCCAAGGTGGCCTGAGGGTAAAATCTCTATACAAAGTTGTCAGTGGGAGCATGTCACTTTTACAGATCAATCTGGAAAGCCCTCACCAAGAGCCTCTCTCCCAACCTGGAGAGAGCAGAAGCCCTTGTTGACACGCTCCCGTTGTCAGTTCCATCTTGGAGCAACCAGGAGTATATGATGAGCGCTCAACAGCTAGAACAGATCGAGCAGTTGCAAGCTACCTTAAGCAAAATGCAAGTGACGCTAAATGCGATCGCAGAAGCTGTCGTCTGGGTAGACGAAAACCAAGGCGTACAATGGTGCAATGCTAGCTTTGAGCTATTGGTGAACCAACCTGACAGCACGATCCTAGACTCAAGGCTGAATAACTTACTACCTCTAGCACGAGCTGGACAACCGCTTGCTCCACAATTCTACCCCGATGTACTTCTGCACCAGGGAGAGTATAAGACAACTGAGTATGAATTTGGGGAAGGCGATCGCTCCCTAATGCTGCAAATTTCTGGCAGCTGTACCGGAGAGGCACCGGGTAAATCTGCTGTACTGGTGATTCGAGAAATCACCCAGGCAAAAGACGACATCACACTAACACAGAGTACCCAAGCCTCCTTACCAGAAAGCGAGGAGCAGTTACGAACGCTGATTAATGCTACACCTGATATTATCTCTTTTAAAGACGGTGAGGGGCGTTGGCTGGAGTCCAACCCAGCTACCCTTGAATTGTTGGAGCTACAAGGCGTTGATTATCGAGGCAAAACTGACGCCGAACTGGCAGAATTTAGCCACTTTTATCGCGATGCCTTGCTCGGTTGTCACATAACAGACGAAGAAGCTTGGCAAAAGGGTTCTGTTCATCGACAAGAAGAAATAATTCCCCGACCGGACGGTACAGTAAGCGTTGTAGACATGATCAAAGTCCCCCTATTTTACCCCGATGGGAGACGCAAGGGGCTGGTGATTTTAGGGCGCGATATTAGCGACAAGAAGCGGGTAGAGGAAGCTTTACAAGCCTCGGAAGCCAGACTCAACACCATTCTCAGCAGAACTCTTGCTGCGATTGAGCGTGCTCGCGTTTATGCCAATCGAGACTGGCAATACGAATACATCTCCCCTAGCAGCGTAGCGATTTGGGGTTATTGTGCTGAAGAAATAATGGGAGACAACAACCGGATACCCTCACGCATTTATCCGGAAGACTGGGCTGTTATGTCCCAACGATGCTTCGATGCCGTTTTTGCCGAACGCCCCTTCAATTATGAGTATCGGTACAACCATCCTGATGGCAGCTTGCACTGGATTTCTGTGACTGTCACATCTGTGCGAGATGAAGTTGCAGACTGCTGGATTGCTACTGCCATTTCTACAGATATCAGCGACAAGAAGCGAGTTGAAGCCGCCCTATCTGAAAGCGAAGCCAAATTCCGCACTATTGTGGAAAACGCCAATGCTGTACTTGCCATCACTAACGTGGAAGGAATACTTTCCTATGTTTCCCCCAATGTGACTAATCTAACAGGGTGGACTCCTGCGGAGTTAGAGGGTCAATCTTTTGCACCCTATATTCATCCAGATGATCTACCCAAATGTCTAGAGGTAATAAATCGGCACTTAGCAGGAGAGTTGGCTGTTGAGTTTCAGTACCGTGTCAGACACAAAGATGGTAGCTGGAGGTGGCAAATTTGCAACAGCTCAGTCTCACGAGATGCTAACGGACAATTGCTGTTCATTACCGTGACGCGAGACATCACCGATCACAAACTCGCAGAAGAAGCCTTGAAAGCTTCCGAAGCTAGACTTAACACTATTCTTAACAGTACGTTGGCTGTTATCTATTGTATGCGGGCTTATGCCAATCGGGAATTAAACTATGAATACTGCTCTGCTGGCAGTCTAGAGCTTTGGGGATATTCTCCCGAACAGTTAATAGCCGACAAAAATTCTCTCCTGTCGCGCATTGTGCCTGAAGACCTGGAAACGACCTTACAACAAGGCTTTAATACTATTTATGCCGAAGGGACTGGCCAAGTTGAGTATCGGTATAACCACCCGGATGGAAACTTACGTTGGATTTCCAGCGACCTCACCTCTGTAAGAGATGAAGCCACAGACTCTTGGTTTGTGACCGTCATTTCTATGGATATCACCGATCGCAAACTTGCAGAAGAAGCCTTAAAAGTATCCGAAGCTAGACTTAACACTATTCTTAATAGTGCGCTAGCTGCCATCTATCGCGTTCGGGTGTATGCCAATCGTGAATGGAACTATGAATACTGCTCTGCTGGAAGTGTACAGCTTTGGGGATATTCTCCGGAACAGTTAATAGCCGACAAAAATTCTTTCCTGTGGCGCATTGCGCATGAAGACCTGGAAACGACCTTACAACAAGGCTTTAATGCCATTTTTACTGAGGGAACTTGTGAACGCGAGTATCGGTATAACCACCCGGATGGAACACTACGTTGGATTTCTTTCAACCTCTCCTCTGTGCGAGATGAAGCGACAGATTCTTGGATTGCAACTATCATTTCTACAGATATCACAGAACGCAAGCGGAAGGATTACTCAGCAACATTTCCCGGCATTTCCTCGACCAAGACTTAGACACAGCCATTAATTTTACGCTAGAAGCGATCGCGAAATTTATTGAGGCAGAACGCAGTTGCATCTATACCTACTCTGACGATCGACAAGAGTGCTATCTTACCTATGAGTGGAATGCCGATTGTCTCGAGGCAATACCAAGCGTAGTCAGAGCTACATCCGTCGAGCAATTTAAGGAACTTCATCAACAATTGTTTCAAGGCAAGGCGATGCAATTTTCCTCTCTGGCAGAAACTCCCCTCAATGCCACGGCAATAGGTATCTTAGCTGCTACCTCAACTCAATCTTTTGCGATCGTACCCATGAGACATTCTGGGCAAGTTGTGGGACTGCTGGTTGCTAGTGTTGTTCACTACTCTAAAACCTGGAGTCAAGAGGAGATTAATCTCCTCCAACTCGTGGGTGAACTGATTGCGATGGGTTGTACAAGGCATCAAGCTGAAGAGGCACTCATCGCTGCCAAAGATGCTGCCGAAGCAGCCAACCGTGCCAAAAGTGCATTCTTAGCCAACATGAGTCACGAACTCCGCACACCTTTGAATGCTATCTTAGGTTTTGCTCAGTTGCTGGAACGAGACACTACACTCACCTCCAAGCAGCGTGAATCTGTAGCAACTATCAACCGCAGTGGAGAACACTTACTCAACCTGATTGACGATGTGCTGGAAATGTCCAAGATTGAGGCGGGGCGAATTGTTTTAAATCCTGATTCGTTCGACCTGCATCTGCTGTTGCGGACGCTACAGGAAATGTTTTTAGTACGGACAAAAGCCAAGCAGTTATTCCTTAAGTTTGAACTTGCGCCCGACCTACCCCAGTATATCCGTACAGATGAGGGCAAACTCCGCCAAGTTCTCATCAATCTCTTGGGTAACGCCGTCAAATTTACCCAAACTGGGGGAGTGACGTTGCGAGTAGGAATGAGGACTGGGAACGAAGCGAGTTCTACACCCTACACCCTACATTTTGAAGTCGAAGATACCGGATACGGAATTGCACCAGACGAAATCGACAATCTGTTTCAGCCGTTTGTCCAAACCAGCAGTGGTGCCCAAATTAAAGAGGGAACAGGATTAGGACTAACGATTAGCCGTCAATTTGTGCGGTTGATGGGGGGTAATATTGGCTGTAGCAGCATTCTCGGACAGGGTTCTAGATTCACCTTTAACGTGCAAGTGCATCTGGTGAACCCCTTGGAGGTGGCAACATCAATCAGTAGCGGACGTGTTCTCCAACTTGCTCCCCATCAACCCAGTTACCGCATTTTGGTTGTAGATGATCGCCAAGAAAACTGTGATTTAATAGTACAGCTCCTAGGCAGCGTCGGTTTTGAAGTTCAGTCTGCCAGTAACGGACAAGAAGCGATCGCCCTGTGGGAAACTTGGCAACCCCATCTAATTTGGATGGATATGCGAATGCCTGTCATGGATGGCTACGAAGCTGCCCGTCAGATTCGTGCTAGGGAACCGGAACGCAGGGGAACCACCCCAACCAAAATTATTGCCCTAACTGCCAGTGCTTTTGAAGAACAAAAGACCACAATTCTCGCCGCTGGTTGTGATGACTTAGTCCGTAAACCCTTTCGCGAACAGATAATTTTTGATAAGATCACAGAACATCTGGGAGTGCAATATATTTTTGAGAACCAGCTAGAACAGCTCAATCTCTCTTCATCTCAAAACCTTGATTGTTTATCCCTCAACGTTATGAACCCAGAGTGGATAGCTGCTTTAAGGCAAGCCGCAATTGAAGTCGATGGAGAGAAAATCTTACAACTATGTGAGCAAATTCCCCAATCTCATCGTCACCTGGCAGACAAATTAATCGAGCTAGTGCATCACTTTGGGTTTGATGAAATTTTGGCTCTAACGGATTAAAAACCCTGGATGCCGTCGCCTTGGGGATAGAAGTGTCCGCTAAGCGTCTCTAAAAGTTAGTATAGTGTCATAGTGATATAGTGGCTTGCCACTATTGAACTTTTTTCTACAGTTATCTGGGATAGAAAGTTCTAACTGTGGGCAACTGTGGGTAAGTCTTATGTAACGGAGAACAAACATCATTCATGAAGGATGACTGATATGATGTCCGGCA
>DNXU01000340.1:0-4289 GCA_003505715.1 Cyanobacteria bacterium UBA8803 | reverse complement strand
CCGCCCCTACAGATATTAGGGGTGTTTAACCGGACATGATATAAGACCTATCTGAGAAGCCTATAATATTTGTCCCTAAACCCGCCTCTACAGATATTATGGGTGTTTAACCGGACATCATATGATATCAAACCGTTCGATATTTGATAACGATCCCCGATCGTAACTTGAGCTACTGTTATAGGCGTAGAATCCGCCACTGTAGTCACCGTAATCCCACACTGCATTCATCCGCAGACCATCTTTCGTCCCGGTGTAGGTATTAGCAGAATAGTCCACTTTTAACAAATCGCTACCATCGCCCCCATCGACTTCATCAGATCCAATTCCAATCGTGATAATGTAATTGCCTGCACCAGTTTTCACCTTTTGGTTGCGACTAGAGGTGTAGGAGATGATAAAATCCTCTCCCAAGGATGCTACTACATAAAAAGATTCAGTGTCAGTTAATTCTTTGACTTGATCGTTATTTAGGGCTAAATTATTGATATTTAATTGCTGCTTATGAATACGATTTTTGGGTTGCTTGTTTAGCACGATCGCTTCTCCTTGATGTAGTTGAGGATTGCTCAGATTAGCTGAAGACTTCATTGTTCAGAGCTGGCAGTCAACGGCTGTTTGATTCCTCCCTCCGTCGATAGTTTGAAGATTACAGGGCAATCGGGGAGAACTAGGGGAGATAATCGCAACTGGTGGAAAATTTTTCAAAGGCCAAGAGCCGCATCAAGGCTTTAATACTATTTATGCCGAAGGGACTTGCCAAGTTGAGTATCGGTATAACCACCCGGATGGAAACTTACGTTGGATTTCCTGCGACCTCACTTCTGTACGAGATGAAGCCACAGACTCTTGTGCGGTTGATGGGGGGTAATATTGGCTGTAGCAGTATTCTCGGACAGGGTTCTAGATTTAGCTTTAACGTGCAAGTGCATCTGGTGAACCCCTTGGAGGTGGCAACATCAATCAGTAGCCGACTCTAACGGATTAAAAACCCTGGATACCACCCATCAACCTGCCTATCGGATATAAAAATGTCTAGCCAGTCAGCCAGTACCCCTAAAGCCAACATCTTAGTGATTGATGACACGCCAGAGAACCTGAACCTTCTCTCCGCAATGCTGACGGAACAGGGGTATAAAGTTCGTAGCGTTACTAAAGGCTCGGCAGGCTTGCGAGGTGCACAGGCAGCTCCTCCCGACTTGATTTTGCTAGACGTGAATATGCCCCAGATGAATGGCTATGAAGTCTGTCAAGAGCTGAAAGCAAACGAACGTACCCGCGATATCCCGGTAATTTTTATCAGTGCCTTAGGAGATGTACTAGATAAAGTCAAAGCCTTTGCTGTCGGTGGAGTGGACTATATTACCAAACCCTTTCAGCTAGAGGAGGTTTTAGCTCGAATTGAAAATCACCTGACCATTCGTCTACTCCAAAAACAACTCCAGGCCCAAAATGCCCAGTTGCAGCAGGAGATCCTGGAACGCCAACAAGCCGAAGACAAGTTTGCCAAAGCCTTTCGTTCTAGTCCCAATCCGATCGCAATTGCTACCCTCTCTGAAATGCGTTTTATCGATGTCAATCCCAGTTTCTTAAAAATGAGCGGCTATTCTTTAGAAGAAGTCATTGGATACACCGCTGCGGAACTTCGCTTGAGCCAGGACGACGAGGCGATCGCTCATATCGTTCAACTGTTGCCAGAAACTGGGTCATTGTACAATCAAGAGTTTGAATTTCGCACCAAGACCAGTGAAGTCAAGATTGTACTGCTATCCATTGAACTGATTGACCTGGATGGAGTGCAGTGTGCTTTGCTCATCGCCAATGACATCACCGCACGCAAACATCTGGAAAACGAGTTTATTTCTTTAGTCAGTCACGAGCTACGGACTCCTTTAAACTCGATTTTAGGAGCATTGGATCTCTTGGGCACAGGACAACTGGGAACCCTGACTGAGCAAGGACAAAAATTCTTAAGCATTGCCACCTCCAATACTGAACGACTCACACGCCTAGTTAACGACATTCTCGATTTGGAGCGGATGAAATCTGGCAAAATTGTCATGCACAAGGTCAAGTGTAATGCGGCTGACCTAATAATTCAGGCAACGGAAGCGATGCAAGCAATGGCAGATACATCACAAGTCAAGCTGAACACTAAACCCCTTTCTGTAGAACTTTGGGCAGATCCTGATCGCCTGCTGCAAACCCTGACTAACTTACTGAGCAATGCTATTAAGTTTTCTGAACCGGGCGATACGGTTTGGTTGAGCGCTGAACTCAAGAGTAAAGGCGCATTCACCCCAACCCTCAACACTCTTCTCATTACTGTCCGAGACAAGGGACGAGGAATTCCTTCAGATAAATTACAAATCATTTTTGAGCGCTTTCAGCAAGTCGATGCATCCGACTCCCGCAAGAAAGGAGGAACAGGGTTAGGACTCGCCATTTGCCGCAATATTGTGCAGCAGCATGATGGGAAAATCTGGGCTGAGAGCTTTCTTGGTGAGGGCAGCATCTTTTATGTTCAGTTGCCCTTGGAACTTCCAAATAACGATTAAAAGTATCAGTATCATCATGAGCAAAAATATCCTAATTGTTGACGACGAAGAAGATGTACGGGCGATCGCCAAGCTAGGGCTGGAAATGGCTGCTGGTTGGAACGTGTTGACTGCTAGTAATGGACAGGAAGCCTTAAAGATAGCTGCTAACAACCAACCCGATGTCATCCTGCTCGATATGATGATGCCTGATATGGATGGGCGATTAATCCTTCAACAGTTGAAGGCTAATCCTGCAACCCAGACAATTCCAGTGATTTTAGTGACTGCCAAAACCCAGCAGTCGGAGCGAGAGAACTCTACTGGGTTTGAGGTTACTGCTGTCTTTGCCAAGCCCTTCCGTCCGTTAAAACTGGCAGAGCAGATTAGCAAAGCCTTGCATTGGAGCTTAAAAAAGGGCTAAGCCATATCCTGTTGCAAGCGTTCTAAATAGGTGCGAGCAGCGCTATCATCCTCATGATACTCTACGCATTCTTTAAATAAACGTGCGGCTTCTTGGAAAGAACACCTGTGATAAAACAGAACTGCTTGTTCAAACTTTCCTTTAGTGGCGATTTTTGCTTCCCGCAATTCTGGCAAATCTGCGGAAAATACTTCAAACAAACTAACTGCTTTAGTTTTACCTTTTGCTTGCACTTTTCCGATAAATCGTAAATCGTATTCTAAAGGATTATTTAAACTTTCCCAAGTTTTATTGGTGATTAAAAGCGAAACTCCATAGGTTTTGGTTAATCCCTCCACTCGAGAGGAAAGGTTGACCGAATCTCCGATTACTGTTCCATCCATACGGCTCATACCTCCTACTGTTCCTAACATTAACGAGCCTGTATGCAAACCTATGCCAATACGAAGAGGGTTGAGATTTCTTTCTTGTCGAATTCGATTGTATTTTTTCAACTCTTGCAGCATGGCTAGCGCTCCTTGGACTGCATCATCAGCAGAATTGGGAAATAAGGCCATAATTGCATCGCCGATATATTTATCGATAAACCCGCTATACTTTTTAATTTGCGGTTCCATATAACCGAGATATTCATTAATACTCTGCTTATTTAAAAAACTGAGAAATTGGTAAGGAACAAAGCGCTCATAAGCCGTGTTTAAGGTGGTAATATTGTTATACAGTTGGGCATTCTCTAAGGAGATTGCTGCTTGCGTAGCGAGGGTTTGCAACAGAGCCATGCGCTTTCCGGTAAAAGCGCCCTTGGTCAAGTTATTTTCCAGATAGATAATGCCTTTGAGTTTACCTTGATTTATTAAGGGAGTGCAGGCGAGCGATTGACAACTATAATTTTGCAGGTAGGAATCATCGTTAAAGTTGTCGGCCTCCGCTGCATCATTCAAAATAACTGTTTCGCGAGTACGGGCGACATAATGCACAATTTTGGCAGAAAGCCTTGCAAACTCATCAATAGGAAGCGACTGCAAAAGAGAAACATTATCAGACTCAGTTTCTTTGGTTGCTTCGACCAATAAATTATCACCGCGAGGTAAGATTAAAATTCCTCTTGTGGCTCCAGCATTTTCTACGAGAATATTCATTAAAGTTGCCAGTAAATTTTCCAAAATAATTTCGCTGGAGAGGGCGTTGGTAGATTTTATCACTGTGGCTAGGTCTAGCTCTTGCCCGCTACTGGTATCGCTGCTAGTAGTGGTGGTAGTTCCTTTTGAGGATGTTGTGGATTGGCTAAGTTCCGGGTATTGTGCTTCTAATACCAATTTCCTAAATGC
>DNXU01000057.1:5067-6213 GCA_003505715.1 Cyanobacteria bacterium UBA8803 | reverse complement strand
CCCCTCACCCCCTCACCCCCTCACCAGGCTGTAAACCCACTGACTAGTATGACTGGTTAGCATGTCTGAGGTAAAACTGAGATATTTCTGATAGAATCTTATAGAAAGTTTACGAACACTCACTAAAAACTTTTGATGAACTTGTTGGTCGTCGGTGCAACAGGCACCTTAGGAAGACAGGTGGTTCGTCGTGCCCTCGACGAAGGCTATCAGGTACGCTGTTTTGTCCGCAGCCCCAAAAAAGCCACCTTTTTAAAAGAATGGGGCGCTGAAATTGTACAAGGCGACCTCTGCGATCCTGAAACGCTGGCACCTGCCCTTGAAGGGATTACGGCTGTGATTGATGCTGCAACCTCCCGACCGACAGGCCCTTTAACCATCAAACAGGTGGATTGGGACGGCAAAGTATCGCTCATTCAAGCAGCTGTTGCAGCTGGTGTGGAACGGTTTGTTTTCTTCTCTATTCTCAACGCCGATAAATTTCCTGATGTCCCGCTGATGGAAATTAAGCGGTGTACGGAACTTTTGCTGGCTGAATCGGGATTGAATTATACGATTTTGCAACCTTGTGGCTTTATGCAGGGGTTAATTATGCAGTATGCAATTCCGATTTTGGAGGGTCAGGCCGTTTGGATGACTGGCGAAACCGCTCCTATTGCTTATATGGATACTCAGGATATCGCTAAATTTGCAGTTCGTGCCCTGGCAGTTCCAGAAACAGCAAATAAAACTTTTCCTGTAGTAGGGAATCGTGCTTGGAGCGGTTACGAAATCATCAACCTGTGCGAGCGACTATCTGGCAAGGAGGCGAAAATTGCCCGACTTCCGCTCAACCTCTTACGGGCAATACGCCAAATCACTCGATTTTTTCAATGGACTTGGAATATTGCCGATCGGCTGGCTTTCGCTGAGGTTTTGGCCACGGGAAAACCGATGGATGCGTCGATGGAGGAAGTCTACAAAGTTTTTAACTTAGACCCGAAAGAAACCACAACTTTAGAAGCTTACTTACAAGAGTACTTTAACCGGATTATGAAGAAGCTTAAGGAAATCGGCTATGAGAAGGACAAATCTAAAAAGAAGAAGAAGACTCCGTTTAAATCTTCGACTTGAGGTATAGGGCTAATTGTTGTTGGTTGTTGGTTG
>DNXU01000057.1:0-5018 GCA_003505715.1 Cyanobacteria bacterium UBA8803 | reverse complement strand
TTGGTTGTTGGTTGTTGGTTGATGGTTGTTGGTTGTTGGTTGTTGGTTGTTGGTTGTTGGTTGATAGAGAATTGCTCATTGCTATGAACGATGAACCATGAACCATGAACCATGAACCATTGAAAACCCACGCTCGACCCGTTAGAGTTATCGTGGGAGGATGTTACCTTATTTAAGTACGACACGGACAGGTGAGGGTGGGCAAAGCAGGGATAATCTATAACGACATTAAACCCGTGGCTTGTCGTGTGGCTGCGGAGTTGCAAGACAAGCTGAGCGATTTAGGTTGGGACGTGTGTATGGCAACCGGAGTCGGCGGCATTTTGGGCTACTCCCGTCCCGATTCGCCGATTTGTCACACGCCTTTGGAAAAACTTGCTCCTCCTGGTTTTGACGAGCAGATGGAATTCGCGGTGGTACTGGGGGGAGATGGTACAGTTCTTTCCGCATTTCGCCAAGTGGCTCCCTATGGTATCCCACTGCTAACAGTAAATACTGGTCACATGGGGTTTTTGACAGAGATTTACCTAAACCATCTGCATTTTGCCTTAGAACGGGTCATAGCAGGAGAATACCAAATCGAAGAGCGGACGATGGTGTTGGTGCGGGTGGTGCGGGAGGAGCGCATTTGGTGGGAAGCACTTTGCTTGAATGAGATGGTACTGCACCGGGAACCCTTAACCTGCATGTGTCATTTTGAAGTGCAGATCGGGCATCACGCTCCAGTAGATATTGCAGCAGATGGCTTGATTATCTCAACGCCGACAGGTTCAACGGCTTATTCTCTGAGTGCTGGGGGAACAGTAGTCACGCCTGGGGTGCCAGTGCTGCAACTAATGCCAATTTGTCCTCATTCCTTAGCATCTAGAGCCTTGGTATTTGCCGATAGCGAGCAGGTAACGGTTTTTCCAGCCACGCCCAATCAATTAGTAATGGTAGTGGATGGCAATGCCGGATGTTACATATTGCCAGAGGATCGGGTTCAGTTGGAGCGATCGCGTTATTCAGCACGATTTATTCGTTTGCAATCACCGGAGTTCTTCCGCATTTTACGGGAAAAGTTAGGCTGGGGTTTACCTCACATTGCCAAACCGACTTCGGTGGAACTGCCTTAGGAAGTTGCCCCGCCCCCCTAACCCCCCAACCTTGGGGGGAACAGAATTTAAATTTAAGAGCCTAATTTATATAATTACATTGAATGCACATAAGCCACCCAAATTCGATCTAATCTTAATAATGAAGAAGATCCGCTATTTTCAGGATCTTCTAAAAAACAACGTCTTTTGAGTGATTGAACCGCATTTAATCTAATCTCGGTAGTATAATTTTCAGATGTTTCCTGTAAAACTTGGCTCAAAGTAATAGCTTGTACTTGTTTAGCTAAGTATTTCATTATCTCTTTTTCTGATTCAGTTAACCTTAACCATACCCGATTTAATTCCGATACAATCTCATTACTTAATATCAACGAAACAACGGGTGAGTTTTTGACGAGTAGCGATCGCATCTGGTGGTTGTTCACTGGTAATTAACAATAAACTACTTATATGAGACAATTCCGCAATTTGTTTAAACAATAGATAATATCCCTCAAATTCTGGCTGGTAGTTACCCGCAAATTTGCCGTTTTTAAATAAAATCTCTAAGTCATCAATAATAATTAAGCAGCGATGTTGACGGAAAACTTTTAGTAATAAATCTACTTGACGATTAAGAGTATTGGGGAGAGCCTGGGAAGTAAAGTTGCGCAATACATCAGTTAAAAAGCTATCTATAGTCGGACAATAGCGGAGACTGCGATAAATAATATATTGAAATTGATTTGATATTTGTTCAGTTAATTTATATTTAGGAGGTCGCCTTCTGTCGGAACAAATATTTAGTTGGTGAACATTAACGAAATTTTCCGACGATACACTATGAGATATGATTACTTTCGGTAAAATATTACGTGCATTTGATTTATTAATATCCTCACCTAAAACAAATGGTATACCAAGCGTAAAGCTCTTCAATAGCTTAAGCAAACCTGAGCAATTATATCGTGTCCGGTTGTTACTACGAACCTTTTTATACAAGGAAAGATGCTACCGGACATGATATTATATCCTGTCAGTGCAACGAGCCATGCATTTTCCTCATCGCTCGTTACCTGGTAAACTGTCCACCGGGATTAAATTTGGCTTTGATTGCTAGGTGGTTTTGCTCCTAGGCTGGGAGTGTAGAAAGAACTCTCAGCCCGGTTAGGCAGTCCAAAATCAATATGGGAAAGGCTTTGAGGGTTTTGGAGATGTCTAATAATGCGATCGCTAGGATGTTTATAACTAGCTTTGAGGATAACACTTGCAAAATATCTCCCCCGTAGCTAGCATGTAGATACTTTGTATATACTTGGCTACCAGCCAAAGTAGGGAGTCAACAGCCTTGTTGATGTTTGACTATCCTGCTGAAAAGATACAATGTATTTCGCTAAATGGAGATCCAGATTATGGTTACCACTGTTGCCAAGTGGGGTAATAGTCTTGCTATTCGTATTCCACAAAATTTAGCTAAAGAGATTCATTTATATGAAGGGGCTGAGATATCTCTTGATTTAGTGGATGGCACTATAGTAATAAAGCCCAGAAGCCGAAAGCGTTATTCCCTTGATAAGTTGCTCGACGGAATAACGCCAGAGAATCTTCACTCTGAAATTGATAGTGGGATATCAGTAGGCAAAGAACTGTGGTAGCACAAGCAAATCTATATATTCCCAAACGGGGAGACATAGTTTATCTGGACTTCCATCCAACTAAGGGGCATGAACAGAGGGGACATAGACCTGCTTTTGTGATCTCCCCTTTTGATTACAATAAGAAAAGCTCTCTAGCTTTGTTGATGCCAATTACTAAAAACCAAAAAGGTTATCCTTTTGAAGTTCTATTGCCCTCTGGACTAAAAGTTCAGGGGGTTATTCTGGCAGACCAAATTAAATGTTTAGACTGGAAAGCCCGTAATATTAAATTTGTTGAGGTTGCACCAGAAAGTACCATTGAGGAAGTACAAGCAAAAATTGAGCCATTGTTGCTTTAAAAATTAGGGGAAGGACAACCTCGCTTAGTTAATGCCCTAGCCCGACAAATGACAGAGGTGATCGTACCAGCTCCCACAATTGCTCTCACCATCGAACACGTCGAACAAGCAAAAGAAATCCTGATTCAGCGGAAAGATACCCACCTTGATAGTTTAGCTTATCGACTGCGAGAACCGAGAGTCCGTTGTATCATCGAACCGATGTTAGCAGGACAAGAATTAGGAGATATTCCCGATGACGATCGCCAATTTTTAGTGGATCTTGGTTTAGTCAAGCGAGATCAAGAAGGAGGATTAATAATTGCCAATCCTATCTATCGAGAAGTGATTCCCAGAGTATTAACAGGAGGATCTCAGGATAGTTTGCCACGGATTGCAGTTAATTCTAGATCTAGAACTCCCTCACAACTCGCGGGATGAAAATGATTCTCCCCCTCATCCCTCATCCCTCATTTGAGGGATTAAAGACATCCTTAAAGAAGCTTACCCCTTCACAGGTTCAGAAGTATCCTGAACACCGATCGCATACCAATTGAGAAAAACCAATGCTAGACAAGTCAGAAGCAACTATCGAGGCCATTGATGCCAGAGAAATTCTAGACTCCCGGGGACGCCCCACGGTTGAAGCTGAAGTCCGCCTCGCTAGCGGGGCTGTGGGATTGGCCCAAGTCCCCAGCGGCGCTTCTACAGGCACGTTTGAAGCGCACGAACTGCGCGATGATGATAACCACCGTTACGGAGGCAAAGGGGTACTCAAGGCGGTACGCAATATTAAGGAAAAAATTACCCCAGAACTGCTGAACGCGGACGCCCTCGACCAGGCAACCATCGACGAAATCATGATTCACCGCGATGGTTCCGCCAATAAATCCAACTTGGGAGCCAATGCCATCCTCGCTGTATCCCTAGCCACCGCTAAAGCTGCTGCTGCTGAAGTAGCACTTCCCCTCTATCGCTATTTGGGAGGGCCTCTTTCCCATGTCTTACCCGTACCTTTGATGAATGTGATTAACGGCGGTGCCCATGCCGATAATAACGTGGACTTTCAGGAGTTCATGATCGTGCCCTTAGGTGCCGACTCATTCCGGGAGGCGCTGCGCTGGGGTGCTGAGGTGTTTGCCGCCCTAGCTAAGGTTTTAAAAGAGAAAAACCTGCTGACGGGTGTTGGCGATGAAGGTGGCTTTGCCCCTAACCTGGAATCTAATAAAGCTGCGTTAGAACTTCTGGTAGCAGCTATTGAAAAAGCAGGGTACAAACCAGGGGATCAAGTCGCTTTAGCCATGGATGTGGCGGCTAGCGAGTTTTACAAAGACGGTCAGTATACCTATGAAGGCTCGTCTCATGCGCCCACCGAGATGATTGATTATCTGGCAAGCTTGGTTAGCCAATACCCCATTGTTTCCATTGAAGACGGGTTGCATGAAGAAGATTGGGATAACTGGAAATTGTTGACCGAGAAATTAGGCGATCGCATTCAGTTAGTTGGCGATGACCTCTTTGTCACTAACCCCACTCGCCTCCAAAAAGGGATTAACTTAAAGGCAGGGAATGCCATCTTGATCAAACTCAATCAAATCGGTTCCCTCAGCGAAACCTTAGAAACCATCGAACTAGCCACCCGCAAGGGGTTCCGGTCAGTAATCTCTCACCGTTCCGGGGAAACCGAAGACACAACTATCGCCGATCTAGCCGTAGCCACCCGTGCCGGACAAATCAAAACCGGTTCTCTGTGTCGTAGCGAACGGGTTGCCAAATACAACCGCCTGCTGCGCATTGAAGACGAATTGGGCAATGGTGCCCTCTATGCTGGCAAAATCGGGCTAGGGCCAGGAGTGTAATTGGTAATTGGTAATTGGTGATTGGTGATTGGTAATTGGTGATTGGTGATTGGTGATTGGTGATTGGTGATTGGTGATTGGTGATTGGTAATTGGTGATTGGTAATTG